>NZ_CP039543.1:3074695-3412043 GCF_013085545.1 Oceanidesulfovibrio marinus
TGACGCAGACCGGGCAGCCGGGACCGGACACGTGGATGATGGTGTCCGGCAGAAGCGAGCGCAGACCGCTACGGAAGATGGCCACGGTATGCGTGCCACAAACTTCCATGAACCGGAACGGTTCGGTGCACTCCTCCACGAGTTGGGCGACAAGCGCCCTGCACAATTCAGGATCGGAAAATTCCTGGAGAAAATCCACAGGCCCTCCTCCTCAGAGTTGATCGGATGCGCACAATACGCCGGAGCAGGAGATTTGTACAGGCATGGCAGTGCTCTACGCAACAGCCGAAGACGGTAACGATATAAATCGATATGGTTATTATCTATTGATTTAATTTATTTCTATTCATATCGATATGTACATCGATGCACAAAATCGATATTTTGTTTCATTCTTGTCCGCGTTCTGCGCACCTGCAGCGGCTCGCTCGAAGGGCAAAGGCGAACTGCAGACAGCGTCAGGCAAAAGCATAGACCTGTACGACAGTGTGTATGTACAGCGCCATGTTCGAGCAAAAGGCACGCGAGAAACGCGCCGGATATGAGGCGGCCGCAGACCGGGGAAGCGGACCGCAGGGGAAGGGATTAGCGCCGGATGCCCAGCAGCGCTTCGAGCTCACCCTGGGTGAGCCGGCCATTGGAGTTGCGCGAGAGCTCGCGCGCCAGGACAAAGGCCGGCGATGCGCCGAGCATGGACCCTATCTCCATGAATCCCAGTGTGTTCATGGCCTCTAAGGCTTCCTTACGTTTGGCCTCCGGGCCGGCGAAGCAAAGCACCACGACTTCTTCAGTGGCGCTGTTGTCATCGAAAGACATGATCAATACCTTTGGCTTCAAGGTTTTGGCAGCAGTCAGCGGCGTGGCTAACAACAGATTCAAGCCGAAATGCGCACGGGCGCATACACTCGCATGGTCGATTTCGAACAGCATGTTCCAACCAGGCACGAAATTGACGAATATTTGATAATATACGAGCTTGGCTCGTGTAAAGCCTTTACTATCCACCCGTTTTTTTCTGTCTCAACTTTTCTGCCTCCGAGCCACATGACGGCATCCGTGCCGGACGTTGGCAACGCTTCAGCCTGGCCCCCTGCTGGTCCTTGCCGCTCTTTTGGCGTATCTGCCATCACTATCCCTGGAGAGCCCATGCCCGATCAAAAACGCGCCCTTGCCTACGGCCTTGCCACGGTCCTTCTCTGGTCCACCATGGCCACGGCGTTCAAGCTCACCCTGCGCCACGTGCACCCTGCCGCTCTGGTGTTCTGGGCCAGCGTGTTCTCCACCATCGCGCTGGGCGCGCTGCTTGCCGTGCAAGGACGACTCATCGAAGCCCTGGCCGGGCTGCGCACCGGGTGGCGCACGGCCCTGCCCCTGGGTCTGGTGAACCCGGCGATCTACTATCTGGTGCTGTTCAAGGCGTACGACCTGCTGCCGGCGCAGGTGGCGCAGCCGGTCAACTACACCTGGGCCATCACCCTGTCTCTGCTCGCCGCGGTCTTCCTGGGCCACCGGCTCACCCGGCTGGACGTGCTGGCCACGGCGCTGGCGTACGCCGGAGTGGTCATCATCTCCTTGCGCGGCCAGGGGTTTTCCGCCGAGACCGGCATCTCCCTGCTCGGCCTGGCGCTGGCCCTGGGCTCCACCCTGCTCTGGGCCGGCTACTGGATCGCCAACACCAAGGACACGCGATCGCCCGTGGCCGGGCTGTTCCAGAACTTCCTGCTCAGCCTGCCTGTCCTGGCTGCGGCCGTGTGGGCTATCGAGGGCGCCGTGGCATTCACGCCGCCTGCGGCCGGCCTGCTGGGCGCAGCCTATATCGGCACGCTGGAGATGGGCCTGAGCTTCGCCCTGTGGCTGGCCGCGCTGAAGCACGCGACACACGCCGGCTCCGTGTCCACGCTGATTTTCCTCTCGCCGCCCATCTCGCTCGTGTTCATCCACTATGTTCTCGGCGAGACGATCCACCCGAACACGTACTGGGGGCTCGGCCTTATCCTGCTTGGTCTTGGCGTGCAGAACTGGAGCCGAATGCGGTAAATTGCAACAACAGAAGTTTGATAATTTTGTAAACTATTTATTACAGCTTTGCCGACAGCTTTGTAAAAAAAGACTTGTCGGGCAGGGTACTCTTTGGTCATACTCCGCGGTCTATGGCACATCTGCAGCTCAAAGACGTAAGCGTGACGTTCGGAGGACTGCAGGCCCTGAACCGGGTCGGCTTCGAGCTGAAACCCGGAGAAATTCTTGGCCTCATCGGCCCGAACGGCGCCGGCAAGACCACGGTTTTCAACGTCATTACAGGCGTGTACAAAACCAGTGGCGGAGAAGTCTTGTACGACGGCCAGTCCACTGCGGGCCTGCGTCCCCATCAGATCCTCTCGCGCGGTATTGCGCGGACTTTCCAGAACATCCGGCTGTTTACGGCCATGACTGCCCTGGAGAACGTCATGGTGGCGCGGCACTGCCGGTCCGCTGCCAGCGTGTTTTCCTCGGTGCTTCGCCTGCCCAGTCAGAAGCGCGAGGAGGCAGCCCTGCGCGACAAGGCCATGGCCGCCCTGTCCTTCGTGGGCATGAGCTCCTATGCGCACGAGGTTGCCCGCAACCTGCCCTACGGGTTGCAGCGCCGGCTGGAGATCGCCCGCGCCCTGGGGTCCGACCCGCATACCATCCTGCTGGACGAGCCGGCCGCCGGCCTCAACCCGGCCGAGTCCAAGGCGCTCATGGAGATGATCCTGCGCATCAGCGAGACGGGCAAGAACATCCTCCTGGTGGAGCACGACATGAGCGTGGTCATGGGCATCAGCCACCGCGTGGCCGTGTTGGACCACGGCGAGCTCATCTGCCAGGGGAAACCCGAAGAAATTCAAAATGATCCACGCGTCATAGAGGCATATCTGGGCACAGAAGAATCAACAGCATAAAATCAGATAGGAGGGATGCGCATGAAACGGATACTCAGCATTATCCTGGCTCTCGGTCTCCTCGCCGCGTTTGCTGGCGGCGTCCAGGCCGAGGAACTCAAAATCGGCAGCCTTTCCCCCCTCACGGGGCCCTACGCCGCCGACGGCAATGACATCGCCAACGGCGCACGCGCCGCCATCAAGGTCATCAAGGACGAGGGCGGCATCGAGGGCTACGACGACATCGTTCTGCTGGCCCAGGACAGCGCCTGCGATCCTCGCCAGGCCGTGGCCGCAGCCAACAAGCTCATCAACGAAGAAGTGGCCGGCGTTGTCGGCGCCTACTGCTCCAGCGCCACCATCCCTGCTTCCGAGACCCTGGCGGAAGAGGACATCATCATGATTACCCCGGCTTCCACCAACGAGAAAGTGACGGAGCGCGGGCTTGATTACATGTTCCGCATGTGCGGCCGTGACGACGACCAGTCCAAGGCCGCGGTCAAGTTCATGACTGATTACCTGAAGGGCAAGACCATCTTCATCGTGGACGACAAGACCACCTACTCCCAGGGCCTGGCCGACAACGTCGAGAAGCTGGCCAACGAGGCGGGCATCGAGGTCATCGAACACGACCACGTGAACCAGGGCGACAAGGACTTCTCCGCCGTTCTCACCAAGATCAAGGAAGCCAACCCCGACGTCTTCTACATGAGCCTGCAGAACTCCTCGTCCGGCGCGCTCATGCTGATCCAGGCCAAGCGTGCCGGCATCGACGCCGCCATCGTGGCCCAGGACGCCGTGTACCATCCCCAGCTTATCGAGAACGCCAAGGAAGCCGCCGACGGCGTCTACCTGACCTTCGGCTTCATCGACGAAGAGAAGCCCGCGTTCAAGAAGTTCAAGGATGCCTACGCCGAGTACGGCGACCCCGGCGCATACTCCGGCTATGCCTATGACGCCGCCTACGTGCTGCTCTCCGGCATCAAGGCCGCCGGCTCCACCGATCCCGCCGCCGTCAAGGACGAGATCATGAAGATGGACTTCGAGGGCGCCACCAAGCACGTCAAGTTCGCGGAAAATGGCGACTCCGGCTCCAACTACGTGATCCGGGTCATCAAGGACGGCAAGTACGTGAACTTCTGGGATCCCAACACCGGCGAGCTGTACTAGACTGATACGCACCCAACAGGGGGTCGCTCAGGCGGCCCCCTGAACACTACTGCCCGCACACCATTCGCCTATGGATTACTTTCTCCAGCAGTTCATCAACGGTCTGACCCTGGGCGGCGTCTACGCGCTTGTCGCCCTGGGCTACACCATGGTCTACGGGATCATTCAGCTCATCAACTTCGCGCACGGCGAGATCTTCGCCGCCGGCGGGTACATGGGCGTGATCCTGCTCAGCTTTCTTGCCGCGCACGGCCTTATGGAGACCTCGCCCTGGCTCTGCCTCGGGCTCTCCATGGTGCTCTCCATGGGCTACTGCGCCATGCTGGCCATGGCGGTGGAAAAGATCGCCTACAAGCCCCTGCGCCACTCCAGCCGGCTCTCTGTTCTGCTCTCGGCCCTCGGCATGTCCATATTTCTGCAGAACGGCCTGATGCTCACCCAGGGCGTGTACGACAAAGCCTACCCCATCGGCTTCACCAGCGGCGGGTTCGATATTGGCACCCTGCACATCAACTACATGCAGGTCATCATCCTGGGCCTCACCACCGCGCTGCTGCTCGCGCTGAACACCCTGGTTTACAAGACGCGCATCGGCAAAGCCATGCGCGCCACGGCGCAGGACAAGGTCATGTCGGCCCTGGTCGGCATCAACTCGAACCGCGTCATCGCCGTCACCTTTGCCATCGGCGCCGCCCTGGCCGCGGCAGCGGGCATCATGGTGGGCCTCTACTACGGCTCGGTGCGCTACGACATGGGCTTCGTGCCCGGCATCAAGGCGTTCGCCGCCGCCGTGCTCGGCGGCATCGGCAATATCACAGGCGCGATGATCGGCGGTTTGATCATCGGCATGGTGGAGATCATGGCTGCGGCGTACATACCGCACGGCGGCGAGTACAAGGATGTCTTCGCCTTTGTCATCCTCATCCTCGTGCTGTACTTCATGCCCACCGGAATCATGGGAGAGAACGTCGATGACACGCGAGTCTAGGAAGTTCTGGCTGACGCTGGTCATCGGTCTGGTCTGGTTCCTGCTTCTGCTCTGGCCGCTGCTCGGCATCAAGGACGACGGCACGTTGACCTTTGCGCCGGCCTTTGCGGTGTGGATTCGCGTGGCCGTGACCGTGATCATCCTGGCGTGCATCTACTTCGCCAAGCAGCAGGGCTGGCTCGACCCGGTGCTGCATCCGGCAGCCAAGGCGGCCGGCGAGGTGCAGAAGGCGCTGCTGGCGCCGCCGCTGTGGATCTACGTCATTCTGGGAGCGGCCTTTGCCTTCGCCTTCCCGTGGCTCTTCTCGCGCTATGCGCAGGACATCGCGGTCAGCGTGCTCATCTACATCACGCTGGGCCTGGGACTCAACGTGGTGGTGGGCCTGTGCGGCCTGCTGGACCTGGGCTACATCGCCTTCTACGGCGTGGGCGCATACACGTATGCGCTGCTGTCCCTGCACTACGGGCTCTCGTTCTGGCTCTCGCTGCCCGTTGCCGCCACCTTTGCGGCCATTGCCGGCTGCATCATCGGCTACCCCACCCTGCGCATGCGTGGCGACTACCTGGCCATCGTCACCCTGGGCTTCGGCGAGATCATCCGCATCGTGCTGAACAACTGGATGAGCCTGACCAACGGCCCCAACGGCCTGCTGGGCATAGACGCTCCGGCCGTGCTCGTGCCGAACTTTACCCACGGCTTTACGCTGGAGCTCTTTTTCATGAAGAAGCTCCAGTATCTCTACTACATCGCTCTGGCTCTGGCCGTCGTCGCCATCATCGCCGTGCGTCGGCTGAACTTCTCGCGCATCGGCCGCGCGTGGGAGGCCATCCGCGAGGACGAGACCGCCGCCGAGCTCATGGGCGTGAACACCTTTCGCTTCAAGCTGCTGGCCTACGCCATGGGCGCGGTGTTCGGCGGCCTTGCCGGCGCGTTCTTCTCCGCGCGCATGCGTTTTGTCTCGCCGGAGAGCTTCACCTTCATCGAATCCGCCCTTGTGCTTTCCATGGTCGTGCTCGGCGGCATGGGCTCCATCCCGGGCATCATGCTCGGCGCCTTCGCGCTCATCGCCCTGCCCGAGTTCTTCCGCGAGTTCGAGCTCTATCGCATGCTCGCCTTCGGCGGCGCCATGACCCTGATGATGCTCTTCCGGCCCGCCGGCCTGATTCCCGCCAAACGCATGGGCAAGCGCTCCGACGACGAGGATTGACCGCATGACTTCTGCTTCAGATTCCACCCAGCCCTTGCTTGAGCTCAAGGATGTGACCGCCCACTACGGGCGCATCCAGGCCCTCAAGGGCATCACTCTCAGCGTGGCCGCCGGGGAGATTGTCTCCATCATCGGGGCCAACGGCGCGGGCAAGTCCACCACGCTGATGACCATCTGCAACATCGTCAAGGCGTCCGGCGGCACCCTGACCTACCAGGGAAAAGACATTCGCGGCATCAATGCGGACAAGCTGCCCATGATGGGCCTGTGCCAGGTGCCGGAAGGCCGGCGTATCTTCCCGCGGCTCTCCGTGGCCGAGAACCTGGACATGGGCGCGTTCTTCCGCCGCGACCATGCCGGCGTGAAAAAGGACCGCGACCACGTCTTCGAGCTCTTCCCGCGGCTCAAGGAACGCCGCCATCAGCCCGGCGGCACCCTTTCCGGCGGCGAGCAGCAGATGCTCGCCATCGGCCGCGCGCTCATGGCCCGGCCCAAGCTGCTGCTTCTGGACGAGCCTTCGCTGGGCCTCGCCCCGCTCATCGCCAAGCACATTTTCGAGATCGTCAAGACCATCAACAGGGAAGCCGGCGTGACCATCCTGCTGGTGGAGCAGAACGCGAACATCGCGCTGAAGATGTCCACCCGAGGCTATGTGCTGGAAACGGGCAGCGTGGTGCTGGAGGACAAGGCCGAGGCGCTGCTGGACAACGCCGAGATCCGCAAGGCCTACCTCGGCGAGTAGCGGATACTCCTACGATTCCACGGCGGCTCTCTCCGGCACGGGGGAGCCGCTTTTTCGTGGCGCTTGCTGTGATCGGCGAGGGATTGGAACGGGATGGTTCAGACCGTTCGGTCCGAACGCCATGCCCAGGCTTGTGGGGGAGATCCGTCCGGATCAGTCGACCGCACCGTCAAAGGCTTTGACGGCCTCGCGGCCCACCACGCGCATGCGGCTGCCATCCCAGATGGAGAGCAGCACCCCGCCCAGGATGAGCCCGGCCCCGGCATAGCCGCTGGTCGTGAAGACCTCGCCGAACATGGCGTAGGCCAGCAGGCAGGCGGTCAAAGGCTCCACTGTGGCGGCAACGGCCGCGCGCGTGGCCTCCACCCGCTGCAGCCCCATGTAGTACACGAAGTACGCAACGTAGGTGGAGACAAACCCCAGTGTGGCCACGGAGGTCATGCCCTGCATTGTGGGCGCATGGAAGGAAAAGAACGGCAGCATCACCGCGGCGCCGCACGGCAGGGCGTACAGGAAAAGCGTGGAGGTGTGGTACCGGCCAAGGAAGAGCTTGCCGAAGATGTAGTACAGCGCGTAGCTGAAGCCGGCCAGCAGGCCGAAGCCGATGGCCGCGGCCGTCACCGAGATGTTGGACGAGAACAGCTGGCTGATGAGCGCCACGCCCAGAATGGTCATGCCTACAGCGGCGAGCTTGCACACGCTCATGGTCTCGCCCAGCAACAGCCACGACAGCAGGGCCACCCACGCCGGTGCGGTGTACAGCAGCACGGCGGCCAGGGCTGCGCCGCCCTGGTCCACGGCCACCACGTAGCCGCCGAAGAGGCCGCCCACGCCCAGGACGCCGAAAGCCATGATCAACGGCAGGTCGCGTAGCTCAACACGCGTCCGCCCCAGGTAGACGGCGTGGCCGCCGAAGAGCAGCCAGCCGATCATGGTGCGATAGAAGCCGACCTCCAGCACATCCATGCCGGAGGCTATGGCGAGCTTGGCGACGGGGCCGATGAGCCCCCACAGCACGCCCGCCAGCATAACGAGGAGAATGCCCCCGGAAGAGTTGTTCGATGCCTCTGTCTGCACGGAGGCGGCTATACCGCAGAAGAGTGGGCGTGAAAATCCTTTTTTTGAACCACTTGCCATTGCCAAAAGCCCGCGAGGCATGAATAATGCGTCCAGCCCCCGGCCTGTCTTGGAGGCGGGCATATTTTTTCGTATGCCACTTGAGCGCACAGCTCCACGACAAGGAACGCCTATGGTTACGAAACGCTCGCTTTTCTACTGGATCAAGCAATCCAACATCAAGCTGCAGATCCTTCTCGTCGTCATCATTCTCGTCACCGTCGCGGCGCGCGTTTTCCCGCTGGAGATGCAGAAGCGCATCGTCAACGAGGCCATCAGCCTCAAGCGACTCGACCTTCTGTACATGTACTGCGCCGGCTTCATCGGCTCCGTGCTGCTGGCCAGCCTGCTCAAGTACGCCATCAACGTTATCCAGACCTACATCGGCGAGGTGGCCCTGGCGCGCATGCGGCGCGAGCTCTACGCCCACGTGATGACCCTGCCGCTCTCCTTCTTCCGCAAGTCATCGCCGGGAACGGTCATTGCCTGCATCGTGCAGGAGCTCTCCTCGGCGGGCGAGTTCGTGGGCCAGGCCGTGGCCGTCCCCGTCACCAACGTGCTCACCCTGCTCGCTTTCGGCGGCTACCTCTTCGTGCTCAACCCCATGCTCGCCGGCCTCTCCTTCGCGCTCTACCCGCTGCTCATCTACATCCTGCCCAAGCTGCAGCGCCGGACGAACAACTGGAACAAGGAGCGCGTGGACGGCACCCGCGTGCTCTCCAGCAAGATCAATGAGACCATCACCGGCATTCACGAGGTGCACGGCAACGGCTCCTACAAGATAGAAAACCGCAAGTTCGCCAAGTTTGTGCAGCACCTCTTCCGGGTCCGCATCATCTGGACCCTCTATCGCCAGGGCGTGAAGGTCCTGAACAACCTCTTCCAGAACATGGGCCCGTTCATCCTCTTCCTGGTGGGCGGCTACCTGGCGATCAAGGGCCGGTTCGACCTCGGCGCCCTCGTGGCCTTCCTCTCGGCCTACGAGAAGATCTATGATCCCTGGCGCGAGCTGATGGACTTCTACCAGATCTACCAGGACGCCATCACCCGCTACAGCAAGACCATGGACTACTTCGACATCGAGCCCGAGTTCAAGATCGACCCGGACGAGGTTCGCGATCCCATTGACCTTCAGGGCGTCATCGATGTGAAAAACCTGGTCTTCGAAGTGGAAGGTGGCATCCGGCTGCTCAACGGCATTGACCTGCACCTGGACCATGGCCAGCACCTCGCCGTGGTCGGCTTTTCGGGCAGCGGCAAGTCCACCCTGGCCCAGTGCATCGGCCAGCTCTACAAGTACACGGGCGGCAACGTGACCCTGGACGAGCTCGAGGTCGAGGATATGGCCAAGAGCGATGTGATCCACAACATCGGCATTGTGGCACAGGAGCCCTTCATCTTCGACGGCTCCATCAAGGAGAACCTGCTCTACGGCCTGGAGAGCGACTTCCCTGCCGACATTCCCCGCGACGATTCCGGCGAGGTGGAGGACAAGAGCAAGCTGCCCAGCCTGGACCGCATGATCGAGGTGCTGCAGCAGGTGGGCATCTTCCAGGATGTGCTGCGCTTCGGCCTGAACACCGTGCTGGCCGACGACAAGCACGAGCTCAAGGAAAAGCTCATCGCCATCCGTACCACGTTCCAGCGGGACCACGGCCCGGACCTGGCCGACTACCTGGAGTTCTTCCGGGAAAACAAGTACCTGGACTACTCCAGCGTTGCCGCAAACATCACCTTCGGCAACCCCAACGAGGAACGCTTCCGGCTGGAGAACCTGCCTACCAACGAGTTCTTCCTGAGGTTCCTGGACACGGCCCAGCTCAAGATGCCGCTCCTGACCCTGGGCGTGGAGCTGGCGCGCAGCACTGTGGACATCTTGGGCTCCCTGCCCCCGGACGCCGTGTTCTTCGAGCAGAGCCCCATCGGCAGCGAGGAGCTGGAGGAGTACAAGGAGCTGGTGGGTCAGCTGAAAAAACGCCGGCTCAACGATCTGACCGACAGCGAGAAACAAAAGTTCCTGGCCCTGGGCCTCCGCTTCCAGTCCGGTGTGCACAAGATGGTCGCCCTGCCCGAGTTCCTGGAGCACATGATCCTGGAGGCGCGAGAGCAGTTCAAGAGGCTGGTGGAGGAGGAGATTCCTGGAGCGTTCTCCTTCTACCAGAAGTCATCCTATATCGATTCCCAATCGATTCTCGACAACATTCTTTTCGGCAAGGCCAAGACCGAGCAGCATCAGGTGCAGGACCGCATCAACCAGTCCATCGTCATGCTGCTCATCGAGGAAGACCTCCTGGAGACCATCGCCGGCATCGGCATGCAGTTCCGCGTGGGCACCAAGGGCGACCGCCTCTCCGGCGGCCAGAAGCAGAAGCTCGCCATCGGACGCTCTTTCATCAAGGAGCCCCCGGTCCTGATCATGGATGAGGCCACCTCCGCCCTGGACAACCGCTCCCAGTCGCGCATCCAGAACCTCATCGAGAACAAATGGAAGGGCCGCTCCACGCTCATCTCCGTGGTGCACCGCCTGGACATCATCAAGAACTTTGACAAAGTGGCAGTCATGAAGGCAGGCAAGATCGTGGAGTCCGGCCATTATGACGACCTCATGCAAAAGAAGGGAATGCTCTATGAACTCGTCCACGGAAACAGAGTCCAATAAGCAAACGAGCGAGTTCCAGAAAAACCTGGACATTCTGCGGCAGGTCACCTTCTTCTCGGGACTGGATCTGGAGCCCCTCAAGGTGTTCGCCTACCTGGCCACGCGGGAACGCCTCAAACCCGGCGAAAGCCTGTTCAAACAGGGCGAGCAGGAAGGCCAGTTCGTCTACGTAATCTCGGGCAGGCTGGCCGCCTTCCACGACGACGGCGGCGCGCTGGTCGAGTTCGGCCCCGACAACTACTTCGGTTTCATGGCCCTGATCGGCAAGTCCCCGCACCTGTTCACCGTGACGGCCGAGGAGGAGTCCATCTTCCTCACCATCTCTCGGGAGCGGTTCTTCAAAACGCTGGAGCAGTTCCCCGGCATCGGCACCAGGTTCCTGGTGGCCGTGTCCGAAGCCGTGGGAAACTGGGAACGCAAGGCGCTGGAAAAGGGCGCCGCCGGCGAGCAGCACGTCGGCGTCTCCCTTCTGTAAGAACAACGCTACAACGCACGGGCAAAAATCATGGAAATACGCGACAAGAAGATTGAAGATATCCAGATCGTGGAGGTGGACGGCCGCATCGACGCCAGCACGGCGGCCACGTTCGGCGAGGCCATCTCCGCACTCATCGACGCCGGCAGCGACAAGCTGGTCCTCGACCTGAACGGTTTGGAGTACATCTCCAGCGCGGGCCTGCGCGAGTTCCTCAAGGCGGCCAAAACGCTGAAGGCCAAAAGCGGGAAGTTCGCCGTCTGCGGACTGAAGGACTATGTGCGGGAAGTTTTCGACATGTCCGGCTTCGACACCATCATCCCCATCCACAGCTGCGTGGACGATGCCGTCGCCGTTTTCAAGTAGCGGGGCTCAGTCGCTGCCCATGATGAAGCGCACGTCCACGACGTTCTGGTCCTCGTCGCGGCGGTAGTTCACGCTGTCGGCCATCTTGCGAACCAGGAGGATGCCCAGGCCGCCCAGGGTGCGCTTTTCCAGCGAGCAGCTTGTGTCGGGCCGGGCGCGCTGCACGGGGTCGAAGGGCTGGCCCCAGTCGCGAATACGCAGCAAAAACTCCCCGGCCGTCCCAGGGTTCCCGGCGCCTTCAGACGCAAGGAACTCCAGCTCGACCTCCAGCCACTGATCGTCGCGTTTTTGCAAATCCGGGCACTCGGCGGCGTCCATCCTGGCCGAGTCCAACCAGGCGCCTCGCCTGCCGGACCGGCAATCAGTCCGCGACGGGGCGTAGGCGTAATGAATGACGTTGAGCAGGAGCTCTTCGAGCACAAGGTCCACCTTCTTGTGCACGCGGGTCGGCGTACGCGCCAGCACAAACCGTCGCACCGGGTCGAAGGACTCCATGGTCGCGGGCATACGGATGCGTTCATGCGGCATGGAACACTTCCGGGATTGAAGTTCTCTAGCCGGAGATGGCTTCTTCCACTGTCCCGTACACCGGGAACATCTGGCCGAACCCGGCCACGTCGATCACGTCCCTGACCATCCCCATAAGGCAGCAGATCGCCAGGCCGCCGTCTGCTGCGCGCAGGTGCATTCCGGCGTTGAGAAGCGCGCGCAGCCCCGCGCTGGAGATGTACTCCAGACCGGACATGTCCACCACGATGCGCTTGTCGCCCGCGCCCACAAGCTGCTCCACCTTCTTGGCGAACTCTGGAGCGGTCTTGTTGTCCAGACGCCCCCGCACCATGAGCACGACATGGCTCCCCTGCTTATTCTCGCCCACGAATTCCAGCATGATCGTTCTCCATCGGAAAATACCGCTTAATAGACGCCTTCAATAACCCGATAATATCCTATACGTATTCCACGGAAAAAAGGAAACCCCTACGAGGCCGCAAGCAGGCCGAAATTACGGCGCGGTCAGAACGGATGCGCCCTCCGGATTACGGCGCGCAGAGCACCGACCTCTGTCCGTTTTTCCGTGGGGAATGCTCACGCCAGCACGTTGGGCTGTAGCAAATCGATACGCTTATGTGGCGCTAAAATCAACTAGGACAAGCCCTTATCTGCACATCGATACGGCCTGTCTTTGCGCGCGTCATCTGGAGCTGGAGGCGCAGGAACCCGCACCGCAAGGTCGGTCCCGATCAGTCCTGGTCGTCGGCTGGCCGGCCCTCGTACAGGGTCAGCATGGAGTCGCTGACCGATTCCAGCCAGGTCATATCGTGGCTGGCGATGACCAGGGTGGTGCCCTGTTGCCGCCGGGCCTCGGTCACCGCGTCCTTGATGCGCAGGGCGCTGTTCTTGTCCAGGCTCGCTGTGGGCTCGTCCAGCAGCAGCACCCGCGGCCGGAGAGCCAGCCTGGCGGCCAGGGCCACGCGTTGCAGCTCGCCGCCGGAAAGCTCGTGCGCGCTGCGGTTGGCAAAGCTATCCGGATTGAGCCCCACCAGATCCAGCGCGTTGTCCACTCCGTCGTCGATGTCGGCCATGCCGCGGATTTTCATGCCGTAGGCCACGTTCTTGCGCACCGTGGTGGTCAGCAGATACGGCTCCTGGGTCAGCAGGGTGACGTGGCGACGGCGCTCGAACACGTTGCCGCTGGCCATGCCATCAAAAGAGAGGAGCCCTTCGGCCGGCTGCTCCAGAAAGGCGAGCATGCGCAGCAGCGTGGACTTGCCGCTGCCGTTGTGGCCGCGCAGGCCCAGGGCCTCGCCCTCTTCGATGACCAGGGAAGGAACCGAGAGGACCTCGCGGTTTCCGTAGCGCTGGACCACGTCTTCGAGCGTGTAGAGCGCCACCTTACTGCACCGCCTTGCGCCTGAGGCCCACCACGGAGACGTTCACCAGCAGGGCGATAACCATGAGCACAAGGCCCAGGGCAATGCCCATGGCGAAGCGGCCCTTGCCCGTTTCCAGGGCTATGGCCGTGGTGATGGTCCGCGTGTGCCACTTGATGTTGCCGCCGATCATCATGGAAATGCCAATCTCCGAGACGATACGCCCGTAGGCCGTGACCGCGGCCACCAGGCAGCTGTACCGCGCCTCCCACAGTGTGCTCATGAGCACCTGTCTGGGGTTGGCACCCAGGGTCAGCAGTGTGGGCCGCAGCCGGGGATCCATGCTCTCCACGGCCGTGGCCGTGAAGGCCACCACAATGGGCAGGCCCAGGATGATCTGCCCCACGGCAATGCCCGGCAGGGTGAAGAGCAGCTCAAAATCGCCCAGGGGCCCGCGCCGGGTGACCAGCGCGTAGACAAGCAGGCCGATGACCACCGTGGGCAGAGAAAGCAGCGTGTCCACGGCCGTTTTGGCGATGCGCCGGCCTGGAAAGCGCGTATACCCCAGCAAAAAGCCCAGCGGAATGCCCAGGGCCAGAGTTCCGGCCATGGACATGGATGATACGGTAAGGGTGCACTTGACCGCGGAGAAGGTCTCCGCATCGCCGGAGGCGAGCAGGTGCAGAGCCTGGGTAAAACCGTCGAGAATGAAGCTCATAGGCGGAGTTCCGTGGGTCAGAAGTCCCCGCCCGGCCTCAGCATCGGGCCAGGCGGGGGATAGGGCTGGGGCGTGCTTATGCTACTTCGCGTTGGGAGTAAAGAGCGCCTTGCCCAGCAGACGGAAGTCCGCGATGTCCTTCTGGCCCTGCTCGGAAGTGATCCAGTCGCTGAACTTCTTGGCCAGATCCTGCTTCACGCTGGGGCACTTCTCGGGGTTCACGATGATGACGCTGTACTGGTTGAAGAGGACCTTGTCGCCTTCCACCAGAATAACCAGCGGCGGGTTGCCGTTGTTCTCGGCCTCGTACTTGATGAAGGTGCCGCGGTCGGTCATGGTGTAGCCGTCGCGCTCGGAGGCCACCAGGATGGTCTTGAGCATGCCCTGACCGGTCTGCACGTACCACTCCTGCTTGTCCGGCAGCTCCATGCCGGCGGCCTTCCACAGGGACTTCTCCTTCTTGTTCGTACCGGAGTCGTCGCCGCGGGAAACAAAGACGCCGCCCTTCTTGGCGATAGTGGTCAATGCGTCCTTCACATCCATGCCCTTGACGCCGGCCGGGTCGGAAGGCGGGCCGATGATGACGAAGTCGTTGTACATTACCTCGCGGCGGTCAATGCCGTGTCCTTCCTCGACATACTTCTTCTCTGCCGGCGGCGCGTGCACCAGCAGGATGTCGGCGTTGCAGTCGATGCCGAACTGCAGGGCCTTGCCCGTGCCCATGGCGCTCCACTTGAGTTCGATGCCGGTGGCCTCCTGGAACTTGGGCGCCAGATAATCAAGTAATCCGGTGTTGTCCGTGGACGTGGTCGTCGCCATCATCAGGCTCTGCTCGGCCGCCTGGGCCACGCCGACCGTAAAGGCCAGTGCCATGACCAGGCCGAGGGCGATCGAGCCCCAGCGCATTCCTTTTTTGTGCATCTTCTCCTCCAAAAGGCTTTATAATGTTGACCATGCCAGCCGGATTATTATTAGTTTAACCTGCCGTTTTTGTCCACATACATAGTTTTTTTCCGAATCCTTGAGTGAAGATCGATTTCGGACTAAAGTGCAAATATTCTCAGAAGGTCATCGAGAATTTTAAGACCCGGGAGAAAAGATTGGGCGATAAAAAAAAACCGACCCTGCGCTTGAACATCTGGATCGAGGACGACGGCGAGCTGCTTTTTGGTTCCGGGCGGGCTCAACTTCTGCTGAAGATCCGGGAGTACGGCTCGCTCAAAAAAGCGGCAGAGGCCATGGGCATCTCCTACCGGGCCGCCTGGGGCAAGCTCAAAAAAACAGAAGAGGTGCTTGGCGAGCCACTGGTGGAGAAGTACGGCGGCAACCGCGCCGGCTACAGCCTCTCCCCCCTGGGCGAACGGCTCATGGCGGCCTACGCCCAGTGGTTCGACGAGGTGGAGCGCTTCGCCGTGGACCGCGCCGAGGAGCTGCTGCCGTGGCACCTGCGGATGTTCGAAGAGCCGGAGAAATAGCCGGCAGAAAACCGAACGGTCATTGACTTAATTCGGAGTGCGGGTCTACTACCCACACGAACCACCACAACTCCCTAGCCTGCCGACGGAAAGCGGCGGAGGGAGCAGCACAAGGGAGCCAGAAATTTCCATGACACTCAGACGAGTCGTCATTACCGGTCTTTCTGCAATAACGCCTCTGGGCAACGATCTCGCCGCAAGCTGGGGCAGGCTCCTGGCCGGCGAGTCGGGGGTCTCCCCCATTACCTCTTTCGACACCTCCGAGCACCTGACCAAGTTCGCCGGTCAGGTGACCGGCTTCGACCCCACCCTCTACATGTCCGCCAAGCAGGCGCGCCGGCTGGAGCGCTTCTGCACCTTCTCCATTGCCTGCTCCAAGATGCTGCTCCAGCACGCCGGCCTGGAGAAGATTCCAGAGCAAGACCAGGAACACACGGGCTGTCTCATCGGTTGCGGCCTGGGCGGCCTGAAGATCTTCGAAGACACCGTGCTCAAGCTGGAGCGCGAAGGCCCCCGCCGCGTGTCGCCGTTCTGCATCCCGGTCTACATCGCGAACATGGCTCCTGGCCTGGCCTCCATCGAGCTGCAGGCCAAAGGACCCAATCTGGTGACCACATCCGCCTGCGCCTCGGGAATCCACGCCATCATCTACGCCTACTCCGACATCGCCATGGGCCGCGCGGACATGATGGTCACGGGCGGGGTGGAGTCGACCATCACCTCGCTGGGCATCGCCGGGTTCAACGCCATGCGCGCCCTCTCCACCCGCAACGACGATCCGCAGCGCGCCTCCCGGCCCTTTGACAAGAACCGCGACGGCTTTGTCATGGGCGAGGGCTGCGGCATGCTGCTGCTCGAATCGCTGGAGCACGCCCAGGCCCGCGGGGCCAACATCCTGGCCGAGATCGTGGGCTGCAACTCCACGGCCGACGCTTACCACATGACCGCCCCGGCCGAGGACGGCGACGGCATGGCCCGCGCCATGAACGGAGCGCTGCGCACCGCCGGCATGTCGCCAGACCAGGTCGAGCACATCAACGCCCACGCCACCTCCACGCCGCTCAACGACGTCACGGAGACGCGCGCCATCAAGAAGGTCTTTGGCAAGCGCGCCTACGACATCCCCATCACCGCCAACAAGTCCATGATGGGCCACCTGCTGGGCGGGGCCGGCGGGGTCGAGTCCGTGTTCAGCGTCATGTCCCTGGCGGAGGAAGTGCTGCCGCCCACCATCAACCTGGAGACGCCGGACCCGGAGTGCGACCTGGACTACATCACCGAAGGCAAGCGCAAGGCCACGGTGGCCAACGTGCTTTGCAACTCCTTCGGCTTCGGCGGCACCAACGCCAGCGTGATCTTCTCCCGCTGGAACGGGTAGACTCGTCCAGAGCACCCTGCATCCGCAGGCGCTACTTTTTTTCGGATTTCGAGAGGGAGGCCGGACCGCGGAACGCGGCGGCTGGAGTATCTTACCCGTGAAAGGGCTTTCCATGCTCTTCTACATCTATCTGAAACAATAGTGAATTGTCTCAGATGGGAGCCCTGCTTCCAGACGAAAACGCGCTACGCCTTGCGCAGAACGAACAGCGCATCGTCCACCGTGTCGTGAATCGATGTGCGTTTGGACACGCCCACCATGTCCAGCACGCGGCGGAAGTTATCGGCCAGGCCGGCCAGGGTGATGCGCAGCCGCTGGGAGGTGCCGTTCTTGAGCAGGCCGTCCAGCAGGCTGATGCCGCCGCCGTTGATGGAGGCGTGCTTGTCAAAGGCGAGAATGGCCTGGGAAAAACCCTTGGCTGCGGCGTCGTCTATGGCGCTGCGCAGGTACGGGGCCGTGGAGGAGGTGACGTTGCCGTGGATCTTGATGACCACGATGTCGCCGCGGTGCTCCACCTCGATGTCGTTGGCCTCGCCGCGGCTTTTTTCCAGACGCGTCTCGGCGCGCTTCAGGGCCTGCTCCAGGGCGTCGCGCTGCAGGGGCTTGTCGATGAAGTCAGTGGCGTTGAGATTGAGCGCCTTGACGGCGAGGTCCAGGTCGCCGTGGCCGGTGACCACGATGACCTCGGTGGTGGGGTTGATCTCCTTGATGCGCCGCAACACCTCGATGCCGTCCATGCCCGGCATCTTCACGTCCGTGATGACCACGTCCGGCATTTCCCTGGCAAACAGTTCGAGCCCCTCCTCGCCTGTCTCGGCGCGGAAGGTGCTGTGGCCGAACGCTCCGAGAAGCAGTTCCATCATCTCGAGAGTCGGCCGTTCGTCGTCGATCACCAATATTCTCATTGGGGCTCTTCCAGTGCTGGGAAAGAGAGGATGAAGGCAGTGCCCTTGCCGGGTTCGCTCTCCACGGTGATCTCTCCGTTACAGTCTTTCACAATGCCGTAGGTTATGGCCAGGCCCAGGCCCATGCCTTTACCGGTTTCTTTGGTGGTATAAAATGGTTCGAAAATTTTATCCAGTCGCGATGCAGGAATGCCGACTCCGTTATCTGCAACACGAAGGCAGACGATGCCGTCGTTCTGATACACCGCCACCTCGATGCGGCGTTTCGAGGGCGGAAGCTGCGCCTCTTCGGAGCAGACGGCGTCGCGGGCGTTGGTCACCAGATTGAAGATAACCTGCTGCAGCCGGTTCTCCTGCCCCATGATGTACGGCACGTCTTCCGGCAGGTGCACGTCCAATTTAACGCTGTCCAACTGGAGCTGCTGGCGCAGGATGCGCAGCACGTTGCGCACCGGCGCGGCAAGGTCCATGCGCTCCCGCAGCAGCTCCGCCTTGCGCCCGAACTGGCGCATGGCCTGGATGATCTCCGAGGCGCGGTCCACCTGCTGGCTTATCTGCCGCGTCACCTTGGCGAAGGTCTCCGGCGGAATGGTCTCGCCCTTGGAGGCGAGCAGTTCGAGGTACTCGCTGCCCACCTTGATGGCGTTGAGGGGCTGATTCACCTCATGCGCAATGCCCGCAGACATCTCGCCCAGGCTCTTCATCTTGCTGGCCTGGATGAGCTGCGCGTCCTTCTCGATCATGTCCGTGATGTCCGTGGCCGAGACGATGAGCGCGGGCTGCTCCTCGTAGATGGTGGAGCAGACGTGGAGGTTCACGTAGAACGGCTCGTTGCTGCTGCGGTAGGCCAGACTCTTGGGAAAGGAGACGCAGCGCGCCTGGGCGTCCATGTCGCTGCTGGGAAAGGCCTGGGCAAGCTGGCTCACCACGTCCGGGGCCAGCTCCACGATGGGCTTGTTCACCAGCTCCATGCGCGAGTAGCCGAACACCTCCGTGGCCATGGGGTTGGCGTCCAGCACCGTCAGCCCGCCCATATCCAGGACAAAAATGGGGTCCGGCCCGCTGTGGAACAGGGAGCGGTACTTGAGCTGCGAGCGCTTGAGCTCGGCGCGGTACTCCTTGATGTGCCGGACCATGTTGGCGAAGGAGTCGGCAAGCTGCACCACCTCGTCGTCGGCCCGGCCGTCGAAGTCGATGGAAAACTCCAGGTTGTCGCGGCGGATATCCTCGGCCACGCGCATCAGCGCATGGATGGGCTTGGTGATGCTCCGCGCCAGGGCCTGGCTCAAAAAGAAAATGAACAGGATAATGCCCGCGATGAAGCCCACGAAGATGTTGCGGAGCTTGGTAACGATGGCGCCGATGTGCTGCTGCGACAAGCCCACATGGACGCTGCCCACGTCGTAGATGCCCTCCTTCACCGGCACGGCCACGTCGTAGACCGATCCGCCCAGCACGTTGTCCAGGGGCTGGATGGACTGCTTGTCGCCGGGCTTCAGGGGGTTGGCGTCGCGCAGGAACTCGGGGAAAGGCACGATGAACGTGGAGGCCAGTACCTTGTGCTCCGTATCCAGGATGTAGATGTAGGTGATGAGGTCCTGGCGCTCGCCCACCAGCACGGCCTCGAAGGCGAGGTTCACCAGGGCCGGCTCGTCCTGGGTGAGGATGAACGGCGCGCTGCGGTCGGCTATGGACTGGGCGATGCCCAGACCGCGGAACTCCAGCTCCCGCGTGAGGCTGGAGATCAGGATGTAGCGCGCCACAAGGGCGATGCATACGCTCACCAGCAGTACGACGCCCAGCGTGCTGAAAAGAATTTTGCTCTTCAGATTCATGGGGGAGGGGCGGAACCGCTGCCGGATCATGGAACCATACCCTTCCCGGCCAGGCCCGGCTTTGCAGGATGCGCAGCCTGGGCAGTCTGGGCCGGAGCCCTGCCCAGGCGTCTGGCCAGATCCTTCCAGTCGGTCAGAAGCCGCAGCTTTCCTTCGCGAATCTCCGTAAAATAGACCTGGTCCAGCCCCTGGTGGTCGTGCGGGCCGAAGCGGATGACCGCGTCCTTGCCGATGGGCATCTCATGGATGGACTGCACGGCCCGGATGAAGCCCTCGCGGGTGGGGTCCGGCCCGGCGCGGCGCAACGCCTCCACCAGGACGCGCGCATTGAGATACCCCTCCAGGCTCACGGAGCTGATCGGCTGATCCGGATGGTCCTGGGCGTACTGCTCCAGGAACTCCCTGGCCAGGGGAAAGAGGTCCTGCGTCTGCGGCAGCTCTGGTGGCGGCACCACCTGGCTGACGATAATCCGCTCGCCCTTGTCGCCCAGGATGCGCACCAGCTCCTCGGCCCCCACGAAGGAGACGTTGTAGAAGATAAGGTCCGGTTGGATATTCTTGGCCATGCGGATGAACTTGGCGCACGGCATGTACGTGCCCACCATGACCACGGCCTCGGGCTTTGCCGCCATGATGCGCGCAAGGGCCTGCTCTATGTCCAGGGTGCCGCGGATGTACGAGCCCTTGGCCACGGGATCGAGCCCGTACTTGAGCAGCGAGATCTCCGCCCCGCGCAGGCCGTCCAGGCCATAAGCGTCGTACTGGTAGAACACGGCGATGCGCTTGCAGCCCAGGTCCTCCACCAGGCGCGACACAGCGGCGTCCACTTCCTCGTGGTAGGAGGCGCGCACATTGATGAGGTACGGATTGAACGGCTCCCTGAGCGCCTTGGCGCCCGTGAACATGCCGAGCAGCGGAATCCTGGCCTTTTTGACCAGAGGGATGATTTTCACCGTGGTGGGCGTGCCCACGTAGCAGAACAGCGAGAAGATGTTCTCCTTGACGATGAGCTTCTGCGTATTTGCCAGGCACAGCGGCGGCTCGTAGCGGTCGTCGTAGACCACCAGCTCTATCTTCCGGCCATGCACGCCGCCCTGTTCGTTGATGTAGTCGAGATACGCGGTGGCGCCGGAGAGCGTCTGCTGGCCCAGAAAGCTGGCGTGGCCGGTCAACGCCAGGGATGAGCCCACGCGGATTTTGTCGCTGGTGACGCCCGGCGTGACGGCGCTCTGGTCAGAGCCGTCCTGGCCGACGTTGTCGCAACCGGCGGCGCACAACGCCATGAAGGAAAGCAGGAGGAAGAGAAGCGTCAGACACGGTCGTATCGCAGGAAATTCGGCATCCCGGCGGTCACGCCGCCTGACTCCCCGTGCCAGGGAAAATGTCTGGTTCATGGCCCCCGCCTGAAAAAAAATGCCGTCTTTGTGGACGACCTAGCCTCAACGTGAGAAAAACCTAACAGAAAGGACCCGGCGGTCAAGCACGGAGCTGGCAGCCTGGGCCCGCTGACAACTGCCAAGCACTGAGGTTCATTATGGAACGCAATCTGTTGATCACTGTCAGCGAGGACCAATCCGCACTCTTCGGCGTACGTTTCGTCGCCTCGTTTTTTACCGACAAGAATCCCATCAAAATCACCCTGCTCTACATAGCCCCGGATGAAAACGGCAACGATGCAGCCACCGGCCAGGCTTTGGAGGCGGCCCGGCAAAAGTGCATTAGCCTGGGCTTTGCCGAATGTTCGGTGCAGATCAAGAGCATCACCCGCCGTGTCTCGCTTATTCGCGACATCCTGGCCGAGGCCCGGCGTGGCGTGTTCGACGCCATTGTGCTGGGCCGGCGCGGTGTTTCCCGCCTGGAGGAAATGCTGGGCGAGAGCACCAGCCGCGGCATCATCGAGGAAGTGGCCGTCACGCCGGTGTGGGTCTGCCGCGTGCCGGACCCCACCCGCAGGAACGTACTGCTCTGCGTGGACGGCTCCGAGCAGGCCTTTCGCGCCGCCGACCACGTGGGCTTCGTGCTGGGACCGGAACAGGACCACGACGTGACCCTGCTGAGCGTGGTGGAGAAAGGCTCGGACCCGGCCGCCATGGACCAGACTCTCAACCACGCCGCCAGAATTTTGCGCGACAACGGGGTCGATGCCTCGCGCATATCACAAAAGACCGTGCAGTCTTCCAGCCCACAACGGATCATCGCCAAAATGGCTGCGGAGGAAGGCTTCGCCGTGGTCGCCGTGGGCCGCACGGCCTCGGGCAACGGCTTCATTACACAACTCTTCTCGGACTCGGTGAGCGCCAACCTGTTTCACGATTCCGGAGGCGCCTCCCTCTGGATTGCGAAGTAACCGGCACACTTTGCAATCGTGGATGATTGGACTATGATTGCGACTGTTCCGCGTGGCGGAACCAGCTGATCAGAACCGCAACTCCCGAAGAGACCGGCCATGAGCTCCAGAATGTTCCAGAAACCCGCGGCACCCCTCCTGGCAGGCGTGCTGTGCTGCGCCCTGCTTGCCCTGTCCGCCGGCTGCCCCCGTTTCCAGAAGGAAGACGTGGAGAAGGAGTTCAACAACTTCGTCGCCCTCCATCAGGAGGTCAACGTCTACACCGCCATCGTCTTCACCATGAAGAATAACGGCGTGATCGACAACAGCACGGCGAGCTACTTCATCAGCAAGATTTTCGCCACCAAGCTCCATATCGAATCCATTCTGGATATCATCTTCTTCTACCGTCACTCTGACTTCGGCAACTATGACAACTACATACGTATACTTGAGTATGTAAACTCGCGTCTGGACTCCCTGACCAGCACCCTGGCTCTACAGCGCCAGACCATCAAGGACGGCGCACCAGAGATCGACAATACGGCCTACCGCCGGTTCATCGAGGACTACACCGAGTATCTGGGCAGGATCATCACCCAGGTGGCCGTGCTCAAGGCCAAGGCCAAGTAGCGACGACGCTCTGCTTTTGAGCTTATGCCCGCCGGTCTGCGCTTTTCGCGTCCGGCGGGTTTTTTTTGGGGATGGCGCGCTTGCCGACGCCGGCGTGGCGTTCCGAACCGCTACTGCTTTTGCGAGAAACCGTAGTCCAGCAGCTCCCGGCTGGCCGCGTCTCGCGCGGCAGGGTTGGGCGCGCCCAACGCCACGGAGATCAGTCGCACGCCGTTGCGCATGGCCGTGGCGACCAGGCAGTACCCGGAGGCCTTGATGTAACCGGTCTTCAGGCCGTCGATGCCCGGGTACGAGCGCAGCAGGGTGTTGTGGTTCGTATGGGTCACGCCCCGGAAGGCGTAGCTGCGCATGCTGTGGATGGCCAGGGCCTCGGGGTGGCGGCGGATGTAGAAGCGGGAGAGCCGCGCCGTGTCCAGCGCCGTGGTGCGCTGTCCGGCGGCCGGCAGGCCGTTGGGGTTGGCGTAGTGCGTGTCAGCCAGGCCGAGCTCCACAACCTTGGCGTTCATCCGGGCCACGAACGCCTGCTCGCTGCCGGCGATGTGCACGGCCAGGGCCACGGCCGCGTCATTGGCCGAAGCCACGGCCACCCCGTGGACAGCCTCGTCCACGGTAAGCGTGTCGCCCGGCTTCAGCCCGAGCTTCGCTCCGTACACACCGTTCACCGAGCCGTCCACGCGGACCACGTCGTCCATGGACGTCTCCCCTGCGGCCACGGCGTCCAGCGCCAGCAGCAGGGTCATGATCTTGGTGAGGGAGGCCGGCGCGATACGCATGTCTGCATTGCGCGCAAAGAGCACGTCGCCTGTGTCCGCATCCACAAGCACAGCGGCGGCCGTGTGCCGCGCCGGTGGGATTCTCTCCTGAGCGTGCGCGACGCCGGCAACGGCAATCAGCAGCACCAGGCAGACGAGCAGAGCCGCCGACGCCTTGGCGCGGTCGAAAAATGCGACGACCAGGCCCGTTCCCCTAGCCTTCGGCGTCTTCCGGAGCGGGGACGAACAGCAGCGGGCACGGCGCCTGGCGGTAGAGCTCCTCGCCCACGCTGCCCACCCACATGCGGTAGAAGAAGGAGTGCCGTGCAAGGCCCATGATGATGAGGTCGATGTCCGAGCGCTTGGCCTCTTCGAGGATCTTCTCCTCGGGCACGCCCTGGTACATGCGCTCCGAGACCTCGATGCCCGCCTCGATGAGCCGCTCCTTGAGCGCCGTGAGCTTGCGCCGCGATTCCTTCATGTCGCATGCGACCTGGTCGCGCTCGTGCTGGGGACCCGGGCCGTAGCCCACGAAGTCCGGTTCCGGCACGGTCACATGCAGTAGCTCCACGGACGCGCCGAACGCTTTGGCCTGGGCCTCGGTCATCTCGATCACCTTGTCCGTGGCCGGTCCGAGATCGACGGGGACGAGAATTCGCATGCTGTTACCCTCGTATGAAATTTTCGTTTGCGCCACGGTGTGGCGCACGTCCGCCGGGATTACTTCTCTTCCGCCTGCTTTTTGCGGCGCCAGGGCTTTTCCTCGCCCCGCGCCAGCCGGCCGATGTTCTCGCGGTGCCGCCAGTACACGAGCAGCAGCACGGCGATGCTCAATGCAATATAACGCGGCGAGTCGAACGCCAGCAACAACAGAGGCATGCTGGTGACGAGCGCCAGCGAGCCCAGAGAGACGAAGCCGGACGCCGCGATGGCCGCCACACACAGCAGCGTGGCCACGGCCAGGGGCAGTATGGCCGCCGCGGCAAAGACGCCGATGGTGGTGGCCACGGCCTTGCCGCCCCTGAAGCAGAGAAAGACCGAGTAGCAGTGGCCCACGAGCGCAGCAAAGCCGGCCAGGCTGACCCACGGCCACGGCGCGTTCATCTCCAGGGCCAGGAACACGGGCAGGAACCCTTTGCCGAAGTCCAGGACAAGGACAACGATGCCGACCCACAGGCCGCAGGTCCGCGCGAGGTTCGTGGCCCCGGTGTTGCCGCTGCCTTCCTTGCGTGGGTCCACTCCGCAGAGCCGGCCCACTACATAGCCGAACGGCACGGAGCCCAGCAGGTACGCCCCGAGGACCAGAAGCACGTAGGTCATTCATCCCTCCCGTTGGTGTCCTGGCCCTCACTCTCCCACGCTTCCAGCACGTGGATCTCGTTGGCCAGGGGGTCCACCTTGCCCAGGCGCACGGAGAAATGCTGCCCGGGTACTATCTTGTCCCCAAACATCTTCTTGGGCCCGCGCACGAAAATTTGCAAGTCCGGCACGGCCGCCGTGACAAAGCTCGGGGCCTCGTCCACGATCTGTGCATCGTACGTGGGGTTCTTGGACTGCTTCACGGCCAGGAGCTTCCAGTAGCGCGGCCGGAACCGCTGGATGCGGCCCACGGCCTCCATGCGCGCAACCAGGGAGGTGAGCATGGACTCCATTGCGCCGACATCCAAGCGCGGCGCGTCGTGCTTCAAAGCGTACAGAATCTGGCCTTCGTTGATCAGGTCCGCATAGCGCCGGAGCGGCGAGCTCACCGGGCTGTACGCCTCGGCTCCCAGGGTGGCGTGGCGAGCCGGCCGCGTCTCCAGACAGGAGGGGCCGAGGGCGCGCACCACGCGGTAGACCTCGTACGGCGCTTCCCACACGCCGGCGCTCTCCTTGGGCAGGGCGATGTTCTGCGTGCGGTAGTACAGGGGGATGGAGCGCTCCGCGGCCCAGGAGCCCACGGCGCGGTTCACCAGAATCATCAGCTCGCTGACCAGCAGCTGCGACCGCGGCGTCTCCGGCTTGTACACCAGGCGCACGCGGGTGTCCGCGGCCTCGCCTTCCAGCTCTACCTCGGGCTCCTGGCGCATGATGAGCGCCGCGCCGCAGGCGATGCGGCCGTCACGGAGCGCCTCGGCCAGCTCGTACCCGGCGGCGAGGTTCGCACCGTGATCGTCCTGTTCGCTGGCGATGGCCTCCTCGGCCTGGTCGTAGGTCAGGTTCGCGGCGATGCGCACCCAGCCGGCGTCCGGCGTGCAGGAGATCAGACGGCCCTCGCGGTTGATCTCGCACGTCACCAGCAGGGCCGGCCGCGGGGACTGCTCGCAAAGGCTGAAGACCTCGGTGCCCAGCACCTCGGGCATCATGTGGCTGGCGCCTTCCGGCAGATAGAGGCTGGAGGCGCGGTAGGCCACGGCGTGGTCCAGCTCCCCGCCCCAGGGCCAGTACATTGCCGGGCAGGCAAGGGCGATGGTTACGCGCCAGCCCTCGCCGTTCTCCAGGGGCTCCACGGCAAAGGCGTCGTCCAGGTCCTTGGTGGTGGCTGCGTCCACACTCACCAGGCGGCCAAGCAGCCCGTCCGTGCGCAGCTCGGCTGCGGCGGCTTCCTGCGCCATCAAGGTCTGCAGCTCACGCACCTCGGGCTCAAGCTCCGTCCACCAGCCGTCGCCGGATGTATAATCGTTCTGGTCCAGATGGAAGTTGTAATGCGCCGGCAGCACGCCCCAGGCCTGGGCCAGCAGCAACGGCAGGTGCGGCACCTCGGGCAGGCCCTTGCTGACCACTCGCCAGACCTGCTCGCTCTCCTGGTCCTCGGGCCGGGCCATACGCGTACACAGAAGATCCGCGAGCCGGGCCGACAGATCGTCCCCCAGCTCGGCGGCCCACGCTCCGGCGTCCTTGACCGGCACGGTGCCGGTGCGCTGGCGCGCATCCCAGAGCTGCTTGAAGAATGAACGTCCGGCCGCGGCCAGCTTCTCGCGCTCTTCGGCTATCTTCTGCTCGCGCAGCCTCGTTTCCACCTTTTCTTCCGGGTGGATGGCGAAGACCGGCGGATTGAGCTTGAAATGCGTCTTGCAGCCCAGCAGCGCCCGGCCCAGCGCGGCCAGATGGTCCACGTCCCTGGTGTCGTCGCCGTCCCAGATCAGGCCGGCAAACCAGTCCACCCCGGCGGTGGCCACCTCGCCCTGGGCAAAGTCCCAGAGCTCCATGGCGTCTACCTCGGACTCGATGGCGCTGCGCCGCTCCTCATGCTTTGCCAGCAGGTCGAGCACCTCCTGGCGCGAGAGGTTCGGGTCGTACTGCGGTCCGAACCACGGCAGGAGCCGTTCAGGCTTATGATTCATCTCCCGGCTGTTCAGGGTGAGCAGCTTGAGACGTCCGCTTTTTTCGCCCGCCACAAAGGCAATCTGCGGCCGGTTGGACTGCATGAACTCGACTACGCAGCCCGGTACCGGGTGGCGCACAGTGGAACCTGACAATGGGCCCCCTCTAGTGCTTGAAAGACCGCTGGCCGGTGAAGACCATGGCCACCTGGGGAGACGCCTGATTGACGGCCTCGATGACTTCGTGGTCGCGGATGGAGCCGCCGGGCTGGGCAATGGCGGTCACACCCTGGGCAATGGCCACATCCACGCCGTCGCGGAAGGGGAAGAAGCCGTCCGAGACGAGGACCGAGCCGGCCAGACCGCCGCGCGCCTCCTGCACCTGGGCTCTGATTTCCTCCAGGGTCTTGGCCGCGGCCTCGTCGGTCTTGGCCTTGGCCTCCAGCTCGTAGAGGGAGACGCCTTCCCTGGCGAATACGAGGCGGTCCGCATACTTGGTGTAGGCCTTGCTGATGGTGATCTCCACGCAACCCACGCGATCCTGCTCGCCGGTGCCGATGGCCGTGGTCGCGCCGTTCTTGGCGAAGATCACGGAGTTGGAGGTCACGCCGGCCTCCACGGCCCAGGCAAAGAGCAGGTCATCCGCCTCCTGCGCCGTGGGCTTGCGCGCAGCGTACACCGCGCCGTCCTTCTCGGCCTCGGCCGGCAGGAAGTCGTCCACGGTGCGAATACGGTTGACGAAGGAGAACTGCAGCACCAGGCCGCCGTCGGTGAGGGACTTCACGTCCAGAAAGGGCTGGCCGACGAAGCTCTCCAGCTCGGCCAGGCCGGGCAGCTGGAGAATGCGCAGGTTCTTGCGGCGCTTGAGCACGTCCACCACGCCGGGCTCGAACTCCGGCGCGGCGACCACCTCGAAGTAGGCGCTATTGATGATCTCGGCGGCGGCCATGTCCAGCGGGCGGTTGACCACCACGGCTCCGCCGAAAGCGGCGATGCGGTCGCAGTCAAAGGCGTTCTGCAGGGCGGTGGCCACGCCGGCCTCGTTCCAGGCCGCGCCGCAGGGGTTGTTATGCTTGAGGATGACCGCGGCGGGCTTGGCCGTGAGGTACTGCAGCATGTTCACGCCGTTGTCCACGTCGGTGAAGTTGGTCTTGCCGGGGTGTTTGCCGGCCTGGATCATGTGCTCCTCTCGGGTGGAGGAGACCAGCACCGGGCCGCCGGGCGTGTTGCGCAGGGCGACGCCGTCGAGCTCCAGGCCGCCTTCCTTGGGCGCATACAGCGCGGCAGGCTGGCCCGGGTTCTCGCCGTAGCGCAGCCCCTTTTCCTGGCCGTCTACGACCCAGGTGCGCTTGGCAAAGACGAGCTTCTGTGAGCCAAGCTCTATGGTGAGCTCGGACGGAAATGGGTCCTCGGCCAGGGTCTTGTACATCTGCTTGAGATCACTCATGAGTCAGCCCTTGGTAGGTTCGATATGATCGCGCTCCCCCGCCGCGGCGCACGTCCGGCCGCGGAACCGTGTCCGTCACGGATCGTGTGCATTAGTCTGGCGTTGCGGATGGAGGCGTGAAGATACGTCCGTTGAAAACACGTGGCCTATCACAGCGCCGGTCGGTGGGCAATCCGCCTTGCCCGATCCGGCCCCTTGGATTGTGGGCTGGAATGGCGTAGGGTCTGGATCGTCCGTCGCCACGGACACGGGAGACCAATGTATGGAAAAGGTTTTGCTCAAACTGGCTCGCCAGCTCAACGCCTACGATGAGGCGTCCCTGATGTCGCTGTGGGAGAATTACGCCGCCCTCGTGCAGCACTTCGAACCCACCAAGCGGTGGGAGGAAGCCGCCCTCGTCTTCAGCTTTCTGCAGGCCATCCGCTGGAAGAACCAGCTCTTCAACTACCACTGGGCCCAGGAAGCGCGGCCCGGAAAGAACTCGCCGTTGCCGCCCTTGTACGACGCCGAGGACGATCCCTTCCGGGAGCTGGCCAGAACCGAGAAATCAGGAGAAGGGGCTGGTCTCGAGGGAAACGACACGGGAAAGCGCGCCAAGGTCCTCCATTTCCGGCCCCGCGAGGACGACGAGTCCGTGTAGGACGTAATAATAGAAACGCACCCGCTGCACGTAGCGCACGGCCTCGTTGCCGCGGCAGCTCGTCCGTTTGGACAGCAGCGGATAGATCGATTTGAGCTCGCTCCAGGTGGCGCCTTCGCCGCCCATGGATATGGCCTTCTCGCGCGCCTTCTCCAGGTTTTTCGGGCCCTGGTTGTATGCAGCCAGGGTGAAGAACCAGCGGTCCCACTTGGAGAGGTTCCAGCCTTCGAGGCTGTCCCAGAGCGATTTGAGGTAGCGCGCGCCGCCCTCGATGGCCTGGTGCGGATTGCTGCGGTCGATGCCCAGAGTGCGCGCCGTATCGGCGGTTATCTGCAACAGACCGCGCACGCCCGTGGCGCTGACGGCCTCGGCATCGAAGCGCGACTCCTGGTAGATGACGGCCATGAGCAGCAGGGGATCGATCTCGTATTTTTTGCTCGCGCGCACGATGTCGTCGCCCCAGACCGATGCGCCGTAGCGCACGCGCTGCACGAGCTGGTGCATGGCATAGGGGTCGGTATGCTTGGGCAGAAAGCCGAAGTAGAGCTCGGTGAGCTGGGACAGGACGCGCTTGGAGCGGCTGCTTTTCCAGAACAGGGAAAGATCGCGCGCCAGGCCGGGACGACTTTCGCTCCAGTACCAGCGGTACGGCACCGGCCGGCCCATGGGGGTCACGGCCTTGAGCGCAGGGAAAAACGGCTGCCACAGACGGAAACGGCCGCTATCCACCACAGCCACGGCGTCCTTGCTCCCGGCCACGTTGCCCAGCAGCGTGGGCAGACGGCGGGCGCTGAGACGGCGGCGTGTGGAGCCGCAGAGGTCTGACGTGAGCTTGCCGGCGCTCAGGGTGGTGTTCGCCGTCACAAGCACCGTATCCGGGCAGAACGCGCTGCCGGCAGGGGCTTTGACGGACACGGCCACCGGCCTGTAATGAGCATAGGCAGGGCCCGCTTCCACCTTGTGGTGCAGCACCTCCGACGGCTCGAAGCCCAGGCCGATGAAGAGGTCGGCCTCGCCCTTGGTCAGGGCCTTCCAGGCCTCTTCGGGGCTACGGCTGTGCATCCAGTACAGGGAGTAGTCGTACTGGTCGGCAAAGCGCTGCAGAAGCTCGCGCTCGAAGCCGGAGCCGTAGGGCGAAAGGGTGGCGAGCACGTGCTCGTTCCGTGTGGAGAGCACGCGAATGATCCGGGCCGGGCCGCGTGGGGCCGGGTCCGGGTTGGTGTCGAGGGTGAAGCGCTTGAGCTCGACAACCACTGGCTGTGCGGGCTGGGAGGTCTTCACCGAAAAATCGGCTTGATAGAGAAAAAAGACAAGTCCGGTCAAAAGCAAGGTAACTAGTACGAACGCACCTCGGCATTGATATCCATGTTGTTCCTGTTCCATAGTGGAGCTACCTTGTTGGCGTATCGACGAGAAAGCGGTCCCCTCCGCTCAAAGCGTCCCGCGCATCGCGGAACGAAAGGATGCGACTGTTGCGGTTAAAATAACAACCGCTTGGTATAGATTGACTTTTCTTGTGATGGAAATTAGGAGGGAACGCCTTCCTTCGTCTTGGAATGCGCCATATTAAACGAAGGAAGCGATTCTTATATACCAAGGAGTTTTTCATGTCAAATATCGTGGTTCTGGGCTCGCAATGGGGTGACGAAGGCAAGGGGAAGATCGTCGATCTCCTCACGCGAGACGTCCACTGCATCGTGCGGTTTCAAGGCGGCAACAACGCCGGTCACACCCTCGTCGTCGGAGGAAAAAAGACCATCCTCCACCTCATCCCCTCGGGCATCCTCCAGCCCCACGCCCACTGCTTCATCGGCAACGGCGTGGTGCTCGACCCTCGCGTGTTCGTCGACGAGCTCGACACGCTCGCCGCACAGGGCATCGACGTCGGCCCCGAGCGAATCACGATCAGCCCCAAGACGCATGTTATCATGCCATACCATAAATTTTTGGATATGGCACGGGAAGAAGCATTAAGTGGGGAGAAGCAGATCGGAACCACCGGACGGGGCATCGGCCCTTGTTATGAAGACAAGGCCGCCCGCATCGGCATCCGCGCCGGCGACTTCGCCAACCTCGACCTCATGCGCTCCAAGGTCGAGACGGCGCTGGTCGAAAAAAACATGCTGCTCCAGAACCTCTACGGCAAGGACCCGGTGCAGGTGGACGAGGTCATGGAGCAGATGCTGGCCGTGGCCCCGCGCGTCGCCCCCATGCTGGGCGATGTGTCCGGCGCGCTTGAAGCGGCCATGTCCGACGAGAAGTCCATCCTCTTCGAGGGCGCGCAGGGCACGCACCTGGACATCGACCACGGCACCTACCCCTTCGTCACCTCCTCCACCACGGTGGCCGGCAACGCCGCTTCCGGCTCGGGCATTGCGCCCCGCTGCCTGGACCGCGTGGTCATGGTGGTCAAGGCGTACACCACCCGCGTGGGCGGCGGCCCCTTCCCCACGGAGCTCGCGGACTGCGACGGCGACCACCTGCAGCAGACCGGCGCGGAGTTCGGCGCCACCACGGGCCGTAAGCGCCGCTGCGGCTGGCTGGACCTGCCCGTGCTGCGGGAGTCCACCCGCCTCAACGGCCCCACGGACATCGCCATCACCAAGCTGGACGTGCTCACCGGCCTGGACTCCATCAAGGTCTGCACGGGCTACAAGTTCCGCGGCGAGATCATCGAGTACCCGCCCCAGTACCAGGGCGCCCTGGCCGAGGTGGAACCTGTCTATGAGGAGCTGCCCGGCTGGAAAGAGGACATCGGCGGCGTGACCTCCTGGATCTCCCTGCCGACCAACGCCAAGGAGTACATCCGTTACCTGGAGCACACGCTGCGGACCCCGGTGTCCATCATCTCGGTGGGGCCGGACCGCGACCAGACGCTCATCAGGAAGTAACGATATGGCCGCCGCGCGCGCCGCAAAGGAACCCGCCGTTACCGAAGCGGTGGAAGGTGTTCCCCTGCCGGACCCGGACGCCGTCCGCGAGCTGGCGCACTCTCCTGCGCAGGCGCGCGTGCGCGGCCACATGCAACGGCTGGCCGAGAACCCCGAGGCCATCCCTCAGGTGATTCTCCTCGAAGGCGGCTCCGCCTCGGACCGCCTGTCCATGGCCCTGTTCTGGACCGCCCTGCTCCACTGCCGTGGACCGGAGCCCGCTGCCGAGCCGGCGCAGATGAGCATGCTTGGCGCCATGGCCCCGGTCCCCGAGGCCGAGCCGGAACCGGAAGAGCGGCCCTGCCTGACCTGCACCAGCTGCATGCAGGCGCTCACCGGCGCCAACCGCGACCTCTACCTCCTGGACGGCCGGGAGGAGATGATCAAGATAGACGCCGTGCGCGAGGTGCGTAGCGTGCTGGGCGAGCCCCCGCGCGACCACCCCGTGCGCGTCATCATCCTGGCCGAGCTGCACAACTCCCGCATCGAAACCGCCAACGCCCTGCTCAAATCTTTGGAAGAGCCGCGGCCCGGCAACAGCTTCGTGCTCCTGGCCCCCCAACGGGAGCGGCTCCTGCCCACTCTGGTTTCGCGCAGCTTTGTGCTCACCCTGGCCTGGCCCCACGGCGAGGACGTCCAAAGCGCATCCGACGATGGCGAGACCACCGCCCGGCTGGCCGAGGGCTTCGCCGTTTTCCTGGAAACGGGCAAGGGGTGGTTCTCCATCACCGGAGGCAAGGGAGCCGTGAGCAGGAACATTGGCCTCGGGTTCTGCAACGCCCTGGAGCGCGCCATACTCGCCGTGCTCACGGACAGGGCCGGCAGCGACCGCCTTGCCGGCGCTCTGGCCTCGCGGCTCGACCCCCAGGCATTGCGCGGGTTGGACATCGCCGTGGATCAGGCGGCCCAGGCACTGGGCATGCAGGTGAACCCGGCCCTCACGCTGGACTGGCTGGCCACACGCGCCGTTTCCCTGGCGCGGGATACCACCCTGCGAAAACGTATGGGCTAGCCCCCTCTTCTTTTCTTGACCACCCGCACCGCTTTGCGCATCTTGAACGAACCCATTTGCTCCCACGCCCCCTGCCTGCGACGGCAGGGATGAGGAACCGATCCATGACACAGTCCGCAAACCAGGTGCTGCTCATCGAGGACTCCAACGTCCAGGCCAAGATCATCCAGAAGCAGATTCTCGCTCTATCCAACTTCGAAACCATCATCTGCCATACAATGGAGGAGGCCCGCGAGGCTCTGGAAGCGTCCCACCGCTTCTTTGTGGCCGTGGTGGACCTGAACCTGCCGGACGCGCCGGACGGCGAGGTCGTGGATCTGACCCTGGAAAACGGCGTGCCCACCGTGGTGCTCACCGCCACCTTCAACGAGGAGCTGCGCCAGCAGTTCATCCACAAGCGCGTGGCCGACTACTTTTTCAAGGGCTCGATCCGCGACATGGACCCCATGGTCCGCAGCCTGGAGCGGCTCTACAAGAACCGCCACATGACCGTGCTGGTGGTGGACGACGGCGTTGTGGACCGCGGCATGATGCGCCGTGGCCTGGAGGTGCAGCAGTTCCAGGTCCTGGAGGCGGAAAACGGCGCACAGGCCATGCAGATCTTGGCTGAGCACCCGGAGGTTCAGCTCATCATCACGGACTTCAACATGCCGGAGATGGACGGCTGCGAGCTGGTCATGGCTGTGCGCGAGCACCACAAGATGGACCAGCTGCCCATCATCGGCGTCTCGGCGGCCGGCTCCGGCCCGCTCACCGCCCGGTTCCTCAAGAACGGGGCCAACGACTTCCTCACCAAGCCTTTCGAGGTGGAGGAGTTCTCCTGGCGCGTGAACCAGTGCATGGAAATGGTGGACGTCATCGCCGAGCTCAAAAACTGCTACGAGAATCTGGGATGATCGACGCGAGGCGCATCCACCTGCTGAAGAACGGGGCTCCCGGCAACGGACCCGTGCTTTACTGGATGCACCGCGACCACCGCGCCCGCGACAACTTCGGTCTGCTGCACGCACAAAGCAAAGCCTTGGAGCTGGGCCGGCCCATGGCCGTTGTCTACTGCCTGGCGTCCACATTTCTGGACGCGACCATCCGCCAGTTCGGCTTTCTCCTGCGCGGTCTGGAGGAGACAGCGAAGGCCCTGGCGCAGAAATCCATCCCCTTTGTCGTGCTCAGCGGCAACCCGGCCGAGGAGGTGCCCCGCTACGTGCGCGAGTCCGGCGCAGCTCTGCTGGTGACGGACTTCGACTCCCTGCGCATCAAACGCGGCTGGCTGCGCGACGTATCCAAGAACATTGACATCCCCGTGCACGAGGTGGACTCCCGCAACGTAGTGCCCTGCCGCGTGGCCTCGGACAAACGGGAGTACGCCGCCCGCACCATCCGGCCCAAGATCCACCGCCTGCTGCCGGAGTTTCTGCTCGAACCGCCGGATCTGGCGGACCATCCCCACATCTACACGGGCCACGTGCCCGAAACCGACTGGTCTGCCCTGCGCGAGGGCCTTCGCGTGGACAGGGACGTGCCCGAAGTGGACTGGCTGACGCCGGGCGAGGACGCCGCGGCCGGCATGCTGGGCGCGTTTATCCAACACAACTTGGACCGCTACGGCAGCCGCAACGATCCCAACGCCGAGGCGGTCTCCCACCTCTCGCCATACCTGCACTTCGGCATGCTCTCGCCCCTGCGCGCCGCCCTGGCCGTGTCCAAGGCCGCCAAACACGACGCCGAGGCCGAGGAGTCGTTTCTGGAGGAGCTCGTGGTGCGCCGCGAGCTGGCGGACAACTTCTGCTTCCACACGCCGGACTACGACTCGGCCGACTGCTTTCCGGACTGGGCAAAACAGACCCAGGCCGACCACGCCGGCGACGAGCGCGAGTACGTCTACGACCCTGACGCCTTCGAGCAGGCCAAGACGCATGACCCGCTCTGGAACGCCGCGCAGAAGCAGATGGTGGCCAGCGGCTACATGCATGGCTACATGCGCATGTACTGGGCCAAAAAGATACTGGAATGGACAAAGACGCCGCAGGACGCCATGGCCATCGCCATCCGCCTGAACGACCGCTACGAGCTCGACGGCCGCGACGCCAACGGCTACACCGGCATTGCCTGGTCCATCGGCGGCGTGCACGACCGCGCCTGGCCCCAGCGCCCGGTGTTCGGCAAGATCCGCTCCATGACCTACAGCGGGGCCAAATCCAAGTTCGACGTCAAAGCCTACATCGCGGCCATGGACGCGCTCTGGAACGATTCGCCTTTTTCGAAACGCTAGGGCCTGCTACCCGGCCAGGACAACGCAGTCCGGCTCGGGAAAATCTTCAAACCGGCTACCCGGCCAGGGCGATGCACTCGATCTCTACCCGAGCGTCCAGGGGCAGACCCGCCACCTGGACCGTGGTCCGTGCCGGCTTGTGCTCGCCGAAAAACTCCCCGTAAATCTCGTTCATCACGGGAAAGTCCTGCATATCCGCCAGAAAGACCGTGGTTTTGATCACGCGGGACGGCGATGAACCGGCTTCCTGCAGAACCACGCCGAGGTTCGAGAGAACCTGCCGCGTCTGCGCCTCCAGACCGTCCACCAGGGTGTTCGTCGCCGGGTCGATGCCGGTCTGCCCCGAGCAGAAGATCATGCCGTTGGTCTCGATGGCCTGCGCATACGGGCCCAGCGCCTTGGGGGCCTTGTCACTGTGCACAACTTTCATGGTCCACTCCGTGTTATTCAGCCGCGCGACGGCTCGGCAGGGTTTATTTCAGAAAGTCCAGCAGCTCCGGAAAGGCGTCGATCACGTGCGCCGGGCCGAGCTCCATGCAATGCTCGCGGTCGCCGTAGCCCCAGGTGGCGTAGCACGCCGAGGCGCCGATGGCCTTGGCGAACGCCAGGTCCGGGTAGGCGTCGCCCACCAGCAGCACCTTGTCCGGCGTGACGCCCGGAAAGTTTGGGGCCACGTCCTCATCCCACACGCGGGGGTCCGGCTTTCTCGCGTAGCCCGGCCTGTCGCCCACCACGAGGTCCAGGTAGTCAGCCAGGCCGAGCCGCTCCGTGGAGCGGTCCAGGATGCGCCGCCCCTTGTTGGAAACCACGGCCATGCGGTAGCCCCGCTCGTGCAGGGCGCACAGGGTCTCCTGCGCCTTGGGGAAGAGCTCGGTCTTCTCCTGCTCAATGGGGGGGTACACCTCGCGGTATCGGTCCACCCAGCCGTCCACATCCTCTTCGCGGATGCCGGGCACCAGACGGTGGAAGGTCTCGCGGATGCCCATACCCACGGCGCCGCGCACGTCGTTCTGGTCCGGCGGCTCCACCCCGAACTCCGGGAAGATAACCGCCATGGTCGCGGTGATGGCGGGCACGCTGTGCACCAGGGTTCCGTCGTAGTCAAAACAAATAAGCTCATAACGCTGCATATTTCATCCTTTTGTAACAGCTTCTTGTATCACGTAGATTAAGCGTGGTAACGTGACGTGCCTTCAACTTCAACCATACCGGGAATCTATTTTTTATGAAGCTCAATCCTTTCAAGAAGCACGAAGAACCCCGCGAAAACACCGGGGACGCAGAGGTGACCGAGTCGGATTCGACCACCACTGACGCCGGCTGGTTCCTGCCCGAGGACAGCAGGAAGTCCATCCTCAAGCTTTTCGCTTCCCTGAAGGAGCCGGTCACGTTGGAGGCATACACCCAGCCGGGTGAAAACGACGCCTACAACGACTTCATGCTCAAGTTCGTGCGCGACCTCGACCGGCTCTCGGACAAGATCATCCTGCACGAGTTCCATCTGGACATGCCCGAAGCCGAGGCGCGCGGCGTGGACTTCTCGCCCACCCTGCTGGTGGAGCCGGACACCTTCCGCATCGCCTATCGCGGAGCCATGCTCGGTGAGGAAGGCCGCTCCTTTATGCAGATATTGTTGCACATCTCCCTGCGCAACTCCGGCCTGCAACCCCTCTCCCGCGAGCTGCTCAAGGAGCTGCAGGAAGAGCGGAACATCAAGGTTTTCGTCAACCCGAGCTGCCCCTACTGCCCGGGGCAGGTGCTCAACGCCTTCCGCATGGCCGTGGAACGGCCGGATCTGATCAGCGCCGTGTGCATCGACACAGCCCAGGACCCGGCCACTGCCGATGAGTACGACGTGGGCTCCGTGCCGCACACCGTGGTCAACGAGAACCTCGTCTCCCTCGGCCTGCTGCAGGAGGAGCGATTTGTGCTGGAAACGCTGGCTCTGCGCGATGTGGAGGAGCTCGTGGCCGAAGCCAGGGAGACAGGCAACGTGGAAGGGCTGAACCTGTCGAGCCGTATCGTGGACGAGCTGGCCCGCGCCGAGGTGGAGAGCGAGCACGGCCACGAGCACATGCCCGTGGAGGAGATGGACTGCGTGATCATCGGAGCCGGCCCGGCCGGGCTTACCGCCGGCATTTACGCCGAGCGCTCCGGCATGGCCACCGTGATTCTGGAAAAGAACATCGTGGGCGGGGCCGTGGCGCTCACGCCGGTGGTGGAGAACTACCCCGGCTTCGCCACCGTGGCCGGCAAGAACCTCATGGACATCATGGCGACCCACGCCCGCGAGTACTGCGACATCCACGAAGGCGAGGAGGTCCGCGAGATCAAGGTGGGCAAGCAGGTGGAGGTGTACACCAACCGCGCCGTGTACGTGACCAAATCGCTTATCCTGGCCACCGGCGCCACCTGGCGGCGGCTGCGCGTGCCGGGCGAAGACCGCTTCTTCGGCCACGGCGTGAACTACTGCGCCACCTGCGACGGCTACCTGTACAAGGACAAGAAAGTCATCATCGTGGGCGGCGGCAACACCGCCCTCACCGATGCGCTCCACCTGAGGAACCTCGGCGTGGACGTGACCATCGTGCACCGCCGCGACGCCTTCCGCGGGCAGCAGCACCTGCAGGATTCGGTCAAGGAGGCCAAGATTCCGGTCATCTGGAACACCGTGGTCAAGGAGGTGCTGGGCACCGACGAGGGCAAGGTCCGCGCCGTGCTGCTGGAAAACGTACTGGACGGCGCCGTTCATGAGATCGAGGTGGACGGCGTGTTCGTGGCCATCGGCATCAACGCCAACAACCAGCTGGCGCAGGATCTGGGCCTCACCCTGGACGAGAACGGCTTTATCGTAGTGGATCGCGCCATGCGCACCAACATCCCGCGCATCTACGCGGCCGGTGACCTGACCGGCGGGGTGCAGCAGATCGTCACCGCCATCGGCGAGGGCTCCGTGGCCGCCATCAGTGCCTTCGAGGACAGCTCCCACCCCTACTGGAAGAAAGGCGCGGCCTGATGCCTGAGCAGCCTCGGCCCATTCCCTTTACCGAGGATCCGGCCAAGCTGGACGCACCCGTGCTCGTGACCGGCGCCACCGGCTACGTGGGCGGCCGGCTCGCGCCCGCCCTGCTGGCCCGGGGGCAGCGGGTGCGCGCTCTGGCGCGCTCCAGAACCAAGCTCGCCTGCCGGCCCTGGGCGCATCATCCCCGGGTGGAGCTGGCCGAAGGCAACCTGCTGGACTACGCCTCCATGCGCAGCGCCATGCAGGGCTGCCGCGCCGCCTACTACCTGGTGCACTCCATGACCGGCATGGCCAAGGACTTCGCAGCCACGGACCGCTCCGCCGCACGGGTCTTCCGCCGCGCCGCCGAGGCTGCCCGGCTGGAGCGCGTCATCTACCTGGGCGGCATCATGCCCCCGGAGGACGACGTCTCCCACCACCTGCTTTCCCGCAACGAGGTGGCCGAAATCCTCATGGACTCCACCGTGCCGGCCACGGTGCTGCGTGCGGCCCAGGTCCTGGGGGCCGGATCGGCCTCCTTCGAGATGATCCGCTACCTGGTGGACCGCCTGCCCGTGATGGTCGGGCCGAAATGGATACGCACCGAGGCGCAGCCCATTTCCGTGGGCGACGTGCTCGCCTACCTCATGGGCGTGCTGGACGCGCCCGAAGCGGCAGGACGCTCCTTCGACATCGGCGGCCCGGACGTCATCACCTATCGTGAGCTCTTCGACATCTACGCCAAGGAAGCCGGGCTGATGAAGCGGCTGGTTATCCCGGCGCCGGTGCTCACGCCCAAGCTCTCGTCTTACTGGGTCGGCTTTGTCACGCCTATCCCGCCATCCCTGGGCATGCCGCTCATCCGTGGCGCGGCCAACCGCGTGGTCTGCCAGGACAGCGCCATCCGGGACATCGTGCCTTTCGAACCACTCTCCGTGCGCGAGACCATACGCCGCGCCTTGCAGAAGACCAGACAGCACACCGTGGAGACGTGCTGGTCCGACGCCGGGGAGCTGCTCCCGCCGGAGTGGCTGCGCTGCGGGGACGCTCCCTATGCCGGCGGCGATGTGCTTGGCGAGGCGTTCTCCGTCACCCTGGCCGCACCTGTGGACAAGGTCTGGAACCACGTGGTCTCCATCGGCGGGGAGAACGGCTGGTACTGCGGCAATGTACTCTGGAGGCTGCGCGGCGTTCTGGACCGGCTGGCCGGCGGCCCTGGGCTGCGCCGGGGCAGGCGCGACCCGCACGAGCTGGCCGTGGGCGACGCCCTGGACTTCTGGCGCGTGCTCGACCTGCGGGAGAACGAACGGCTGCTGCTGTTGGCGGAGATGAAGGTGCCTGGCGACGCCCTGCTGGAGTTCACGCTCCAGCCGCAGGGTCCGGACCGCACCGTGCTGACGCAGACCTCGAACTTCCTGCCCCGTGGCATGCTGGGTCTGGCTTACTGGTGGTCCACCTACCCGCTCCATCTCTACATTTTCCGCGGCACCCTGACCGCCATCGCCAGGCGGTTGGACGCGGCAATAATCGATGGCCCAAAGTGGACGACGCGAAAAAAAGGCAGCTCATGTAAAATATCTTTCTGAGACAAGCTCCTATATGCGGTCCGACATACCTGTTGCGACAATTTCCTCCCATTGATAGTTTTATTCCAAATACTCACCTTGGGGGGTTGAGAATGCCGGATAAGGGGTCGGTCTCACTCGATTCAATCGCTGTTCCTTCACTCATTGACGCCATTTTCTACTCCATGCCCGACGGCATCGCCGTTTTCGGCCCGACCGGCGAAAACACGGTCTACGCCAACCAGGCTTTCTGCAAAATTTTCGGCTACGAGTGCGAGATGATCTCGGAGACCTACCGCAACATCTCCATCCTGCCGCATCACATCATGGGGGAAATACGGGAGCGCTATCCTTTCCTGGACACGCAGCAGACCGATGAAACGCCCCGCTACTACGAGACCACCCGCCGGGATGGTTCGCCCCTCGAAGTCCGCGTTACCGAAACCATGTTTGAGTCCGAAGGAACGCCGCTCAGACTCATCACCGCGGTGGATGTCACGGAGCAACGCCGCCTGGAATGCAGCAAGAAGAGCGCCGAGCGAATAATCCGCCACGACCTGCGGGATTACATCGCCAGCCTCGCCAACGCCGCCGAGATCATGAACGCCCTGCACGACGACAAGCCCGCCTCGGACGAGATGCTGGAATATATCCGCGCCACCGTGGTGCAGACCATGGACCTCATGGCAAGCGGGCAGCAGGCGTTTCTCATGGAAGAGGGTCTGTACACGCTCACACCGCAGCCCGTGGAGCTGCACGACGTGGTGCACCACGTTGTCCGCATGCTCGAACCCATGGCGTACAGCGCCGGCGTCGCAATAGAAACGGACCTGCCGTCCCTGGATGAAACGGCTGTTTTGAACGGCGAACGCTCGCTCATAGCCCGCGCCGTGGCCAATCTGCTGCGCAACGCCCTGGAGGCGGAAAGTTCCGGAGCCCGCGTTCTGATCCGCGGCGAAATCGGCGAACACGACATCACCATCGAGGTGCGCAACCCCACAGCCGTGGCCCCGGCCGTGCGCGAGCGCTTCTTCGAGAAGTACGTGAGCGGCCGCAACAGCGGCGCCGGCCTGGGCACCTACATCGCCAAGCTCATCATGGAGCTGCACGGCGGCTCCATCGCCATGCACACCTCGGAGGACGACGGCACCACTGTCGCGCTGACATTCCCCATGGAGTAGGCCTGCGGCCGCTGCTCCATGGATGCTCGGCCTCCAGGCCCTGACGCCGCCCTCTTTCGTGTCTTTCCGTGTCCAATTTTCTGGACACTAGCCCTTGAGCCGGATCTGCTCCCACACGTCCGTATCCACGATGGCCGTGCCGATTGGCGCCAGGGTGATGCGCGCCAGCTTGAGGTGCTGGAAGGCGAAGGGAATGCCGATGATGGTGATGGCCAGGGCTATGGCCTCCAGCAGATGGCCGATGGCCAGCCAGATGCCCGCCAGGACGAACCAGATCACATTGCCCAGGAAGCCGGCTGCGCCTGTGCCCATGTCCTGCTGGCCCAGGTTGCCGCGGTGCACCACGGTGCGCCCGAACGGCCAGAACGCCAGAAGGCCAATGCGGAAGCAGGCCGAGCCCCACGGAATGCCGATGATGGTGATGAACATGACGATGCCGGCGAGCCACCACATGAGCCCCATGGCCCAGCCGCCGAGAATGAACCAGAGCACGTTGAGTATGAGTGTAAGCATTGCGCCGCCTCCCGGGGGGCTTGGTGTGCGTGATGAATGACCTCCGGCACGGGCAGTACCCGCGCCGCAGAAGAAAGGCGGCCGCTGCCTTTCGGTAACGACCGCCTTGATTATACGCTGTGTGAAGCTTTTCCGCTACTTGGAGCTGCGTTCTTCCAGCAGCTTGACCACAGGCAGCTCCTTGCCTTCCACGAACTCCAGGAAGGAACCGCCGCCGGTGGAGATGTAGGAGACGCCGTCGGCCAGGCCGAAGCGCTCGATGGCCGAGACCACGTCGCCGCCGCCGACCACGCTGAAGGCGTCGGAGTCCTTGATGGCGTTGCCCAGGACCTTGGTGCCGCCGGCGAACTGGTCGTACTCGAAAGCGCCTACCGGTCCGTTCCAGAGCACGGTCTTGGCGCTGTGGATGAGCGCGGCGAAGGCCTTGGCCGTTTGCGGGCCGATGTCCAGGATCATATCCTGGTCATTGACTTTTTCAACAGTCTGCAGATGCGGCGTGGCGTTTTCGGACAGCTCCGGCGCGACGATCACGTCCTCGGGCAGGGGCATTTCCACGCCCTTGTCTTCGGCCATCTTCAGAATGGCTTTGGCGTCATCGATCAGGTCCGGCTCGTAGAGCGACTTGCCCACGGGTTTGCCCGTGGCGGCCAGGAAGGTGTTGGCGATGCCGCCGCCCACGATAAGCACGTCCACCTTGCCCACGAGGTTCTTGAGCACGCCGAGCTTGGTGGAGACCTTTGCGCCGCCCACAATGGCCACGAGAGGCCGTTTCGGGTCCTTGATGGCCTTGCCCAGACTTTCCAGCTCTTTCTGCATGAGAAGGCCCGCCACGGCCACAGGAGCGAACTTCATGGCTGCATGCGTGGAGGCCTGCGCGCGGTGCGCCGCACCGAACGCGTCGAACACGAACACGTCGCAGAGCGCGGCGATCTTCTTGCCCAGCTCGTCGTCGTTGGCTTTCTCGCCCTTGGCGAAGCGGATGTTTTCCAGCAGCACCACCTTGCCAGGTTCGGCGTCCACGCCGCCTTCCCAGTCGCGCACCAGCTCCACCGGCACGTCCAGGGCCTTTTGCAACGCCGCGGCCACAGGCTTGAGCGAGAACTGCTCGTCGAACTCGCCCTCCTTGGGCCGGCCCAGGTGGCTCACCACAATAACGCGAGCCCCCGCGTCCAGCGCGGCCTTGATGGACGGCAGCGCCCCGCGGATGCGCGTATCGTCCTGAACCACTCCGTTCTTGAGCGGCACGTTCAGGTCCTCGCGAATGAGGACCCGTTTCCCTTTGAGCTCCACATCATTCATGGTCAGTACAGCCACAATGCCACCTCCTCGAATCGCTTACTCGCCGAGCACCGATTCGACGGCCCCGACGACATTGTCAACGGTGAAACCGAAATGCTCGAACAGGACCTTGCCGGGCGCCGATTCGCCGTAGCAGTCCATCCCGACCACACTACCACGGCTGCCCACATATTTGAACCACAAGCCTGTGCTTCCAGCCTCCACGGCAACGCGCGCCTCCACCGCCGGCGGCAGCACGGCGTTGCGGTAGGCGGCGTCCTGCTTGTCGAAGCGGTCGGCGCAGGGCATGGAGACAACGCGAACCTTTGTGCCCTTGGCGGCCAGGGCGTCGGCGGCGTTCATTGCCAGGCCCACCTCGGAGCCGGTGGCGATGAGGATGGCCTCGGGCTTGCCGCCCTCGGCCTCGCGCAGGATGTAGCCGCCCTTGACGATGTCCGCGATCTGCTGCTCGTCACGCTGCATGAAGGGCAGGCCCTGGCGGCTGAGCAGCAGGGAGGACGGGGTCTTCACGCTCTCGATGGCGCACTTCCAGGCCACGGCCGTCTCCACGGTGTCGCAGGGCCGCCAGACGTCCATGTTGGGCATGAGCCGCAGGGACGAGGCGTGCTCCACGGGCTGGTGGGTGGGGCCGTCCTCGCCCACGCCGATGGAGTCGTGGGTGAGCACGTAGATGGCGCGGATCTCCATGAGCGCGGCCAGGCGCATGGCGTTGCGCATGTAGTCGGAGAAAACCATGAACGTGCCACCAAAGGGGATGAAACCGCCGTGCAGGGTCAGGGCGTTCATGATCGCGCCCATGGCGAACTCGCGCACGCCGTAGCGCATGTTGTTGCCGGCCGCGTCGTCCGGGGTGACGTGCTTGGAGCCGGACCAGAGGGTGCCGTTGGAGCCGGCCAGGTCGGCCGAGCCGCCCAGCAGCTCGGGCAGCAACGGGCCGTAGCCGTTAAGCGCGGCCTGGGAGGCCTTGCGCGTGGCCTTGTCCTCGGCAGCTTCCTGCACGCCGGCGATGAATTTTTCAGACTCCTCAGCCCAGTTGGCAGGCAGCTCGCCGCGCATCCGGCGGGCGAACTCATCGGCCAGCTCGGGGAATGACTTGGCATAGGCGTCCCACGTCTCGTTCCAGGCCGCCTCTGCCTTGCCGCCCTTGTCGCGCAGGTTCCAGCCGGCATAGAGCTCGTCCGGAATGGTGAAAGGCTCGTGGCTCCAGCCCAGCTTTTTGCGCGCGCCGGCGGTCTCTTCCGCGCCCAGCGGAGAGCCGTGGCAGCGCTCGGTGCCGCAGACAGTGGGCGCGCCGTGGCCGATCTCGGTGCGGCAGCAGATGATGGAGGGGCGCTCCGTCTCGGCTTTGGCCGCTTCCAGGGCCTGGCGCACGGCCTCGGCGTCGTGGCCGTCCACGCAGGCGACCACATGCCAACCGTACGCCTCGAAGCGCTTGGCCGTATCGTCCGCGAACCAGTTCTCCACCTTGCCCTCGATGGAGATGCGATTGTCGTCCCACAGGGCGATGAGCTTGCCCAGCTTGAGGGTTCCGGCCAGGGAGCACGCCTCGTGGGAGATGCCTTCCATCAGGTCGCCATCGCCCAGGAAGCAGTAGGTGTTGTGGTCCACCACGGTGTGGCCGGGGCGGTTGTACGTGGCTGCGAGAATCTTTTCCGCCAGGGCAAAGCCCACGGCGTTGCTGATGCCCTGGCCCAGGGGCCCGGTGGTGGTCTCCACGCCGGGGGCCAGGCCGTACTCGGGGTGGCCGGCCGTCCGGGAGCCGAGCTGCCGGAAGTTCTTGATGTCCTCCAGGGTCAGGTCATAGCCCGAGAGGTGGAGCATGGCGTAGAGCAGCATGGAGGCGTGGCCGCCGGAGAGCACGAGCCGGTCGCGATCCCACCATTTGGGATTGGTGGGGTTGTGCTTCATGAAGTCGCACCAGACGACCTGGGCGAAATCGGCCATGCCCATGGGCGCGCCGGGGTGACCGGAGTTGGCCTTCTGCACAGCGTCAATGGCGAGAAATCGCACCGCATTGGCGAGTTCGCGGGGCGAGGGGGACTGGCTCATGATTCCTCCTTGGGGGTGGGTGAACTGGTAGGGCGCGCTCTACGTAATAAGAAATGGCCTCAAGGGCAACATCCCCGGAGGCCATAAAAAATGCGGTACATCTCAAGCGCTGGCGTGATCATCAGACGGCTAATCCGGCGCCTTTGTCCATGGCGCGGCGGAACGTCTGGTATCTTTCGGGATACGGCGGGTGACCAAAGAAATCCGAGCCGGAGACGAGCACGTCGGCCCCCGCAGCAATGAGCTCTTCAGCGTTATTCACGCTCACGCCGCCGTCCATCTGGATGAGGGTGGAGAGGCCGCGGCGGGTCACCTCCCGGGCGAGCTCGCGGACCTTGTCCAGCGTAAACGGAATGAACGACTGACCACCGAAGCCGGGGTTCACCGACATGATCAGCACCATATCCAGCTCGGGCAGCAGGTAGTGCACGTGGTCCAGCGGGGTGTGGGGGTTGAGGGCCACGCCGGCCTTCATGCCCAGGCGCTTGATCTCGCTCACGGTGCGCTCCAGGTGGATGCTCGCTTCGGCGTGGACCACGAGCATGTCGCTGCCTGCGTCGGCAAAGGCTTCCAGGTAGCGCTCCGGCTGCTCGATCATCAGGTGGACGTCGAAAAAGAGATTGCTGCGCTTGCGCAGCTTCTTGATGATGGGCGGCCCCAGGGTGATGTTGGGCACGAACATGCCGTCCATGACATCCCAGTGAACCCACTCCAGGCCGGCGCTCTGGAGCGCCTCCAGCTCCTCGCCCAGGCGGGAGAAATCCGAGGACAGGAGCGACGGAGCCAGGATGGGCGCAGTGCGCGTGCGATCGAGACCGGACATGATACGGATTACCTCACGATTCGTGTTCACCGGTCAGCAACCGGCGCATTGCCTCGAGCTCGTCCACCACGTAGGCAATGGTCGCCTCCGGCGGCGGGCTCATGGTTTCTTTCAGACGCCTGCGGGCGCCGTCTATGGTCAGCCCTTCCTCGTGCAGCAGGTGCCGGATGGTGCGCAGAAGCTCGACATGCGTCTCGGTGTAGACGCGCTGGCCGGTGGACGAACGCTTGGGCTTGAGCTGCGGGAACTCGGACTCCCAGAACCGCAGCACATAGGGCTTGAGGCCGAGCAGCTCGGCCGCCTCGCCTATCTTGTACGTTCCTGATCCTCCGGACCAATCTGTCATGGATCGACTCGCTACGCCGCGAACGGGCGCGGTTAACGGCTCACCGGCAGCTCCTTCATCACTGCTTGTGCCATGCGCTCCATCTCCTTGTCCACGTCCTTGTCCTTCAGCGTCTTGTCCGCGTGGCGGAAGGTGAGCCGGAAGGTCAGGTTGCGGGCGCCGTGGCCCTCCTCGCTCGTGGGCTCGAAAAGGTCCTGCAGAATCACGCCGGTCATGATCTTGGAGCTCTGGCCGCGGAAGGCGTCCAGCACGCGGCCCGCGGCAATGCCGGCAGGCACGGTGAGGGTGATGTCGCGCTTGACCGACGGGAACTTGGGCAGCTCTTCCCACACGGGGATGGCTGCGGTGTACCTGGCGCGCAGCATGTCGGCGTCCAGCTCGGCCAGCCAGACGGCGGCGCGGGCGTGGTAGTCGTCCGCCACCTCCGGCTGCACGCGGCCGATGGTGCCGAGCGCCTCGCCGTCCAGCGTGACCAGCACGCACGGCGAGAGGTAGCTCTGCGCCTCGTGCTCGGTCGGGGCCATGGCGAACGCTGCTTCCGGCAGGCCCAGGCTTTCGAGCAGATGCTCCACCAGACCCTTGATATCGAGGTAGTCGGCAGCCTCGCGGCTGTGGGGCCAGCCTTCGCGCTCACGCGGGCCATGGAGCAGAATGCCCAGACGGCCGGCCTCGCGCGCGCTGGTCTCGGAGGAGGCGTCGCTGTGGAAGATGCGTGCGTGCTCGAAGAGCCGCAGCCGCTCCTGCCCCTGGGCCAGGTTCACCTTCATGGAGTACAGCAGGCCGGGCGCCAGCACGGTGCGCAGCACGTCCTGCTCCTCGGTGAGGGGGTTGGCCACAGGCACGCGGTCTTCTTCCGGCATGCCCAGGCGATCCAGATCCCTCTGGCCCACGAAACTGTAGTTGATGGCCTCGTTGAGGCCAACGCCGCGGCCCCAGCCCTTGAGCTTGGAGATGAAACCGAACTCAGTGTCGGCCATGGCCGGGCTTTCCAGAGACTTGGCCAGATGCGGCGAGACCGTGGGGATGCGGTCCATGCCGAAGACGCGGCCCACCTCTTCCACGAGGTCCACCTCGCGCTCCAGGTCCAGGCGGTGGCTCGGCGCGGTGACCTGCCAGACGCCGGGAGAAAGCTCCGTGGTCTCGCAGCCCATGTTCACGAGCGTGGTATGGCAAAAGTCGTCGCCCAGCTCATCGATGCCGAGCAGCTTGCGGGCGCGCTGGGCGCGGAAGTTGATGACGCGGTTGGTCCAGGGCGCGGGCTCGGCCTCTGTGCTGCCGGGGGCCACGCGACCACCGCCGAGCTGGGCCATGAGGGTCGCGGCGCGGTCCATGGCGATGCGCGAGCCAGGTTGGTCCACCCCGCGCTCGAAGCGGTAGGACGCCTCGCTGGGGATAATGAGTCGATGCGCCGTGCGCCGCACGTTGATGGGCTTGAACACCGCGGATTCCAGGAAGACGCTGTTGGTGGCGTCGTTGACCTCGGTGTTCTGGCCACCCATGACGCCGGCCAGGGCCACGGGACGCTCGCCGTCCCAGATGAGCAGATCGTCGGCCGTGAGGGTGCGCTCCTGGTCGTCCAGGGTGGTGAACTTCATGCCCTCTTCGGCCGGCGCCACGCGGATCTTGCCGCCTTTGAGCAGGGAAAGGTCGAAGGCGTGCAGGGGCTGGCCGGTCTCCATGAGAATGTAGTTGGTGATGTCCACCATGTTGGAGATGGGCCGCATGCCATGGGCGATGAGCCGGTAGCGCATCCAGGCCGGAGACTTGGCAACGGAAACGCCCTGGATGACGCGGCCGCGGTAGGCCGGGCAGAGGTCGGGATCGGCAATCTCGATGTCCATGACCTTGGACGCCGGTTCCAGGGAGGCATCCTCCACGGTGGCGATATCCAGGGGCGGCAGCGTAATCGGCAGGCCGTAGGCCATGGCCACCTCGCGCGCCACGCCAAGGATGGAGAGGCAGTCCGCGCGGTTGGGCGTGATGCCGATGTCCATGACCAGGTCGTCCATATTCAGGGCGTCCACCAGCCGGTCGCCGATCGCCGCGTCCTCGGACAGGACCATGATGCCCTCATGGTCGTCGCCCAGGCCGAGCTCGTCCTCGGCGCAGATCATGCCCTGGGAAGCGACGCCGCGGATCTTGGCCTTCTTCAGCTTGAGGCCGCCGGGCAGCGTAGTGCCCACCTTGGCCACCGGCACCTTCTGGCCGGCCGCCACGTTGGGCGCGCCGCACACGATATTCAGGGGGTTGCCCTCGCCCACGTCCACAGTGCACACGGAAAGCTTGTCCGCCTCCGGGTGCTTCTCGCAGGTAAGCACGTGGCCCACCACGACATCCTCGATCTCCTCGAAGGGACGGATGAACTCCTCCATCTCGAGGCCGAGCATGGTGAGGCGGTCGGCGAGCTCTTGTACGCCGACCTCGAAGGGGACCATCTCACGCAGCCATTTCACACTGACGAGCATCGTCATTCTCTCCGTGTTGGCGGCCCGGCCAGGGCAGGGCCATTACGGGTATCATCACTTGGAGCATGCGCGAATGATTGCATGCGCCCTGTAATTTTTAGAGCATCCAGACCTTTTCAAGCTTGCAATGCTCTAGAAGAACTGCCGCAGGTACCGCAGATCGTTCTCGAAGTTGAGCCGGATGTCGCCCACGCCGTATTTGAGCAGGGCGATGCGCTCCAGGCCCATGCCAAAGGCCCAGCCGGTCCACTTCTCGGAGTCGTAGCCGGCGAACTTGAAGACCTCCGGGTCCACCATGCCGCAGCCCAAAATCTCCACCCAGCCGGTCTGCTTGCAGATGCGGCAGGTCTGGCCGTGGACATGGCCCTTGCCGCCGCACATGACACAGGAGATGTCCACCTCGGCCGAGGGCTCGGTGAAGGGGAAGAACGAGGGCCGGAAGCGGAGCTGGGCGTCCTTGGCGAACACCTTGCGCACAAAGTAGGTGAGGGTCGAACGCAGATCGGCCATGGACACGCCCTTGTCCACGAGCAGACCTTCGATCTGGTGGAACATGGGGGTGTGGGTCACGTCCGAGTCGCGGCGGTAGACCTTGCCCGGCGCGATGACGGCCACCGGAGGCTCGCGCTTTTCCATGACGCGCGCCTGCATGGGCGAGGTGTGCGTACGCAGCACGATGTTGTCGCTGACGTAGAGGGTGTCCTGCATGTCGCGGGCCGGGTGGTCGGCGGGCATGTTCAGGGCCTCGAAGTTGTAGTAGTCGTTCTCCACCTCCGGGCCGGTGACGACCTCGAAGCCCAGCTCCGCAAACACGGCGCAGACTTCTTCCATGACCAGGGTGATGGGGTGGAGGGTGCCGCAGGCAGGATCGCGGCCGGGCAGCGTGGGGTCGAAGCCTTCAAGCTCGGCCTCTGCGCGGGAGCGGGCGAAGGAGGCGAGGCGGTCTTCGTGGATCTCGGTCAGCGCGGTCTTGACGCGGTTGGCCGCCTTACCGGCTTCTGGCCGTTCGGCAGGGTCCAGCTCCGGCAGCCGCGACATGATGGCCGCGAGGCTGCCTTTGCGTCCAAGAAACTCGACGCGCACGGTTTCGAGTTCCTTTTCGTCCCCGGCGTTCTCCATGGCGTCGCGCATGGCCGGGACGAGGGCCTCCAGTTCTGAGATGAGGTCTGAAAGGGGCATTGGTTGCAACCTGTTGAAGAGGTTCACCTGGTGTGTTCGGGTGCGAACGGATGCGTCCTGGATAGTCCAAGCACAGAAAGGCCCCCGCAAGCGGGGGCCTTATCGCTCGATTCACACCCATGCCCCCGTGGCGATGGGGGCAGGTCGGTTCTTTCGCGCCGGTGCAGAGCCCGGCGACTTGCGCGGCCGCTAGTCCAGCTTGCTTTTTGCAGTCTCGGCCAGCTTGGCGAAGCCTTCCTTCTCGCGCACGGCCATATCGGCCAGCACCTTCCGGTTCAGCTCCACTCCGGCCAGAGAAAGGCCGCGCATAAATCGGCTGTAGGAGAGCCCGTGCTCCCGTGCAGCCGCGTTGATACGCAGGATCCACAGCTTGCGGAACTCGCGTTTTTTGACCTTGCGGTCGCGATAGGCGTACTGCCCGGCGCGCTCAACAGCCTCGCGCGCGCTGCGGTACAGTTTGGAGCGTCCGCCCCGATAGCCTTTCGCTTGCTTCAGATATTTTTTGTGCCGCTGATGTGCGGTTTTTCCGCGCTTAACTCGCATATTGCTCTCCTCCTCGCGAAACCGGAGCGTTAGCCCGCGTAGGGCATCATCCGCTCAACGGCCTTGCGGTTGGTCTTGTCCACGAGGGTGTCTTGACCAAGACGGCGCTTCCTGTCGGCGTTCTTCTTGGTCAGGATGTGGCGAAGGTTCTGCCGACGGCGCTTGAACTTTCCGCTGCCGGTCACGGTAAACCGCTTGGCTGCGGATTTCTTTGTCTTCATCTTGGGCATGACATTGCTCCCTTTCATTCCAGCGCCGCACAACTGGCGCTTCGTTTTATTTCTTCTTGACCACTGGGGCCAGGAACATGCTCATGGTGCGGCCTTCGGCGCGAGGCTCCTGCTCCACCTTGGCCAGATCTTCAGTATCCTCAGCCATGCGCTGAAGGATAATAAGCCCGCGGTCCTTGTGGACAATCTCGCGGCCGCGGAAAAACACAGTCACCTTGACCCGGTCGCCGTTTTCAAGAAAGCGGCGCACATGCTTGAGCTTGGTCTGGTAATCGTGCTCGTCGGTCTTGGGCCGGACCTTGATCTCTTTGATCTGGATGACCGACTGCCGTTTGCGCGCTTCCTGCTGCTTCTTTTGCTGCTGATACTTGTACTTCCCGTAGTCCATAATACGACACACGGGCGGATCCGCGTTGGGCGCGACCTCCACGAGGTCCAAACCCTGATCGCGCGCTACGCGCAATGCATCATCCTTGGGGAGCACCCCAAGCTGGTTGCCGTCTGCATCGATCACCCGAAGCTGCCGGGCACGGATCTGGTTGTTACAGCGAGCTTGCGTTTGCGTGGGCGAAGCTATAGGACATTCCTCCTTGCGCAAAGGGCTTCTGGCATTCTTCCAGGATCATCGCAGCCGTATCGTCCAGGCTTTGCATGCCGAGGTTCTTATTGCCCCGGATGCGCACGTTGACCCCTCTTTCCTCAACTTCTTTATCACCAACAACAAGAATGTAGGGAATTTTTTCCAACTGGGCTTCCCGCACCTTGTAGCCGAGCTTCTCGTTCCGCAGGTCCGCCTCGACGCGGATGCCGCGCGCTTTGAGCACTGCGACAGCCTCCTCGGCGAACTCGTTCTGGGCGTCGGTCACCGTGAGCACCCGCGCCTGAACAGGCGCCAGCCACACGGGGAACGCACCGGCGAAATGCTCGATGAGCACGCCCATGAAACGCTCGATGGCGCCGAGCACCACGCGGTGCAACATCACAGGCCGCTTACGCTCGCCGTCCTGATCCACATAGGACAGGTCGAAGCGTTCGGGCAAGGTGAAATCGCACTGGATGGTGGCGCACTGCCAGCGACGCTCTAAGGCATCCTTGAGCTTGATGTCAATCTTCGGACCATAGAAAGCGCCGTCGCCCTCGTTGATATCGTACGGCAGGTCGTGGCTCTCCATGGCGGATTTCAGCGCGTTGGTGGCGCGCTCCCAGTCCTCGTCGCTGCCGATAGACTTTTCAGGACGAGTAGACAGCTCCATCTCGTATTCGAAACCGAACAGGCCCATCACGTCGTGCACGAACCGGATGACGCCCATGATTTCTTCTTCGAGCTGGTCCGGCCGGCAAAGGATGTGCGCATCGTCCTGGGTGAACTGGCGCACGCGCAGCAGGCCGTGGAGCACGCCGGCGCGCTCATGCCGATGCACGGTGCCGAGCTCGAAAAGCCGCAGCGGCAGGTCGCGGTAGCTGCGGATGCGCGACTTGTACACGAGCATGTGCGACAGGCAGTTCATGGGCTTGATGCCGTAGATCTGCTCGTCGATCTCGGTGAAATACATGTTCTCGCGGTAGTGGTCGTAGTGGCCCGAAATCTCCCACATGTCCTTCTTGAGGATGGTGGGGCCCACCACGATGTCGTAGCCGCGTTTCAAATGCTCTTTACGCTCGAAGTCCTCAAGGATGGTGCGCACCAGGGCGCCCTTGGGATGCCAGATGACCATGCCGGGACCCACGTCCTCGTGGATGGAGAAGAGGTCGAGCTCGCGTCCGAGCTTGCGGTGGTCGCGCTTTTTGGCTTCCTCAACCTGATTGAGGTACTTCTTGAGCGCCTTGGGATCGCTCCAGGCCGTGCCGTAGATGCGCTGCAGCATGGGGCGGTTTTCGTCGCCGCGCCAGTACGCGCCGGACACATGGGTCAGCTTGACGGCCTTGAGCGCGCCGCTGGATGCGATGTGCGGGCCGCGGCACAGGTCCACGAAGTCGCCGTTGCGGTAGATGGAGACCGTATCCTGCTCCAGGTCGTCCATGATCTCCAGCTTGTAGGTCTCGCCCATCTTCTCGAAGATCTCGCGGGCCTCGGCCTTGGGCATGACCGTGCAGGTGAACTCCTGGTTCTCGGCGATGATCTTCTGGATCTCGGCTTCGATGGCCTCCAGATCCTCGGGCGTGAACGGCTTGGGCGCGTCGAAATCGTAATAGAAGCCGTTCTCGATGGCCGGGCCGATGGTCACCTTGACGTCCGGGAAGAGACGCTTGACCGCGGCGGCCATGACATGCGCGGCGCTGTGGCGGAGAAGGTCGAGCCCCTCCGGGGAATCCTCTTCTACGGGCTCGAGGCCCTGGCAGGATTCCGGCACGGGAGCAGACAAGTCCAGAACACGGCCGCCGCACTTGCATGCCACGACCTTCCGGAGCTTCTTGCCGCTCAGGGATTCCTTGAGCGCGTCCAGGCAGCTGGCGCCCTCAGGGATGTCCGTTGTTTTTCCTTCGACTGCGATTTGCACAGTGATTGTCCTTGCCGAATGCCCGGAAACTTCCTTGCCGACTCAAAATATGGATACGCCGTACAACCTTCCCCGGGCCGGCCGAAGGCTGGCGAACAGAACAAGAGCGGGAGGACCAAGCCTCCCGCTTTCAGCGTCTTTCTGTGGTAGGCGCGAGGAGATTTGAACTCCTGACCCCTTGCGCGTCAAGCAAGTGCTCTCCCCCTGAGCTACGCGCCTACTGCCGCAAAGCAGACGGTTTGTTTATCCGTCCTATCCAGCACTTGTCAAGCGCTCAAAAATTTTTTTCTCGCTTTTCAGCCCATTTTTTTCGCCGGGGGTTGACGCCTCCCGGTCGGGTCATAGTCTTTGTACCATCGACGCACGCCGGTTGCATCCATTTCCTGAACCGGCCTACCGCTTCAAGGAGTTTAATTCATGAGCGATAAACGCATTTGTCCCCACTGCAACACCGAGCTGGAATCCTGGATGGGTCCGCCCGAGACCATGTGGGGCGAGATATTCGTATGCAACAACGACGACTGCAGCTTCTTCCTCTCTTCCAACGAGAGCCTCTGCGACCAGGGCGCCAAGGAGTCCATGGCCGTCCGCTATGCCGTCGATCCCATGAATGGCGACAAGCCCTTTAATCTTTTGTCATGGATGCCCCCCGCTGTTCGCGAGAAGGCGCGGAAGTTCATGGAATCTCAAGGCTGTAAATCCTAGATACGCCCGCGACATCACGTATGAGGCGGATACATTTCGATGTACCCGCCTTTTTTGGGGCTTGTCTTCCGCCCGGGGCTGGGGTAATCACCTCCATCCTATCGCAGTAACCCTGCCCCATTACGGGCGATTTTTACCAACCAATCTCGCGGTGTTTATCCGCGAACCTACTCAAACCACACCATATTACGGAGAGGATTCATGCATCGAGCCATGCATCGCGCTCTCGCTATCGCAATCGTTTTCACTCTGCTCTGCCCTGCGCTGGTCTCTGCTTCCAAAACCAAACTGCCCGAACCCGGCTTCACCCAGGTCGGCATCGCGTCCTGGTACGGCGGCTTCTTTCAGGGCCGTCCCACCGCCAGCGGCGAGCGCTTCGATACGCACGCACTCACCGCCGCGCACAAGACCCTGCCCCTGGGCACTCTCGTCCGCGTGGAAAACCTTCAGAACGGATACTCGGTGGAGGTCCGCATCAACGATCGCGGCCCGTACGTCGGCAAGCGCATCATCGACCTGTCCAAGGCGGCGGCCAAGCAGCTCGGCATGTACAACGCCGGCACGGCCAAGGTGCGCGTCACCGTGCTCGACCGAACGGCCGAGGACGGCGAACCGCCGACGATCCGCTTCATGTAGCCATCGTCAACGCAACGAGAGCAGGCCCGGGCCTGCTCTTTTTTTGTCCGAATGATGGGGGAAATGGCCGGCGGGGTTCAGCCGCGGCCGCAGACCAGAAACGAGCCCATGCCCTTGGCCGCCAGGGAGCCGTCTTCCTTGTTCAGCTCGGCCTCCACGGTGACCACCCGGCCGCCGCGCTTGACCACGCGCGCCCGCGCCGTGACGCGCTCGCCTTCTTTGACCGGAGCCAGGAAGCGCACGGACAGTTCCACCGTCACGGTGCTCTGGCCATTGCCCAGCCCGGCCATGACCACGTGGGCCATGGCCTCGTCCAGCAGCGTGGCCGACAGCCCGCCGGGCATGACGCCCGCGCCCTGCAGAAACTCGGCCTGCACCACGAGCCCCAGCACGCACTCCTCCGGGTCTATGGCCACCACCTCCACGCCGAGGAAGGTGAACAGCCGGTTCACCTCGCGGTCGCCGCTCTGCAGCGCCTCCAGATATTCCTTGCTCATGGCTAGACGTCCTTGACCGCCGGTCCCTGGTTGCGGATGAGGTGCTGCCGTTCCAGGCTCGACTCGCTCTGCGACCGCAGACCGGGCCACGGCGAGCCCTTGAGTGTCTTGTACATCTTCAGCGCCTCGGGGAAGTCCTGGTTGATGGAGAGCGCTACGGCGAGCTTGTCCAGGGCGTTTTCCACATCGTCCATGAAAAAGTACGCCTTGGCCAGGTTGAAGTGGATGTTCTCGTCGTGGGGAGTGAGTTCCAACGCCTGCTTGTAGGCCCGAATCGCCGCCGTATGGTCTCCGGTCTTGCGCAGCCGCACGCCCAGGGAGTTGAAGGGGTTGGCCGCGCGGTTGTCCATCTTGAGGATGTCGATGAACACTTCCTTGACCTTTTCCATACGGTCGTGGGCGGCGTAGAGGTCGGCGGCCTTCTTCAGGAAGAACTGGCACTGCTCCAGGTCGCCCTTGCGCTTGTGCGCCTCGGAGAGCCCCTCATACGCCTCGGCGAACATACCGTTGATGGTGAGGGCCTTCTGGAAGGCGACGATGGCTTTGCCGAACTTGTCCTTGGAAAGATAGGTGCAGCCCAGGTCGTAGAACTTCTGGGCCTCCTCCTGCTGGGAGAGAACCTCCTCGAACTCCTCGATGGCTTCGTCGTAGTCCCCGGTCTCCATCATCAGCCTGGCGTCATTGAGCTGCCGCGCCTCGATCTCGTTGTAGCGGATGAGCTGCAGGGCGGTGCTGATGTGTCGCTCGAAGGTCTCGTCCGAGTAGGGACGCAGGATGTAGCCGGAGCAGCCGGCCGCCACCGCGTCGAGCACGGCGTGGCGGTCGTTCTCCTGGGTGACCATGACCACCGGGATCTTCTTGAGGTTCTTGTCCGCCTTGAGGGAACGCAGAAAGGCGTAGGGGTCGATGTCCTCGACCTCGGTATCGCAGAGCACGAGGTCGCATGGGTTCTTGGCGAGGTGCTTGTACGCCTCGGACCCGGACGCGGCAACCACGTCCACCTCCAGGGGAAAACGCTTGAGCGCCTGGCGGTCGCGCTCCACGTGGGAGCGGTCCCGGGAGACGATGACCACCCGTTTTGTCGGCCTGTTGACGGCTCGTTTGGAGGTATTGGCAGTTAAGCCGCTCATAGTGTGTGCATTCCCCCGGGCCCGGACGCGCCGCGGCCATGGCGCCTGTATACGCGCCGGCGCAGGTTTTTGTAAAACTAGCCCAGCTTGAGCCCCATGCCCGGCCGCATGCGCTGGCCGGTCAGCGATGTCTCGTAACCGCCCTGGGCCTCGATGGCGGCCTTGATCTCCGGCTTGGTGATCATCTCCAGCAGCGCCTGCACGCGCAGGTCGCTGAGGTCCAACTCCGGTATGATGAGGTCGTACCGCTCCCGCGCCAGGGGCACGAAGTCCAGCCCCAGCGCCTTTGCCGCAGCCATGATGCCCAGGCCGCAATCGGCCTCGCCCGTGGCCACGTTCAGCGCCACCGCGGTATGGGTCACCTCCTCCTTGCCGTAGCCGTTCACCGTAGCCGCCTCGATATTGGCCTTGGCCAGCTCGTAGTCCAGAAGGATGCGCGTTCCCGCGCCGCGCTGTCTGTTCACGAAGCGCACGTCGTCGCGCGCCAGATCGTTCACGCCCTGGATGCCCAAGGGGTTGCCGGGCGCGACCATGAGGCCCTGGTGGCGGATGGCGAGGTTGTAGACCGTGCACTCCAGCTCCGGGGCGTAGCGCGCGAGGAACGGGAAGTTGAAGTCTCCGCTCTCCGGGTCCAGCAGATGGCAGCCGGCCAGGTGGGCGTTGCCCGCCTTGAGCGCCTGCAGACCGCCCAGGCTGCCCACATGGCTGGAGGCCAGGCGCACGCCCGCCTCTCCGCCCATGAGCGCATCGGCCAGAAGATCGAGAGTGGCGTCGTGGCTGCCGATGACAAGGAGGATGCGGTCCAGCATGCTGCGCGTAACCAGCAGCTCGGCCGTCACCAGCTCCCCGGCCTCCACGCCTTCGCTGTCCATGGGGATGCGCGTTACGGCCTGCGCCTTGGACAGCGAGGTGATGTTGCCGGCGCCGCGAGACAGGGGCATGCCCACATATCGACCGCCCACCCGGCCCACGCTGAGGCGCAGATACTCCACAAGGCCGGGCTTGGACGGCGAGCGCCTGGCCAGCGTGACCGGCACCTCCGGCCTGATCGTGCGTTCCATCCGCCCGATGTCCATCAGCAGGGGCAAAATGATCTCTTCCATGACCACGGCTGCGCTGACCGGATAGCCCGGTGCGCCGGCGAGCAGCGCTCCCGGCCTGGGGGATTTCTCATCCGCCACGCCCAGCAGGGCCGGCTTGCCCGGCATGGCCGAGACGCCGTGGACCAGCACGGTGCCCAGCGAATCGAAGACGCTGCGGGTGTAATCCTTGGTTCCGGCAGAGGAGCCCGCGCAGATGATGACCGCATGGCTGCCCTGCTCCAACCCCTTGGCCGCCTCCGCGCGAATGGCCTCCGGATCGTCCTTGACCGGTACGGCGCGCCGCACCGCACAGCCAGCCTGCTCGGCCAGCGCGGACAGCACATAGGAGTTGGACTCCACCACCTGGCCGGGACCGGGCCTGGGCCGCGAGGCAGCTTCCAGGACCTCGTCGCCCGTGGGTACGATGTACACGGACGGACGCTCCCAGACCTCCACCTCCCAGACGCCGGCTGCCAGCAAGGCCCCCACGTCGTACGGCGTAATGCGGTGATTGTGTGGCAGCAGCATGTCCGTGGCGATGATGTCCTCGCCCATGCGGCGTACGTGCTGCCAGGGGTAGGCCGGAGTCTCGATGTGCGCGTTGCCCTCGTCGTCGAAGCGCACGTGCTCCACCATGATCACGGCGTCGGTGCGCAGAGGTTCGCGCGGCAGGGCGTGGCCCGTGTTCACGGGCACGAAGTCCTGCCCTTTGACCAGGGTGAGGGGTCTGCCTTCCCGGGCGCTGAACGTGGAGCGGGCCACAACGGCGATGCCGTCCATGGCCGCGCAATGGACATTGGGCGACGAGAGGACGGCGGTGACGGGCGCCGCGGTGACGCGTCCGGCGGCATGGCGGCTGTCGATGGTTTCGGACTTGAGGAGGGCTTCTTTGTCGAGGGCGGCGGCGACCTTCGCCACCGCCTCTTCGACAGGAATCGTTTCCAGGTAGATGCCGGCTCTATCCCTGGCGGCCATTGTGCGCTCCCGTTACTTGGCGTAGCCCACGGCGCGGCGTTCGCGAATGACCGTGACGCGGATCTGGCCCGGATATGTGAGGTTTTCTTCGATGGACTTGGAGATGTCCTTGCAGAGCATGTAAGTGTTGTCGTCGTCCACGGCCTCCGAGTCGACCATGACGCGGATCTCGCGACCGGCCTGGATGGCGTAGGCCTTGGAGACGCCGTCGAAGTTCGTGGCGATGTTCTCCAGGTCCTCCAGCCGCTTGACGTAGTTCTCCAGGAGCTCCTTGCGCGCGCCGGGGCGGGCTCCGGACAGGGAGTCCGCGGCCTGGACAAGCACGGCCATGGCCGTCTGGGGCGGGACGTCCTCGTGGTGCGCGGCAATGGCGTGGATGATGTCCTTGGACTCGTTGTACTTCTTGGCCAGGTCGGCGCCTATGGTGGCGTGGGGACCTTCCACCTCGTGGTCCACGGCCTTGCCGATGTCGTGGAGCAGTCCGGCGCGCTTGGCGCGCTTGACGTCCATCTTCAGCTCGGCGGCCATGACGCCGCAGAGGGAGGCGACCTCCAGCGAGTGCTGGAGCACGTTCTGCGAGAAGCTGGTGCGGTACTGGAGCTGTCCCAGCAGCCGGATGATGTCCGGATGGATGCCGTGGACGCCCACGTCGAAGGTGGCCTGCTCGCCGATCTCGCGCAGCTTGACGTCCATCTCCTGCTCCACCTTGCGGACAACGTCTTCGATACGCGCCGGGTGGATGCGGCCGTCGGAGATGAGGCGCTCCAGGGCGAGCTTGGCGACCTGCCGCCGGAGCGGGCTGAAGGCTGAGAGGATGACGGTCTCGGGCGTGTCGTCGATGATCAGATCCACGCCGGTGGCGGCTTCCAGGGCGCGGATGTTGCGGCCCTCGCGGCCGATGATGCGGCCCTTCATGTCTTCGCTGGGCAGGGCGACCGTGGTCACGGTCTGCTCGGCCACGAAGTCGCCGGAGTAGCGCTGCAGCGCGGTGGCCATGACTTCCTGGGACTTGCGCAGGGCCAGCTCCTTGGCCTCGGTCTCGATCTGCCGGACCATCATGGCGGCCTCGTGGCGGCTGCGCGACTCCACGTCGTCCATAAGCCGCCTGCGCGCCTCTTCCTGCGTCAGGCCGGAGATCTCCTGCAACCGCTTGGTCTGCTCCTCGGCCAGCTTGCCGATCTCCTCGTCCCGCTCTTCAAGCTTGCGCTCTTTCTTGGTCAGGCTCTTTTCCAGAGAGAGGACCTCGCCCTCCTTCTGGGTGACCTTTTCCGAGCGGTCTTCGAGGCGCTCCTCTTTTTCGAGCATCTTGTTCTCGCGCTTCTTGATCTCCCGCTCACGCTCCTTGAGCTCGTCTTCCATTTCCTTTTTCTGGGCGAGTATCTCGTCGTGGGCCTGAAGCTTGACCTCTTTCTTGTGGGCCACAGCTTCCTTGCGCGCCTCTTCGATTATGCGTTTGGCAAGCTCACGGGCATCCTCCAGCCGCTTTGTGGCGAGCAGCCTGTGGAGAGCGTAGCCCCCTGCCGCGCCCACGATGATGCCCAATGCGATGAGTAAAATGCTGATGATGGATTCCATGCCTCGAGCCTCCTGTATGGTGACGGCCCCGGTTGGACCGGAACCGATGAACGGATGCGGACCCGCCGCAACGGATGCGCATGATCTTCAGTCGTCTGGGCTCGGGACTCGGAGGAGGACGGCGTTACACGCCGCCTTGCGGAGATGACCAGCAGCGCCTCGCTTTTGGCGGGGCGTGTTGGCTCGAGGAAGGGTAAACCCGCCGTGCTCATGTGCGCCGGCGGCAGAAACAAAGGCCCTTGATCAGGGTTTGACGTGTCCAATAATAAAGACACACGGGCACGTCGGTGCGGAGCGTTTCCCTGGTGGGCTCGCTCCTTCGCCCGGCGGCCAAGCTGTGTTGTCGTGCATTACTGATTCCATGTCGCGCACCCAGTTGAACGGGGCCTCACATTTTTAGGGCCGTGCATCCTATGCTTGTTCACGCATCGGTTCCTGTCACGGGACGCAGTTCCTGGTTTGCGCGTCGCGCGGCGCCGTTCTGGCGTTCCCCCCGTGCGGCCCTGCCGCGCCCTTCTTCCGGGCCTGCGGAGCATGCCTGTCGGCGTCGCCTCGGTCCCATTCGTAATGCAGCGGTTTCGCGTGTACCTGATGCGCCAGGTCCGGACTGTCGACGACTCACTCGTCTTGCCCGGTGCGACGCTGCTGCATCGCGTTTACGACCGTTCCGTGTACGAATACGTGCGGCCTTTTGTACGAGCTACCTATCGCGAAGAAGATTCACGCTGCCGTGAAAATATCCCCAGAGAGCCGTGTCGCCCGAGTTTTTGAACCATGCAAGCATGGTGGGCGCCTACCGCAGACCTTCAGGCTTCCCGCTTGTGAGCGGGTCTGCGCACCAGTCCGTGGGTCTGGCACCCTGTTTTTTGATCGTTGGCTCAAAAAACACACAGACGATCACGCACACCCCAGGGCTCTTCTTGATATAAGCTCGTCGTCTCTGTTGTCTACACCTCTTCGATCCTGGCCACCAGCTTACCGAGCCTTTCTTCCAGCTCGGCCTGCCTCCTGTTGGACAGCAGCAAGTCGTCTGCAAGTCCCAAGGCCAAAAAAATCAACAGGCGTTCTCTGCTAATCTGCCTTCCGTCGTCTAGCTTCTTGTACCGCGACTCAAGCAGGGCGACGGCTTCGTCAACCCGCTCTCTGTCCGCCTCTGCCATGAAAGATATGTTGAATCCGAGCAGAGTCAAATTATAGCGGTTCATTTCTGCCGTCATGACTCTTCGGGTTCCGATTCCGCCTTGAGCTTGTCGAGCAATGCGTCAATGCGGGAAAGGACAGCCTCCTTGGCGTCGCGTTCCTGTTGGAGCTCTTCGCGCAGGCGGCGCGCCTCTTCCTCGTGCGCACTGGTCCCTGTGGCGATTTCCTGCCGTAAACGGGCGTTTTCTTTGCGCAGCCCAGCGAGCGTTTCCAAAAGCTCGTTTATTTTGCTTTCTAATTGTTCCAGCAAATTCATTCTTCCAATCTACACGTGTTGGCTCAATATATCAAGATGTCTCGTCATCCGGCATAGTTCCGCGACCCGGCAAAACCGTCTGCCGGCAGCGCGCCACGGCCAGCGCATTCTCTGGAACATCGCGGGTTATGACCGATCCGGCCGCTACCAGAGCGTGTGCACCCACGGTAACCGGAGCCACCAGCGCCGTGTTGGAACCGATGAACGAGCCTTCCTCTATCGTCGTCAAATGCTTGTTTTTTCCATCATAATTGCAGGTAATTGTGCCGGCGCCGATATTTACCTTGGCGCCAATGGCGGCATCTCCCAGATAGGTCAGATGGCTGGCCTTGGCCCCCGGCCCCAGGGTCGCCTTCTTGACCTCCACGAAATTCCCCACCTTGGAGTGCTCTTCCAGCACGGCGCCGGGTCTGAGCCGCGCATACGGTCCCACGCTACAGCCAGGGCCCACGCTGGCGCTCTGAAGATGCGAAAAAGAGTGCACCGACGTGCCGGCATCCACTGTGGAATCTATGATCACGCAGTGTGACTCCACCCTGGCCCCGGAGCGAATGACGCTACGGCCGTAGATCTCGCACGGGCCGGTGATCTCCGCGCCGGGCTCCACCACGGCGTGCGGGCCAATGCGCACCGATTCCGGCCAGCGCACCAGCACGCCCGTATTCAACGCCTCCTGCGCCCTGCTCTCGGCCAGGCGGGCCTCTGCGCGGACCAGCTCGACCGGGCTGTTGATGCCCAGCATCCGGAGCACGTCGTAGTCCTCGGCCGTGCCGGCCACGGCGGCCAGAACGCCCTCCACACGCAGACCGGCATCCAGGCCATGGGCCACGAGATCGGTGATGTAGTACTCGCCGCTGGCGTTGTCGTCGGTCAGCTTGTCCAGCAGCGGCCCCACCCGGGTCATGTCCATCAGGTAGAGGCCGGCGTTGATCTCGCCGGTTGTCGGACCGTGCGTTTCAGGATCGAAATCCTTGGCCTCGATGATCGCATTGACCTTGCCGTTACTGCGGACCACCCGGCCGAAGGCGCCGGGATCGCGCAGGGAAACGGTCAGAAAGGCAAGATCGGCCTCCTCCCCATACTCCACGAACGCGGCGACGTCCTGCGCTGTGACCAGGGGGGTGTCACCATTGATGACCAGAAGCTTGCGGATGCCCGAAGCGGCGAGGGACTCCCAGGCGACCTGCAACGCATGGCCGGTGCCGAGCTGCTGCTCCTGATGGACGAAGCGGCAGGAGCGGCCTGCGCAGGCCCCACGCACCAAGTCGGCCTCGTGGCCGATGACCACGGTTATGTTCTCGCCAAAAAGCGGCTCCAGCGAATCCAGGACATAGCCCAGCACGGGCTCCCCCAGGAGCTCCATGAGCACCTTGGGCCTCTGAGAGTACATGCGCGTGCCCTTGCCGGCGGCCAGGACAACGGCGCCCCAGTGCTCGCCCAGGGGTCGTATGGGCGTCTGCAGATCCTTCATGTAATGCACCTCGCGTGCTGTATCGCGTTCATCAGGATGGGGACTGTGTACCGTTTCCACAACGCCGCAACAAGGGCGTGGAGAGCCGTTTTATCAGGCGGTTCTGCATACTAAATTTTTCCAAAGGGATACGCATAACCAGAAACGCCATACTACCTGAACAAACATGACGATCGGCCAAGGCGGACGCCGTGGCCTCAGGGTAAAGCCATTGTCCATACGGCATGAAAAAAGGCAGGCCACAGTAACTGCGGCCTGCCTTGTGCGTCAGTCGTATGCGCGACGTCTTAGGAAACGCCGGCCGCCTTCATCCGCGAGAGGGCGCGCTGGAGCGCGACCTGTGCGCGTGCGTAGGCGATCTGGTCTGCGGCTTTGGCAAGGCGCGCCTCGGCGCGCTCCTTGGCCTTGCGGGCGCGCTCGACATCGATGTCCTCCGCCTTCTCCGCGGCTTCCGCGAGGATGGTGATCTTGTTGGAGGAGACGTCGGCGAAACCACCGGCGACGAAGACGTACTTCGTCTTGCCGTCCTTCTTGTAGTAGAGGTTGCCGACGCTGAGCGCGGACAGGAAGGGGATGTGGTTCGGCAAAACGCCGAACTCGCCCAACTGGCCGGGAGCGCCGACATAATCCACCGACTCGCTCAGCACGAGCTTGTCAGGGGTGACTATTTCCAACTGCAGGGACTTTTCCATGGTGGTCTCCCCGTTCTATTAGCCCTCGGCCTGGCGCTTCTTGCCCTTCTCCACGGCCATGGAGATGTCTCCGACCATGTAGAAGTCGTTCTCCGCGAGTTCGTCGTGGACGCCCTCGAGGATCGCCTTGAAGCCCTTGATGGTGTCCTCGAGCTTGACGTAGACGCCGGGGGTGCCGGTGAACGTCTCAGCAACGTGGAAGGGCTGGGAGAGGAAGCGCTGGATGCGGCGGGCGCGGTGCACGATGAGCTTGTCTTCGTCAGAGAGCTCGTCCATACCCAGGATCGCGATGATGTCCTGGAGCTCCTTGTACTTCTGGAGAACCATCTGTACCTCGCGAGCGGTCTGGTAGTGCTCGGCGCCGAGGACGTTGGGGTCCAGAATACGGGAGGTGGAGTCGAGCGGATCCACCGCGGGGTAGATGCCGAGCTCGGCGATCTGACGGGACAGAACGAGGGTACCGTCCAAGTGCGAGAAGGTCGTGGCCGGCGCGGGGTCGGTAAGGTCATCCGCGGGGACGTACACGGCCTGGACCGAGGTGATGGAACCCTTGTTGGTGGAGGTGATGCGTTCCTGCAGGTCACCAAGGTCGGTGCCCAGGGTGGGCTGGTAACCAACCGCGGAAGGCATGCGGCCCAGAAGCGCGGACACCTCGGAACCCGCCTGCGTGAAGCGGAAGATGTTGTCAACGAAGAGCAGCACGTCCTGGCCTTCCTCGTCACGGAAGTACTCGGCGCAGGCCAGAGCGGTCAGGGCCACGCGAGCACGGGCTCCCGGAGGTTCGTTCATCTGGCCGTAGATAAGCGCGGCCTTTTCGAGAACGCCGGCGTCCTTCATCTCGTGGTAGAGGTCGTTGCCTTCGCGGGTGCGCTCACCCACGCCGGCGAACACGGAGATACCGCCGTGCTGCTTGGCGATGTTGTTGATCATCTCCATGAGGATAACCGTCTTGCCCACGCCGGCGCCGCCGAACAGGCCCATCTTGCCGCCCTTGGGGAAGGGGATGAGCAAGTCAACGACCTTGATGCCGGTTTCGAGCAGCTCAACCTTGGTGGACTGCTCGGTGAACTCGGGGGCGCTGCGGTGGATGGGCAGCATCTTGTCGGTGTCGATGGGGCCGAGCTCGTCCACGGGACGGCCCACGACGTTGATGATGCGGCCCAGAGAGGCCTTGCCGACCGGAGCCTGGATGGGATGACCCAGGTCCTTGGCTTCCATGCCGCGCACGAGGCCCTCGGTGGCGTCCATGGCGATGGTGCGGACCACGTTGTCGCCGAGGTGCTGCGCTACCTCGCAGATGAGGTCTGGAGCGTCCTGGTTGTTGGGGTTGTTGATCTCAAGAGCGGAGAGGATGTTGGGCAGCTTCCCCGGCTCGAATTCGACGTCCACGACGGCGCCGATGACCTGAACAATCTTACCGATGTTCTCACTCATGGCTATTGGCTCCTTCCCTTATCCTTTGAGCGCCTCGGCTCCGCCGACGATATCCATCAGTTCCTTGGTAATCGTCGCCTGGCGTGTCTTGTTGTATACGAGGGTCAAGTTTCCAACCATATCATCGCAAGCCTTGGTAGCGTTATCCATGGCTGCCATACGTGCTGCGTGCTCGGACGCGGAGGTGTCGAGCATGCCGCGATAGACCATGACCTTGATGAACCGGGGCAGCAGTTCTGCGAGCAGGCCCTTGACGTCCGGCTCGTAGATGTACTCGGTGGTGCTTCCCGGAGCCGCCTCGCCTTCCTCGGCGCCTGCTTCCGCAGGCTGGATGGGAAGGATGGGCAGGATGTTGGGCTGCTGCCTGGCCATGGAGATGAACTCGCCGAAGATCATGATGACTTCGTCCAGCTCGCCGCTCAGGTAGGCCTCGATGACCTCCGTCGCGACAGTGTTGGCGAAGCTGAAGTCGAACGAGGTCATCTGATCGGCATACTCGGCCGCGCACTTGAAATCCGTCTTGCGGATGCGGTCGCGCGCTCTCTTGCCGACTGCGTAGAACACAACCTCTTTGCCTTCGGCCTTCTTTTCCTCGGCAAGGCGCAGGGCTGTCTTGTTCTGGTTTGCGTTGAAGCTGCCGCACAGACCGCGATCAGAGGTCATGACAATAATGCCGACCGTCTTGATCTCGTCACGCTTGGCGAGCAGGGGGTGGGCGGTCTCGTCCACCTTGGAAGCCATATCGCCGAGCATCTCGTAGAACTTTTCCGCGTAGGGGCGGAAGCGCTCGATGCTCTGCTGCGCCTTGCGCAGCTTGGCGGAGGCCACCATGTTCATGGCCTTCGTTATCTGCTTGGTCTTTTTGACCGCAGATATCTTGTTCTGGATGTCCCTTAAGGATGCCATCGATAATCCCCCTTAGGCGGAAAAGCCTTTCTGGAACTCTTCGATCGCGGCCTTCAGTCGGGTTTCCAGGTCCTCGTCAATGGCCTGCTTCTCGCGGATGCCCGTCAGGATGTCGGCCTTGGCGTTGCGCATGAAGTCGAGGAACTCGGCTTCGAACTTGCGGACGGCTTCCAGCGGAACCTCGTCCATGTAGCCGCGGGTACCAGCGTAGAGCGAGGCGACCTGCTCTTCAACCGACAGGGGCTGGTACTGGTCCTGTTTGAGCAGCTCGACCATGCGGGCGCCGCGGTTGAGCTTGGCCTGGGTGGCCTTGTCCAGGTCGGAACCGAACTGGGCGAATGCGGCGAGCTCGCGGTACTGGGCGAGGTCGAGGCGGAGGGTACCTGCAACCTGCTTCATGGCCTTGATCTGGGCCGCGCCGCCGACTCGGGAAACCGAGAGACCGACGTTGATGGCGGGGCGCACACCGGCGTTGAAGAGGTTGGGCTCCAGGTACACCTGACCGTCGGTGATGGAGATAACGTTGGTCGGGATGTAGGCGGACACGTCACCGGCCTGGGTCTCGATGATGGGCAGCGCGGTCATGGAGCCGGCGCCCTGGGAGTCGGCCAGCTTGGCCGCGCGCTCCAGCAGGCGGGAGTGGAGGTAGAAAACGTCGCCGGGGAAGGCCTCGCGTCCCGGAGGGCGGCGAAGCAGCAGAGACATCTGGCGGTAGGCGACAGCCTGCTTGGAAAGGTCATCGTAGATGATCAGCGCGTGCTTGCCGTTGTCGCGGTAGAACTCGGCCATGGTGGCGCCGGAGTACGGGGCGATGAACTGCAGCGGCGCAGGCTCGGAAGCGGTAGCCGAAATGATGGTGGTGTACTCCATGGCGCCTTCGCGGCGGAGGATGTCGGCCACGAGAGCGACGGAGGCTTTCTTCTGGCCCACCGCGATGTAGAAGCAGTGCACATCGGTGTTCTTCTGCGCCAGGATGGCGTCGAGGCCGATGGCGGTCTTGCCGACCTGACGGTCGCCGATGATCAGCTCGCGCTGACCGCGGCCGATGGGCGTCATGGCGTCGACAGCCTTGAGGCCCGTGTAGCAGGGCTCGTGAACCGACTTACGCTGGACGATGCCAGGGGCCTTGAGCTCCACCGGGCGGGTGTCGCTGGCTTCGATCGGGCCGAGACCGTCGATGGGCTGGCCGAGCGGGTTGATGACGCGACCCATGACCTCGTCGCCCACCGGCACGGAGAACACCTGGCCGGTACGCTTGACGGGATCGCCTTCCTTGATGCCGGTGTCTTCGCCGAGCAGGGCGACACCGACGTTGTCCTCTTCGAGGTTCAGAACCATGCCCATGACACCGCCGGGGAACTCGAGGAGCTCCATGGCCATCGCGTTCTGGACACCATAGACACGAGCGATGCCGTCACCGACGTACAGGACGGTACCGGTTTCGCTCATCTCCACCTTCTGCTCGTAGTTTTGGATCTGCTCCTCAATAATCTGGCTGATCTCTTCGGCTTTGATCTGCATGACCCTATTCACCCCTCTTGATGTTTTCCTTCAGCATCTCCAGCTGTGCCCGGATGCTCGCATCGAGGACGCGGTCCCCGACCTTGAGCACGACCCCGCCCAGAATCTCGGGATCGGTAGCGAACTCCAGGATGAGTTCCTTGCCGGCTTGCTTTTCAAGCGAAGCCTTGACCTCTTTCTGCTTGGCCGCGTCGAGCTTGACGGCGGTAAGCAGCTCACCACGGATGACGCCTTTCTCCGCGTCGAGGAGGTCGGCGTAGTGGGCTTCAATTTCCGGCAGCAGACCGAGGCGTTCCTTGTCGGCGAGGAGCTTCATGAAGTTGCTCGCCACAGGGGACACCTTGGCTTTGTCGAGGAGCTTGACCAGAACGGATTTTTTGTCCTCGACGCCGAAGAGCGGGTTCTTGAACACTCGCAGGAGCTCAGGGCTCTCCGTCACGGCTTGAGCAACGGCGGAGAGATCCGCGCCGTAACGCTCGAGCTCCTCGAGACCTTTCTGCTTACCCAAGGCGAACAGTGCCTGGGCATATCTGCGCGCGACGACGTTGCCGATCAATTGAGCACCACCTTTGTTAAGTATTTATCGATGAGCTTTTGATGCTCTTCCTTGGTCAGCCTTTCTTCGAGCACCTTCTGCGTCGCCTCTGCGACCATCTCGCCCAGCTGCTCGCGGATGGACTCCACAGCCATGCGCGACTCGGTCTCGGCAGTGGCCTTGGCCATGTCCTTGATCTGCTCCGCGGATTTCTCGGCGTGCTCGATAATGGAAGCCTTGAGCGCTTCGCCCTGGGCGCGATAGTCGTCCAGGATCTTCTTGCGCTCCTCTTCCATGTTCGCGATGCTTTTCTCGACGTCGCTCAGACGCTTGGCCGCGTCTTCCTTGCGCTTGTCGAGCTCAGAGAGTTCGTTTTCGATGTTGTAGCGGCGGGTCTTCAGAAAATCTTTGATCTTACCACCAGCAAAGTACCAGATGATGCCAGCGACGATGACGAAGTTTACGACACGGAGAATGAAGTTCGTCCAGTCGTAGTGGTGTCCGCCGGCTGCACCGCCGTGCCCCGTCTCTTCAGCCGCGATGGCGACACCCGCAAACGCGAGGACCGCAAGGGCTGTGACCGTAATCCGAATGATTCGCTTCAACGCACCCTCCTCCTTTATCCCAGAACCTTGTCAGCAGCCTTGGCGGCCATGGAGTCCACCTGGGACCGAAGCGTTTCGAGAGCAGCCTTGGCCTGGCTCTCTATCTCACTGCGAGCCTGACTCAGGTCGGCCTGAGCCGCACTCTGGGCTGCAGAGACGATCTTTTCCTGCTCGGCCTCACCCGCGTCCTTCATCTTGATGCGCTCGCTGGTGCCGGCCTTGCGCGCCTCGGCAAGCGCTTCTTCGTAATCTTCGAGTTTCCGCTCTGCCTGTTCGCTGAACTTTTCGATCTCGGAAGCCATGGCGTCCATCGACTGCTGGCGCTCCTGGATCTTCGCCCGGATAGGCTTAACCAGCAGGTAGTTCAGCACAAATAACGTGACCAGAAAGTTGATGAACTGCACGATGAATGTGACATCAAGATCGATCATGGCTCTCCCCTCGAACTTACGGCTGGCGGGTTATTGTGAATTTTTGATCAAAGTCACTGCGGCTTAACCAATTTACCCTTGAGTGTCAAAGGCATTTTTCATTCGCGAGACCTTCATAAACCAAGGCCCCGCGCCGTCTCCGGCACGGGGCCCCCGTGATGATTGAATCTTCTTGTCACGCTTTGCCCGCAGAATCGTTCGGTTCTTTGACGGGCTCCTGATCTGTCGGCTTTGTGGCAGTGCCCACGGCCTTCAGCTCGGTTTTCGATTTCGACTTCCCGGCCTCGCTTGTGCCCATGCTCACTTGCCCTTCCATCACGGCACCTTCCTCGATGACCAGGACCGGCGTGTTCAGGCTGCCCAGAAGGTTCGCCGTCTTGTGCAGCACCACCTTCTTGGTCGCCAGGATCTCGCCCTGGAAATGGCCGGAAAGAATGAGCTGGCCCACCCAGACCTTGCCCTGCACCTTGGCGTCCTTGCCCACGACCAGCGTGCCTTCGGATTGGATCTCGCCGGTAAAGGACCCGTCGACGCGAACGGATCCCTGGAAGTTCAGCTTGCCCTCATAAGCGGTGCCGCTGCCGAGAAAGGCATTGATCTCGTCTTTGGCCATTGGTTCTTGCTCCCTCGCGCCGCTTGAAGGGCGCCTGCGTGGTTTATTTCTTCGTGGTGTACGTTGTCTCACCCTTGAACTGCAGCGACCTGTTCTGGCGGTGGCGGAAAGTAAAGCGCCGCATGGAGACGTTCTGCACGAGTCCGATCAGACAGAAGTTCACCAGGGTGGTGCTGCCGCCGTAGCTCATGAACGGCAGGGGAATACCCACAACGGGCATAAGCCCCAGCACCATCCCCATATTGATGAGGATCTGCCAGAAAAAGTAAAAGAACACGCCAGCCGCCAGGAAGCTGCCGAATCGGTCGCGGGCGTCCCGGGCTGTCGAAAAAATACTCATCAGAAACAGGGCGAACAGGGCCAGCAATATGATGCAGCCCACGAACCCCCACTCCTCGCCGAACACGGCGACGGCGAAGTCCGTATGCTTCTCCGGCAAAAACCGCAGCTGGCTCTGCGTGCCCTGGAGAAATCCCTTGCCCCAGAGACGGCCCGAGCCGATAGCGATCTGCGACTGAATGATGTGGTAGCCGGCTCCCAGGGGATCGTTCGTGGGGTCCAGGAACGTCAGAATCCGCTGTTTCTGGTAATCGTGGAGAAAGAACCAACCCAACGGCAGCATCGCGGGCACGATTATCGCCAGCACCTTGAGCACCCGGCCTTTGAGGCCTCTGTACAGGATGATGCCCGCCAATAGCAAGAGCAGGTTCAGCGCCGAACCCAGGTCCGGCTGGATCACCACAAGGCCGGCCGGAATCATGACCACGAAGACCGTGAAGAGGAACTCCTTCCAGCCGAGCTTTTCCGGATTACGGGAAAGCAGCCGCGCGCCCAATATAAGGACCGAGATCTTGGCCACCTCGCTGGGCTGGAAGTTGAATGCACCAAAGTCCAGCCAGCGTTTGGCGCCGTAAATCTTGGTGCCGAACAGGGGCACCGCGGCGAGCAGCAGCAGCGTGACGATGAACAGCGGCCATGCCAGCGTGTAGAACTTGTTGTAGTCGAACAGCATGAACGCAATCATGCCGCCCAGGCCGACCAGACCCCAGATGAGCTGCTTTTCGAAGTACGGCGCCAGGGCGATGCCGTCCTCCAGCCGGATGGCGCTGGCCGAGTATAGGTTCACCGCGCCGACGGCGAACAGCGCGACGGTGAAGCCGAGCAGCGGCCAGTTGAGGTACTTGATAACCCGTCTGTCTATGGACATGTTCAGACGTCTCCGTCCCTAGTTGCCGGGTTTCGCCGCCTCGGCGTCCGGTTCGCCGAAGAGGTAGTTGTAAATTTCCCGCACAAGAGGACCTGCGGCCGAGCCGCCGTGACCGCCGTGCTCGATCATGCAGATGACCACGTAGCGCTTGTCGCCTTTCTGACCCCAGGAGGCAAGCCAGGCGTGGTCCCGGTGCATGTACGGCATGTCTTCCTTGTCGAGGCGCTCTGTGCCGATGCGGATGACCTGGGCTGTGCCTGTCTTGCCGCCGAGCACAGCGTCCGGCCGTTTGATGCGCCGGGCCGTGCCCTCTTCCACGGTCTTGACCATGGCCTCCAGAATGAGCTGCCGCTGGGCCTCGTCCATGGGAACATCGCCTTGCACCAGCGGTGCCTCGTCGCGCAGCAGCGAGGGCTTGTACAGCTTGCCGCCGTTGAGCAGCGCGGCCACGAAACGCGCCACCTGCAGCGGCTGGACCAGGGTAAAGCCCTGGCCGATGGCGAGGTTGAGGGTCTCGCCGCCGTGCCACGGCTCGTTGAAGCGTTTGCGCTTCCACGCGCGGGTGGGCACCAGGCCGCCCTTCTCGTGGGGCAGGTCTATGCCGGTGGGCTTGCCGAAGCCGCAGGCAAAGGCGAACTTGCTGATGCGGTCCACGCCGAGCCGCTCGCCCAGCTGGTAGAAGTAGACGTCGCAGGAGTCCACCAGCGCTTCCATCAGGTTCTCGTTGCCGTGTCCCCAGCTTCTCCAGCACCGGAACACGCGTCGTCCCAGCCGGTAGGAGCCGCCACAGAAAAAAGTCTCGTTGGGGTCCACCATGTTTTCATGGAGGGCGCAGCCGGCCACCAGCAGCTTCCACACCGAGCCAGGCGGATAGACCGACTGGATGACGCGGTTCTGCAACGGGTTGCGCGGGTGGGAGCGCAGCGCGTTCCATTGCGTCCTGGTCAGGCCCGCGGCAAAGGCGTTATTGTCGTACGTGGGCTGCGTGACCAGGGCGAGCACCTTGCCCGTGTCCGGGTCGAGCACCACGATGCCCCCGGCCTGCCCTTCCAGCAGCTTGGAAGCCTTTTCCTGCAGGCCCAGGTCGATGGACAGGGCTATGGACTCTCCGGCCCGGGGCTGCTCCACCATGAACTCCTTGAGCCGCCGGCCGGTGGCGTCCACCTCCACGCGCTTGAGCCCTTTCTCGCCGCGCAGCCTGTCCTCGATCATGTACTCAAGGCCCTGCTTGCCCACCATGTCGCCCATGGAGAGCTCCGGGCGCTCGCCCAACTCCTTCTCGTTGGCCTCTGCCACATAGCCCAGGATGTGCGCCAGCAACGGCCCCTGCAGGTACACCCGCCGGGGACGAATGACGATCTCCAGGCCGGGCCAGTAGATCTTGTTGGACTCGATGAGCGAGACGAGCTCGAAGTCCATATCGGGCACGAGGATCAGGCGGTCGAAAGGCTTGGTCTTGCGGCGGCCCTTGGCCATCCGCTCCTCCAGCTCCTCATAGGGGATGCTGGTCCACTCGCTGACCTGCCGCAGAGTGGCTTCCTCGTCCTCCACATCCTCGCGAACAATGGCCAGGGCATAGGCCGGCTGGTTGATGGCGAGCAGGTTGCCGGAGCGGTCGAGGATGCGGCCACGCGGTGCGTAGACCTCTTCCTCGCGCAGCTGATTCTGCCGCGCTTTTTCCTCGAAATCCGCGCCCTTGTGCACCTGGAGGTACCAGAATCGCAGGCCGAAGCAGAAGAACAGCACCAGCGTGAGGAACTGGAGCAGAATCAGACCGAGCTTGGGAGCCGGCTGACTGTCATGCGAATCAGACCGAATAGGCATTGTTCTCCGGCTTGGTCGGCCGCAGGGCAGCGGCGAGAGACCACATCAGCGGGAATGTAAGCGCCTGGTGCACGCATTCCCAGAAAACCACGTCCTCAAGGAAGGTGTACTCCTGCAGCGCCGTCAGCATGGAGATGAGCAGATACCGCCAGACGCCGAGGACCGCGCCGAGTATGACCATGAACATGATATTGCGCGCCTCGAAGAGCCAGCGGCCTGCAATGAACAGGACAATCGCCATGCCGTACCAGGCCAGCCCTGCACCGAAAGCGAGGCTGCCCGAGCCTTCCTGGATGAGCAGAAAGACGATGCCCAGGACGATGCTTTGGCGGTTCCGCTCCTCTTGCATGGATACGATAAGTCCGGGCACGAGCAAGTCCACGCCTGGAAAGACCGTTTGCCCCAGGAGCGCGATGACCGTAAAGCCGAACCACCACAGTATGTTACGGAATCCCATATTTTGTAATACGATTCGTTTACGAAGCTACTGAACTGCTCTGTCCGTGGACCCAGTCCCTGTTGCGCCGCTGCCGCCGGTGCTGTTGCCGCCCAGGGGCGCGGGTTCGCCGGGCGCCTTCTGCAGCTCGGGCGAAATCTCAGGCGGGGAGTCCTTGCTCAAAAGCTGGTCCACCAGGGCGTCCACGTCGAGCATGACATCGCGCGAGGCGTTGCCGGTAGGCGCTTCCGGAGCCTCGGACTCGTCCACCACCTCCAGGAGCAGAATCTCCTCCAGGGCGCGCGGGGCCACCAACGGCTCTGCCACCACCTTCTGGAACAGGGATATGTCGGAACGGCGGATGGACTGCACCCGAGCCACGGGGAGCCCTTTGGGGAACACGCCGGCAAAGCCGGACGTCACCAGGATTTCACCTTCGTAGAGCGGCGCGTTGAGCGGCACATAGGCCACGGCGAGGGGCTTGTTGGCGCCCTGGCCGATGACGATGCCCGAGGTGCGGCTCTGCTGGCCCAGCACGGCAATGCGGCTGTTGGGATCGGTGACCAGGAGAACCTGGCTGGTGAGCGGCGCGACCCGGAAAACCCGGCCCACCACGCCCGTGTCGGTCACGGCTGGCATGTCCTCCACCAGCTTGGAGTGGGAGCCCTTGTCCACCACCAGGGTTTCGAGGACTGCATAGGGACCGACGCGACGGCTGAGCACACGCGCGCCTTCCACCCGCCAGGCCGGCGGGGGATCGAACTGCAACAGCTTGCGCAGACGCCGCAGCTCGGCCGCTCCCTCACGATGGCGGGCGAGCTCCAGGTTTAGCCCGCGGACCTGCCCGCGGAGCTGCGTGTTCTCCTTCTGCACGTCCACGAGGTACACATAGCGATGCCACAGGTCCGAGACCGAGTCCCTGACCCAATCGGCAGGCTTGAGAATAAGCCCGACGAAAGTCAGGCCCGTCGTGGTGGAGAGTTTGTCCAGGTATCCCGTGCGCAGATTCCACGTGTACAGGGTCAGGTACAGGAACAGGACGACGAAGAGTGCAACAGCGAGTCGTCGGGGCACGAGATTAATCGATGGTTACCTCCTTGAGAATATCCAGATTGTCCAGCGCCTTGCCGGAACCGAGCACGACGGTGTCCAGCGGATTCTCGACCACGGTGATGGGCAGCGAGGTTTCCTCGCGCAGCAGTTGGTCGAGCCCCTTGAGCAGCGCGCCGCCGCCGGTGAGCATGATGCCGCGGTCCACGATGTCGGCCGCGAGCTCCGGCGGGGTCTGCTCCAGGGCAATGCGCACTGCCTGGACAATGCCGTCCACCTGTTCGGAGATGGACTTTCGGATTTCCTCGGAGGTGATTGTAATGTTTTGCGGAATACCCGAGACGAGGTCCCGGCCCTTGACTTCCATAGTCTCTTCGGCGCCGGGATAGGCCGAGGCGATGGTGATCTTGATGGCCTCGGCGGTGCTCTCGCCGATGAGCATGTTATACTTGCGCTTCACGTGGGTCATGATGGCTTCGTCCATCTTGTCCCCGCCCACGCGAACGGATTTGGAGTACACAACGCCCGACAGGGAGATGACCGCGACCTCGGTGGTGCCGCCGCCGATGTCCACTACCATGTTGGAGGTGGGGTCCTCGATGGGCAGGTTGGCGCCGATGGCCGCAGCCATGGGCTCCTCGATAAGATAGACTTCACGAGCGCCGGCCGATTCCGCCGACTCCTTCACCGCACGCTTCTCCACTTGCGTGATGCCGGTGGGCACACAGATGATGATGCGCGGGCGCACCAGCCGTCTTGAGTTGTGCACCTTGGAGATAAAATGGCGGAGCATGGCTTCCGTGATTTCGAAGTCGGCGATGACGCCGTCCTTCATGGGACGGATAGCCACGATGTTGCCCGGGGTGCGGCCCAGCATGCGCTTCGCTTCGTTGCCCACAGCCAGGACCTTTTTGCCCTTGCCGGCATCCTGCTTGACCGCAACCACGGAGGGTTCCCTGAGCACGATGCCCTGCCCTTTGACGTAGACGCACGTGTTCGCAGTGCCCAGGTCAATGGCCAGATCATTGGAGAACAAGCCCAGGAGAAAATCGACCGTTCTTGACATGAAATTCCTCTTCCAACACTCTAATGCTGTTTGTTTTGAGGATGGATGTGCGTCCAAACCTCCCTTTCTGTCAACCGGAAAAAAACGCGCTGCAACGCGGTCTTGCGTTCAATCACACGCTTTTTTCCGTACAACCCGGCCATGCGCTTTCCGGCGTTTTCGCCGCGAAAAGATGCCCACACATGCAGCCTGATGCTCGCTATACGAAACTTTCCGCGTACTTCCGCTCCCGCTTCGGGACGCGGGCGCAGAAAATCCCCCTTGATATCGGGGCCGGCTGCCCCAATCGTGACGGCGTTGTATCAACCCAAGGATGTATTTTTTGTAACCTTCGCGGGTCGGGCACCGGCTCCTGGAAGCAGGGCCTCGGGTTGGAGCGCCAATGGGCCATGTGGAAAACGCGCTTTGACAAGCGCTATGCTGATGCTAGCTACATAGCCTATCTGCAATCTTTTTCCAATACGTACATGCCGGTTCCCGTTCTTCGCGAACGGCTGGACGAAATCTGCACCCTGCCCGGCATTGCCGGCCTCGCCGTGGGCACCCGTCCGGACTGCCTGGATGATGAACGCCTGGGCCTCGTCGCGGCCTGCCGTGAACGCCTGGGAGACGAGATATGGCTCGATCTCGGGCTCCAGTCTTCCAATGACGCCACCCTGGTCCGCATCAACCGCGGCCACGACTTCACTGCCTGGGCCGACACCTGCGTCCGGGCGCACGACGCCGGCATCAAAGTCTGCGTCCACGTGGTGGCCGGCCTGCCCGGAGAGGACGCCTCGGATGTGCTGCGCACCGTGCGCGACGCCTGCGCCCTACCCGTTGCCGGCATCAAGTTCCACAACCTCCTCGTGGTTCGCGGCTCGGGCATGGTCCCCCTCTGGCGACGCGGCGCATACGAGCCGCTGGCGCGCGAAGAGTATGTGGACATGCTCTGCCAGGCTCTGCCCCTCGTGCCCGCAGAGGTCGTCATCCACCGCCTCCATGCCGATCCGGCCCCAGGCGAGCTGCTCGCGCCAGCCTGGGCTGGAGAGAAACACGCCGTACGCAACGCCATTGAAAAGGCGCTGGAAGAGCGGGACGTCCGGCAGGGATCAAACACTGTCCGCCGGTAGCCCGTGTTCACATAGGGCATCGTGCCGGGCCATATCCTGCGGTGCAAATCATTCTGCTTGATTTCTGTATCTAATCGGATACAGTCTACTCGTGTACACCTTCTACCAGACAGAAGCATTCGCTGCCTGGCTCAGGAAGATCGAGAATGCCAGAGCGCGAGCCGGGGTCCTCGCCCGGATCAGGTCGGCGGAGCTTGGCGACCTCGGCGACTGTGATCCTGTGGGCGAAGGTGTGTCGGAAATACGTCTGCATATCGATCCCGGATACCGCCTCTACTTGTGGCAGCACGGCCCGCGCGTCTTCTGGCTGCTTGCCGGCGGCGACGTGCGCTCGCGGCAGCATGACATCGACCGGGCCAAGGCCTTGCGGCGGGAAATCGAGGAGCTGCACCATGATTCCACTCAGCACATTTGACGCGGCCGAGTACCTCGACAACGACGAGGTGATGGCCGAGTACCTCACGGCGGCGATGAAGGACCCGAACCCCGACGTCTTTCTGGCCGCCCTGTCCGACGTGGCCAGAGCCCGCGGCATCGCCCAGCTGGCCAAAGACACCGGCCTCGGCCGGGAGAGCCTGTACAAAACCCTCGCCCCTGGTGCGAAACCGCGGTTCGAAACCATCGTGAAGATCACCAGGGCCCTTGGCCTGCCCCTTGCGGTGCAACGCGCCGGCATGGCCCGGCGGCCGCACGGCTCGCACACATCACTGCCTCGCAAAAATGGAGCACATCGTATGAACACCGAGATCATCTGCATGCCGCCTTTGAGCGTCACGCTGGTCTGGAATGGCGAGCGTCTGAACAACATATCCCTGGACTTTGCGCCCGAGGGTGCCGCGCCCACGCCGGAAGAGGAGCTCAGCCCCCGCGGCCGGGCCTTTGCACGCGGCCTGGCCGACTACCTGGAGGGCCGCGCCGCCGACTTCGGCCTTGACCTGGATCGGGACATTCCGCTGGACGACGTGTCCGACTTTTCCCGCGAGGTCCTGCGCACCCTGTTCCGCTCGGTGCGGTTCGGCCACACCACCAGCTACGGCGAGCTCGCCGCCATGAGCGGTCGTCCCCATGCAGCGCGCGCCGTGGGCCGGGCCATGGCCTCCAACCGCTGGCCGCTGTTCATTCCGTGCCATCGGGTGCTCTCGGCCTCCGGCGGCCTCACTGGCTTTACCGGCGCCGGCCTGCCCATGAAACGGCTGCTGCTCGGCATCGAAGGCGCATCGTACCGCGATGAGCAGTCCGGGCGTCATTCATAAAAGGGCGCGACTGCGCAAGGATATTGACTGCGAAAAGGAAGGAGCCGGCTCCCCCGCAGATGCGGCGGATGTCCGGCTCCTTTTTGTGGAATAGCTAAACGAGGTCCAGCAGCGCGGCGACCTTGGCTGCGCTGAGCTGGTGCGCGTCTTCGGCATCCGTGGGCAGGTTGTCCAGAAACTCCGACACCTCTTCCGGATTCTGCGCATTGATGGTCGTCGGTTTTTCGCGTACTTCGCTAGCCGCCGTCTGTTGCGATTGCGACGCCCTGGCTTCGCGCGCCTTTCTCAGCTCGGCAACCCTGGCCAGGAGCTGTTCGGTCTTGCGAGTCTCGGCGCTGGTTGCTGCGGAATTATCGATACGAAACGCCATGGTGATCTCCTCGTGACTGATCGTTCGTGTCCGGGAGAAATCTATGCAATCTCTATGCAAGAAGCAGAAGGACGCCGGATTTCGGGCGATTGCGAACACAACGTTGCCTGAGCCCGGAAAAACGTTCCGCCAGGGAGTCGAGGAATCGTCACAGCGCGCGCTTTTTCTTCCCTCTTGCGATTCGACAGGCTAAAAAGAAACTATCATGACGAGCCACGTGATCCTTTTCGACATCGGAAACACCGGCATGAAGATCGGCATGGCCCCGGCCGAGCCGGGAGCCGCCATCACCGCATCCTATACCCTGCCCACGGACCCGGCCGCCACGGTGGATTCCCTGGGCCTGGCCCTGGAGGCGTCGCTCCGGCACGCCGGCGTCGGCTCCGTGGCCGCGTGCGTAGCCAGCTCCGTGGTGCCGTCCATGGACCCCATTCTGGACGCGGCCTGCGCCAAATACCTCGACTGCTCGGTCCACTTTGTGCCGGACGGCTTGCCATTCCCCATGGAGAACCGGTACGAACGCCCCCGCGAGGTAGGCGCGGACAGGCTGCTGGCGGCCTACGCCGCCGTGGAGCTGCATCCGGCGCCGGCGCACATCGTGATCGATTTTGGCACGGCCACGACATTTGACTGCGTCGTCGGCCGGGCATATCTCGGGGGGCTCATCTGCCCGGGGGTGATATCCTCATCCCGCGCCTTGGCCGGCCAGACCGCCAAGCTGCCACAGATTCGCCTTCAGGTGTTGGAAGAGGCAGAGCCCAGACCAGCCATCGGGCGCTCCACCTCCCAGAGCCTGACCCACGGAATCCTGTTCGGCTTTGCCTCCATGGTGGACGGCGTTGTGGAGCGGCTTTCCGCCATTCTGAAGGACGCTCCCTGGAACATTGCCGAGCCGCCGGCCGTGGTGGCCACGGGCGGCGTGGCCCACGCCGTGTGCCGCGTAGCCAGAACTCCCGTAATACTCGACCCGGACCTGCTGCTCTCCGGGCTGAAATCGTTGTACGACCAGGCGCCTGATTTCCGCTGACGCCTTCACAAAAAACCTTTATCAGGCTACCCAACAACAATACGTTTCTAACGCACCTTTTTCTGCAGAGAACTCAGGAGAAAGCCATGTCCATTATCGTTTCCGTCTGGGGTCGGGAGATTCTCGACTCGCGAGGCAACCCCACGGTTGAGGTTGAAGTCACTCTGGAAAACGGCGTCACAGGCCGCGCCGCCGTGCCCTCCGGCGCATCCACCGGCACCCGCGAGGCCCTGGAGCTGCGCGACGGCGACATGGAGCGCTACCTGGGCAAGGGCGTGCTCAACGCCGTGGACAATATCAATGGCGAGATCGCCGAGGCCGTGGTGGGCATGAACGCCATACGCCAGGTCTCTCTGGACAACCTGCTCATCGAGCTGGACGGCACCGAGAGCAAGGAGCGCCTGGGCGCCAACGCCATGCTCGGCGTCTCCATGGCCACCTGCCGCGCCGCAGCCAACTTCCTGGGCCTGCCGCTCTACCAGTACCTCGGCGGCGTGAACGCCAAGCTCATGCCCGTGCCCATGATGAACGTCATCAACGGCGGCGCCCACGCCCCCAACAACCTGGACATCCAGGAGTTCATGCTCATGCCCATCGGCGCGGAGACCTTTGCTGAAGCCCTGCGCATGGGTTCCGAGACCTTCCATGCCCTCAAGAAAATCCTGGCCAAGGACGGCCACGTGACCTCCGTGGGCGACGAAGGCGGCTTCGCTCCCAACCTGAAGAGCCACGAGCAGGCCTTCGAGTACATGATGAAGGCCATCGAGGCCGCCGGCTACAACCCGGGCAACGACATTGCCCTGGCCATCGACGCCGCGGCGTCCGAGTTCTACAAGGACGGCAAGTACGTGCTGGCCGGCGAGAACAAGACCATGGGCGTGGACGAGCTCATCGAGTTCTACGCCAAGCTGGCCGAGCAGTTCCCGCTCATCTCCATCGAGGACGGCCTGGCCGAAGGCGACTGGGACGGCTGGGAGAAGTTCACCGGCGAGCTCGGCGACTCCCTGCAGCTCGTGGGCGACGACATCTTCGTCACCAATCCCGAGATCCTGGCCGAGGGCATCGAGCGCGAGGTCTGCAACTCCATCCTCATCAAGCTCAACCAGATCGGCACCGTGACCGAAACCCTGGACACCATCGAGATGGCCAAGACCTCGGCCTACACCACGGTGGTCTCCCACCGCTCCGGCGAGACCGAGGACAGCTTCATCGCCGACCTGGCCGTGGCCGTGAACGCCGGCCAGATCAAGACCGGTTCCCTCTCCCGCAGCGACCGCCTGGCCAAGTACAACCAGCTCCTGCGCATCGAGGAGGAGCTGGAGGACGACGCTTTCTACTTCGGTCCGGTCATTGCCGACCACTTCGGCTACCTTGAGTACGACGAAGAAGACTAAAGCACTCTGACCACGGCCGGAGGGCGCGCAGCCTTCCGGCCGTTTTTTCTTTGACGCAAGACTGTACGGAGATCTTTCATGATTCTGCTCGACGGCAAGGCGACGGCCCAGACAATCCGCGAGGAAATCGCCGCCGAAATCCAGACCCTGACCGCCGCCGGCAACCGCCAGCCCGGCCTGCACGTCATCCTTGTGGGTGACGATCCCGCTTCCGCCATCTACGTGCGCAACAAGGAACGCGCCTGCGAGGCCGCCCACATCGCCTCCGAGGCGCACCGCCTGCCCGCCTCCACCACGCAGGTGGAGCTCGCCTCCCTCATCCAGCAGCTCAACGAGCGCGAGGACGTGGACGGCATCCTCTTGCAGCTGCCCCTGCCCAAGCACCTGGACGCCACCCCCTTGCTGGAGGCCATCGATCCATCCAAGGATGTGGACGGCTTCCACCCCATGAATGTGGGCAACCTGGTGCTCGGCCGCGAAGGCTTCCGCTCCTGCACGCCTGCCGGCGTCATGGTGCTGCTGGAGCGCTACGGCCTCTCCCCAGCCGGCAAGCACGCCGTGGTTATCGGCCGCTCCAACATCGTGGGCAAGCCTTTGTCCATCATGCTGGGCCTGCCCGGCCCCATGGGCAACGCCACGGTCACCCTGTGCCACTCCCGCACGCCGGACCTGGGTGCGGTCATCCGCCAGGCCGACTTCGTCTTTGCCGCCGTGGGCCGGGCCAGGCTCGTGACCGCGGACATGGTCAAGGACGGCGCGGTGGTCGTGGACGTGGGCATGAACCGCACCGACGAGGGTCTGTGCGGCGACGTGGACTTCGAGGGACTGAAGGACAAGGTTAGCGCCATGACGCCCGTTCCTGGCGGCGTGGGCCCCATGACCATTGCCCAGCTTCTGGCCAACACGCTGATTGCATACAAGCGCCGCATCGGCGTGGCCTAGGGCTTCGCTCCCATGTCACGCAATGTCGACCTCAGCGCGCTGGAGGGCTTCAGCCGCGAGGAGCTGCTCGACTACATCGGCTCGGTGCTCTGGCAGTTCCGGCTCGTGGACGCCTTCTGGTTCCTGCGCGCCGAGGAGCGCTATGGTCTGCCGGACGCCGAGCGGCTCAACGAAGAGGTCTGGGCCATCATCGGCAAGCTCGCCGCGCGGGACATCAAGGCGCGCTTCGGCGCGTCCCACGGTATTGATGACGGCGGCCTGGAAGGCTTTGCCCGCGCCTTTGCCCTCTTTCCCTGGGCACCTCTGGCCGGGCACGAGCTCAAGCCCATGGACGACGGCTCCCTGGAGCTGACCATGGCGGAGTGCCCACCCCACGCGGCCCGGCGCAAGCACTGCAAGACGCCGTACGCATGCAAGCACATGCATGTTGGCGAGTTCGCAGCCTTCACCCAGGAGATCGATCCGCGCATCCGCGTGGAGTGCCTATTTGCGCCGCCCGATCCGCCCGAGGCCAAGCCCAAGGGTTACGAGCATCTGGAGTGCGCCTGGCGCTTCTATCTGGATGAAGACGCCGATACCGCCACGGCTGCCGAAGCAGGGGCGTCGGAGTAGCGCGCATGGCCAAAAAAATCCGCGCCGATCAGCTCGCCTTTGAGCAAGGGCTTGCCGAAAGCCGAGAGCGCGCCAAGCGGCTCGTCATGGCCGGCCAGATCCTGCTGGTCACCGGCAACGGCCTGACCGAGCCCGTGGCCAAGCCCGGCCAGCAGCTCTCCCCGGAGGCCGAGCTCCTGCTCAAGCAAGCGCCGCGATTCGTCTCTCGCGGAGGAGAGAAGCTCGCAACAGCCATCGACGCCTTCAGCCTGGACGTTGCCGGTCACGTCTGCCTGGACGCCGGCGCCTCCACCGGCGGGTTCGTGGACTGCCTGCTGCAAAACGGCGCGGCGCGCGTCTACGCCGTGGACGTGGGCAAGAACCAGCTCCACGAAAAGCTCCTGCAGGACGGACGCGTCATCGCCATGGACGGCGTGAACCTGCGCTACGCCCCGCCGGAGCTATTACCCGAAGGGGTGGACCTCATCGTGGCGGACCTCTCCTTCATCTCCCTGACCATGGCCCTGCCCGGCATCGCCGGGTTCCTGCGGCCCGGCGGCGCCATCGTCACGCTCATCAAGCCGCAGTTCGAGGTCGGGCCCGGCCGCACGGACAAGGGCGTGGTGCGCGACGAGGCTCTGCGCGACGAGACCGTGCAGGGCGTGCTGACCTGGGCCGAGTCCCGCGGCTTGCAGGTGCAGGGCTGCGTGCCCTCGCGCATCAAGGGGCCCAAGGGCAACCAGGAGTACCTGGCCCACCTGATCCTTCCTTAGCTGTCGTTATCTCAGGATTGCCGATCCATTCCGGCCAGCGCCAGACACCGCTCGTACTCGCTTCCCAGCGCCTCGCCCCACGACGGCGGCGCTTCAGTCTCGAAGTCCTCGATGCGTAGCTGAGCGCAGTGCAGGAACAGAATTCCGGTGGGATGGTCGCCTGCCCCGTACACAGGGTCGCCCACGATAGGCAGCCCTGCCGCGGCGGCGTGGACGCGTATCTGATGCCGTGCGCCGCGGGCGATGTTCGCCTGGACAAGCAATGCTTCCTCATCGCCCAGGAGGAGCGACCCCAGCACCGTGAACCGCGTCCAGCGCGCCGGGTCCGGATCGTCCGCCTCCAGCGCACGGACCCGCATGCGGTTGGCCATGTCTAAAGCCTTTTTGATGACATGCCCGCTCCCGGCCGGGAGCTTCGCGGCGTTCTCCGGCGCGGCGAGCAGGAGGTACGTCTTGCCCACCTCGCCAGCCCCCTCCAATGTCCGGAACCGCGCCACGGCCTCCGTGCCCTGCGCCGCAGCCACCAGACCGGAGACGTCGCGGTCCAGCCGGCTCACCAGTTGCCACGCCTCTTTTTGACCTAACGCCGCGTTCTCTGCGGCACGCGTCTGCGCATCGAGCTCCGCGCACAAGCGGTCCAGCCCCGGACGCGCACCACCGGCCAGGGTTTCGCTGTCCAGCCCGGCCGGTTTGTACAGCGCCGCCCACGGCCGAGACACCGCGTGGATGCTCGCTCCCTTAGTCTCCGCGGCGACCTCTGCCTCTGCCGGCTCCGCCGCCGTCAGGGTCTCGCCCGCCCGCACCTTGTACGCCGGCCCGCGGACCACGCCGTCCACCCGGATGTCCCAGGATGAAACGAGCCGCCGCCTGTGGCGCAGGCTCGTTTCCGGAAACAACAGCAGCAACGCCTTATCCAGCCGCTGCCCTGCGTATTCTTCTGGAATTATGGTTGATTTCATTTTGTAATACTTTTTGTATACGAGGACTTTCCATGGGGACTCCGTCCCCAAGCCCCTGCCAGGGGAACACGGTTCCCCTGGACCCCAGATCTGGGGCCCGGGGACCATTGGTCCCCGGCGGGTGCCCGAGGGCAGAGCCCTCGGAACAACCTGCGCGATTAACTTCTACAATAAAAAGGCGCGACTCCAAAGCGGAGCCGCGCCGTGTAGGGTCGGATGGTGCGATGCTGCGCGTTAGAAGCCCAGCTTGTAGCTGTCCACGAAGGCGGACATGCGCTCTCTACCCTTGTTGAAGCGGTCTTTGAGAGCGGCGCGGTAGCCGTCCATGTCCGCGATGGGCTCACGGGCAACGCCGGTATCCATGGCGGCCTGGGCCACGGCCGCGGACACGTACTCGATAACGCGCGGATCGAGGGGCGTGGGGATGATGTAGTCGATGCCGAACTCCATGCTGTCTACGCCGTAGGCCTTTTTGACCTCGTCCGGCACCGGCTGCTTGGCCAGCTCGGCCAGGGCGTTGGCCGCGGCAACCTTCATCTCTTCGTTGATGGCCGAGGCGCGGACATCGAGAGCGCCGCGGAAGATGAAGGGGAAGCCCAGGACGTTGTTGACCTGGTTGGGGTAGTCCGAGCGGCCGGTGGCCATGATGGCGTCGGGCCGGGCTTCCTTGGCGTCCGGGTAGGAGATCTCGGGGTCCGGGTTGGCGCAGGCAAAGATGATGGGGTTCTCGCCCATGGAGGCGACCATTTCCTTGGTGAGCTGACCGGCCACGGACAGGCCCAGGAAGGCGTCGGCGCCCTTGATGACCTCGACCATGGTGCCGTGGTCCTTGTCCTGGGCAAAGTACTCTTTCTGGGGGTTCAGATCGGTGCGGCCTTTGTGGATGAGGCCGCGGGAGTCGTACATGAAGATATTGGAGCGTTTCACGCCGAGGGACTCGTAGAACCTGGTGCAGGCGATGGCGCCGGAGCCGGCGCCGGATACCACCAGCTTGACGTCCTCGGCCTTCTTGCCGGCGATCTCCAGGGCGTTGATGAGGCCGGCGCCGGAGATGATGGCGGTGCCGTGCTGGTCATCGTGGAACACGGGGATATCCATCTCTTTTTTGAGCGTATCCTCGATGTAGAAGCACTCGGGAGCCTTGATGTCTTCGAGGTTGATGCCGCCGAAACCGGGCTCCAGCAGCTTGACGAACTCGATGATCTTGTCCGGGTCCTTGGTGTCGATGTTCAGGTCGTAGCAGTCCACGTCGGCAAAGACCTTGAACAGGCAGCCTTTGCCCTCCATGACGGGCTTGCCGGCCGCAGGGCCGATGTTGCCCAGGCCGAGCACGGCGGTGCCGTTGGAAACCACGGCCACGAGGTTGCCTTTGTTCGTGTAGTCATAGGCGGTATGGGGATCTGCTGCGATGGTGCGGCACACCTCGGCAACGCCCGGCGTGTAGGCGAGGGAGAGATGCTTCTGCGTCTGGCACGGCTTGGCGGGCACAGTCTCGAGTTTACCCGGGTGGCCCTGGGAGTGGTAATCCAGGGCGTCCTGCTTCGTGAACAAGGCCATATCGATTTCCTCCACTGGAATCTTGAGTACGTGGGCAAGACGCTACGCAATTGTAAAGAGCGACACGGTAAGGCACACTGTTGGGGATTGCAAGAAAATCGGTTCCGTATAACACAGCACCCATGAACACGCTGCTTTGCAACCTCACGCGCTTCGGCGACCTGCTCCAAACCCAACCCGTCATACATGGTCTGGCCGAGCGTGGCGTGGGCGTGGGGCTGCTCTGCCTGGAAAACTTTGCGCCGGCCACCAGGCTGCTTTCCGATCTCGACTACGTCTGCGCCTTTCCCGGATCGCGGGTGCTCTCGCTGATGGACAAGGATTGGAAGGACGCGCTGGGGTTCCTGGATGAGTTCAAGACGTCGTTGCGGCAGGAGTTCCCCTTCGACGACGTCTTCAACCTCACGGCGACCATGCCCGTGCGGCTGCTCACGCGGTTCTTGTCCATGGGGCACGTGGAGGGCGGCCGCGGCTTTCTGCTGGACGACTTCGGCTTCTCGGTCAGCGACAACCCGTGGGTCTCCTTCCTGCTCGCCTCCTCCAAGCGACGCGGAGTCAGCCCTTTCAATCTGGTGGACCTGTTCTGGAAGGTCTCGGGCCTGCCGGATGCGCCGCGACGTTTCGCCCTGAAGTCGCCCGGACCCGAGGACACGCAGGCGGCAGCCGAGCTGCTGCGCCAGTCTGTGGAAGACTTCGGCACAATACCGGAATCCGACAACCGCTATGTGGCGCTGCAGATGGGCGCCAGCGTGGACCGCCGGCGTTGGCCTGTGCCTCATTTTGCCGAGCTCGCCGCCGCGCTGCACGCCGAGACCGGCCGCATCCCCGTGCTGCTGGGCGCCAAGGGCGAGGCCGCGCTCGGCGAGCGCTTCCAGAAGCTCTATGCGGACATGGCGCCGGGCGCGCCGTTGGTGAGCTGCATCGGCAAAACGAACCTGACCGAGCTCGCCGCCGTGCTCCTGGCGTGCGACCTGCTGGTAAGCAACGATACGGGCACCATGCACCTGGCCGCCGGGCTGGGCGTGCCTGTGGCCGCCGTGTTCCTGGCCACGGCCCAACCATGGGACACCGGACCGTACCGCGCCGGCAACGTTTGCCTGGAGCCGGCCATGGACTGCCACCCCTGCGCCTACGGCAGTGAATGCCCCCGCGACGAGGCCTGCCGCCGGGCCGTGGGACCTCGGCTGATGGCGGATCTGGTGCGCACGCGGCTGGAGACCGGCGCCTGGCCGGAGAACATGGCGCAATCCGGCGGAACGGCGCGCATCTGGGAGACGGTCTCGGACGATCATCACTTCATGGACCTGCGCTCCCTATCCGGCCACGACAGTGAGGACCGCACGCGGTGGCTGCGCATCCAGCGGGAAACATACCGCCATCTCTTTGACAACGGCGTGTTCGAGGCCGCCGATCTGGAGCGCATCAAAAAAAAGCTCGACGCGCACAATGCGGCCACGCTCTCGCCGGGAAACCTCGCCCAGCTCCAGGCCGAGCTGACCCAGGCCGCGCAGCTTTTCATGCTGCTCACGCAGCAGGGCCGCGCCCTGGCCAGTGCGCCCATCGAATCGCTGAAAGGCAAGTTTCTCGCGACGTTCCAGCGCATCCAGCACCTTCTGGAGTCCAGCGAGCACCTCAGCGTGCTCGGCTATCTCTTCGCCTCCAACTCCCAGGAGGCAGGCCGGGATCTGGACTCCATTCTCGCCCTTACCGCACGGTACGCCGCCTGTGTGGACGCCTTGACCCGAATCGTACACTCCTGATCGCGCATGTGTTTGGCATGGTTCTTGGAAAAGACCAGTCGTGCGCATACCCCGCGCAGTTTTTGCCGGCCGCCCATGCAGCCGGCGCCGAATACCATACGCAAACACACGGAGCGTGCATCATGATTGTCATTGACGGCCAGAACACCGGTCTCACCGTGAGCAACTACGAGAACCTCGAAGATCTGCTTGTGAAGATGATGGAATCTGAGAACCTCGAAAGCCGCGTTGTGACCGACGTGCTTGTGGACGACGAGGCGTTCAGCGAGATCTACCCGCACCAGGCCGAGGATATCGAGACCTCGTCCATCCAGAAGGTGGAGATCAAGTCCGTCTCCGTCACCGACATGGCCGTTTCCATCACCACGGAGCTGGAAACGGTCGTACAGATCATGTCCCAGGGCGGCCGCAAGGTGGCCGAACTCTTCCGCCAGGCCGACGACGCCGAGGCACTTGAGCTGTTCCAGGATCTTCTGGACGTGACCCAGAACTTCATGCGCATGATCGCCGTGCTGCGCGAGGAGTTCGACATGTCCAAGAGCACCGAATTCAACGCCGCTTCCCAGGAAATTTCCGGCGTGCTCACCGAAATTTCCGAGGTCCTGGAGAACGAGGACTGGATTCTGCTGGCCGACCTGCTTGAGTTCGAGTTCATCCCCAGCGTGGAGAAGTGGGACCGAGTCATCTCCCTGCTGCGCCAGGACATTTCGGAGTAGCCCATGGCCCGCGCCGAAGCCGAAGCCTTGCTGGACCGCGCCCTCGACGTGGCCAATCGCGAGCTTGCCCTGCTTGAAGAGGGGGAGGTGGACGAGGCGGCCGTCCTGGCCGAGGATCGGAGCAAGCTCATTGAACGCGCCTGGAACTCCGGCACGCTGGACGAGCTCAAGCCATTGCGCGACAAGCTGGTGCAGCTGCAGTCTATGCAAAACCGCCTGACCGACGAGGCGCGCAAGCTCCATGCCCGGATCAAGGAGGAGCTCAAACGCTCCCGGCAGGAGACAAAACGCCATGCGGGCTACGGCAGCGCCATGAGAACGGCCCCGCTCATTACGAGCGCGCTCTCCAGACGCGGCTAGACAGCCATTGTTCGAGCGGATCGGCGCTTGCACGCCGCCGGTCCGCTCCTCTTTTTTGTGCCGGGGGGAGCGCCACACGTTCTGCCCGGCTGTCTCCGACCATTCCCCGCGCCCGACGATGCGGCTCCGCCCGGAGCCGGGCCATCTTTCTTTCGCTTCTCTTTGCAATTGCCTTTCCGAGGCGCTACCGTGGTGAGATGTTCAACATTCCATCAAGGAGTATTCCTCGTGAAAGAGATTAGCGTACGCCGCCTGGAAGGCATGAAGTTGGAAGCCGTTGTGAACGGCCACACCCTGCGCACCGACCTGCCACCGGAAAAAGGCGGCGAAGGGTCCGAACCCAGCCCCACCGACCTGCTGCTGGCCGCGGTGGCCACCTGCAGCAACTACTTTGCACTCATGTACTTTGCTGCGCGTGAGATGGATGCGGAAGGGTTGTCCATCGGCATAGAGTATGAGACCGACGAGAAGACGAACGAGATCACGAAGATCACCACGCTGATCACCGTGCCGGAAGGCTTCCCGGAGAAGCAACGTGCGCCGCTGGAGCGGGCCATCCACGCCTGCCACGTGAAAAAGCATCTCAAGGAAAGCATCGAGCTGGATGCTGCGTTCGTCAACTGATCGCAGTCATACAGCACCCTATCGTTTCCATATATTCAGAGGGCTAGATAATACATCGCAGGAGAACAGCGATTGCGGTTACTCTTCGATGAACTGTGTGCGCTGGTTCCAGCGCACCGGTCGCGCATCGAGGTCCACACCGCCCCACCAGCGATTCGGCGAGTTATTCTGGAGCCAGTCCGCCCGCTCCTCCAGGAGTGCGCGTCCGTACTCCGTGAGCGAGACTGGCTCCCACTCGCCGGCGTATCCCGCGAGCGCAGGCTCCGGCGCCTCGGCCAGACGACGCACCACCGGCCAAAACAGAGCGTCGCCCCAGAAAGGCTGCCAGTCGGCCCCATTGAGTATCCGGCGAAACGCCTCGGCCGGCGTTCCAGCACCGTCCTGCAAGGACTGGAGAATCAGCCGCTCGGTCAGAGACAGGCCCGAGCCTGTCCAGGGCAGCTCCTCCAGGTGCCGCCGCAATGCCAGAGCGAGGTACGGCAGCGGTAGATTCTCGTCCCTGGCCAGCTCAAGCACGGCCTGCGGGTCATCCCCGGAGTAGATGCGCCAGGCTCGGACGGCGCATTCCAGCTGCTGCGGCGTGACGGGCACGGCCGTTTCCTCCAGACCGGCCAGCTCCTGCGGCGTAAGCTGCCCCAGGCCGCGGAACCCCTCCCGCTCCAGAAACGCATCCGGCCGGACCATGCGCAAATCACCCGGCATGGCAGCCTTCTCCTGCATCCAGGAAAGCGCGCGGATCAGCAGCGCCTGATCGTAGAGATCGTGCTCGAACCAGAGGATGGCGGCGTCGTACTCCCCTGCCCTGCCGAGGCCTTCGTACTCTGCCCGGAGCCTTGCGTGCAGGGCGCCGCGTTCGCCGGCCCCAACCGTATCGGCAAGGTACGCGACCCGGCTTTCAAGGTACGCATCGAAATCCACACCACCGGGAACCGGCCCCTGGCAGATGGGGTCGGAGAACTCCAGGAAGTCTCCGCCCAGGCCGGCGATGGCCTCCCGAATGTCGCTGCCGCAACGGATGTGCAGAGCCCGCGGCATAAGAGCCTCCGCTCGAATCGGCGGCATCCGGACTCCGGTTTGCTAGCCCAGGAATCCCTTGATGCCGGTGAAAGTGATCTGCGCCGAAAGCGCCGCGAGGATGAGCCCCGTGAGCTTGGTGAGGATGGAGATGCCGTAGCGGCCCAGCAGCTTCTCGATGGCCGTGGCCACATAGAGGATGACCCCCACGCAGAGCACAGCCGCGATCAAGGCGCCGCTGCCCACGAGCAGTTCGCCCATGGTCTGTTCCTTGGCGCCGAAGATGAGCAGCGCGCCCACCGTGGCCGGCCCCACCGTGATGGGAATGGCCAGCGGCACCACGCTCATGTCGCCGCCCTCCACCTGGTCGCCCGGAGCCGCGGCCTTGCCCGAGACCAGGGCCACGGCGTTGAGAAACAGCAGGCTGCCCGCGCCGATGCGGAAGGCGTCCAGCGTGATGCCGAAAACGTCGAAGATGACGCCGCCGAAGTAAAAGAGCACGAGCGTGGTGATGAGCACGGCAATGGTCACCCGCACGGCAATCTGCCGCCGCCGCGCCGGCGTGTCGTCCCGCGTCAGGGAGAGGAACACCGTGAGCACGAAGAACGGCGTGAGCAGAACGAAGAACTTGATGAATATATTGAAAAAAGCGGGCACCCGGAGCTCCTTGGGTTGCGCTGGTGAATGACTGTGCGTCCCTGTCGAGCCGTCCTCGATAATCGCTCCGCCCCCATCATGCAAGGGGTGTGATCATAGGATCATCAGGCAAGGCTCATCGCGACACCATCTGGTTGATGAAGCTGTTGGCCTCGTCGATGGCGCGCTCCATCTCGCGGATCAAGGAGTCCACGTCGCGCTGGACCACGTCGAGCTCGCTCTGCAAAGAGGCTATGGCCTGGGCGTTGAGATTGTGTTTGAGGAAGAGCACCTGATCGCGCAGTGTCCGGAGCACCGGCTGCATGGAGGCCTCGGCCCGGCGCATGGCGCGGATGAGCTGGTCGTACCTGGCTCTGGTTTCCCGCAGTTTGCTTGCGCTGCGGCTGCGGAGTTCGGCGCTGGTATACTGGTCCAGCTCGCCTTCCCATTCGGCGAACAGCGCCTCGGCCACATTCTCCACGCTGTTGATGCGCTTGGTTACGTCGTCTGCGCGGCCCTCCACCCTTTCCAGCGTGGCGCGCAACGTCTCGTAGCGCTGCTCCAGCTCGCCGCCGTGGAAGGCGACTACGCTGCGGAACTGCTCCAGCGCGTCGGCGAACTCCTGCTTGGCCTCCTCCTGGGAGTCGCGAGCCGACTCCACGCGATCCACAAGGATCTCCCGCTTGTGCACGCCGAACTGCTCCATGGCGTCGTAGTAGACGCTCTGGCAACCTGCTACACACGAAAGGACGAGGAGAATAACGAGGATACGCCACGAAGGGCCGTCATATCGAAGAGCTGGAACAGTTCGCTGCAGCATGGATGCTCCGGGAGGTCTGGTGTGGTGGGACGGCGCGGCCGGCCTCGGGTGCCGGCGATTACGCGCATACCTATTCCTCAGCATAGCCCACGCCGCGGGTTGTTGTGAAGCCCGGCCGGTGTTTCCTTGTCTGTCCATTGCGTTTGCTGTGAACGCAAACGAGGCACTATCATCTTCATAACGTCATGCACGGGCCTGCACGGCAACTCGGCCTTTGGTGTTCTCTGATTATCTTTTTTATATGTTGGATAATATCCGGCAGAGGCAAACCGCCTTCCCATAAATAAGAGCCCGGACACGGCGCCGGGCTCATTGCGTTTCATTCTTAAAAATATGTTGCGGTCTACTTGATATAATACCCGGATACCCGCCATGTGCCACCATCGGTAAGCATGGGCGTCACCGTCTCCACGGAGTTCTTCTTGTTGGCGAACACGGTGCGGAACTGGATGATGACGTAATGGCCGTCCGGCGCGCCCGGCAGCTCGGTCGCGTACCGGGTTGTCTCCACGGTGCGTTCCGCCACTGGCCCCAGGGGTTCGCGCACAGCCTGGGCGGCGTTGGTCCAGTCGTTTTTCTGCACCCTGTCTTTGAACATGGGCGCGGCCTGGTCCCAGCTCTCTTCGTATGCGCCGCTGTCCACCAGCTTGAGCCATGCCTCGGCTGCCGGCACGGCCTTCGCAGTGGCCTTCTCCGCTGTCATCTCGTCCGTATCCGCCGCCACAGCATATTGCGGAAATGCAGCCAACATTAACAATATCGCAACAGTAAACGCAATTGCAACACTTCTCATGCAAGCCCCCCAGGTAGTACATTCCATGAATAACTGTATCGTGTTATTCTATCCTTCCATTTCCTGTACGTCGTCTTTTGCATACACCATCACCACCATTGCGGCAATATCGCCGCAACATATTCGTGCCTCCCATCCCCTATCCATCGGGGCCCGGAGCTGAACCAATAGAGCCGGCCACTGAATCGCGGGCCTGGGGGGGCGCGCTATAGACCAAAGAACTGAGGATGGAGTCTTTCTGCGTGTGGGGATCAGGGCGCAAGGCAGCCTCTGCACCGGTTTGACTGGAGCTGCTGCGTTCTCCCCAAAGGAAGAATTCCGGCCGCGGCGACTCTGCCCAGAGCGCACGCACGCCGTCGGACACCCGGTGCTCGTCGTACCGGGTCCGGTACCGATCAATTTCAGAAAGTGTCAGGAGAATCCGACACGGTATTCTGCCGGTTGACCGTATCGCTTTGGGAAGGCGGACCCGGCTTGGCGTTCCTCCACGGGCTTGTCTGGCGGAACGCATACCGGTGGGCCTCCCTGGCACGGCTCGAATGGGCGCCTCGACACCCGTTGGCCACGCCGGCTGTTGCACACAGCATCAGAGCTGTGGTTGCGCATAGGACGACGATTCGCATGGCCGCCTCCTTGCCGAATGGTTTGGCAATGCGCTCGCGTTTTCGCGCTTCCTTACACAGCAGGCGGCAGAAAAATGCATCGAGGAAAAATCAGGGAGTGGTTCGGTCATGCCCGTGTGAGAAATCCGCCAGAGCTCTCTTTCCGCAAACTGCCGCTGGTCTGGATGCGCCTCTGCATCGACGGACACTGCACGCGCCCTGGCCATCCTTTGACTCGGCTCCCAAATATGGTACCCCATAACCATAGACAAACATCTTCCATTGGAGCCGACAATGCCTGCGACTATCTATGGAAAGTCTGGTTGACCGTACACCTCCAATGCCCGTGAGGCGTACCCCGGCCATGCATACCTCGACGTGAAGCAGAAGAAGGACGCGCTGGAGAAAATGCTCAAGCTCTCCGGCGGAAAGCGGAAGGTGCCGGTCATCGTTGCGGACGACGGCGCCGTGACCGTCGGCTACGGCGGGTCCTGAGGCGTGTAGCCGCCGGCCAGGTTGGTCGGCCCTTCACAAAAACCGATTGAACACGCCGGACCGGATCTTTCCGGGCTGGCTATGCGGATATGCGCGCCGCCCTTTCGGGCTGCAACGCACTGTTGCGTCCTCTTTTCCGCCTTGCGCAAAAAGGCCGGCGGCTGGTCTTGATGCGAAAAACCGGCTACATCGTTGCTGCCCGCAGTATATGGCGCCCTGCTCCGGATGCGCGTGGCCACAACGTCCTGTCCGGCGGCGTCCTCCATACACACTGCGCGGCAAAGGCAGCCATGTCCGTCACCATCATTATCCCGGCGTTCAATCTCTGGGCGTACACCCGCGCCTGCCTGGAAAGCCTGGCAAGTTGCGCCCGTGGCAGCTCGTTCCGCGTTGTGGTTGTGGACAACGGTTCCACCGACGAAACGCCCAAGGCGTGTCCGAGCCTGGGGAAGTCGCTTTTTCCCGGCGCGTTCGAGTACCGCCGGCTGGAGCAGAACCAGGGCTTTGCCCGCGGCTGCAATACCGGCGCGCAGGGCGCGGACACAGCGTATCTGCTCTTCCTGAACAACGACGTCACCGCCACGCCGGGCTGGCTCGAAATTCTTCTGCAGGCAATGCAGCGCCAGACAGGCGTACACGCGGCATCGCCCCTGCTCCTCTTTCCGGAAACGCATCGCGTGCAGCACGCCGGCGTTGCGTTCGACCCCAACCTCCATCCCGTGCACTGCTTCAGCCAGTTCCCCGGCAACCACAAGGCGCTCCGTAGCGTCCGGGGGTTGCAGGCGCTCAGCGCCGCCGCGCTGCTCGTGCGCAAGCAGGCGTTCGAGGCAGCGGGCGGATTCTGCCAGGAGTTCATCAACGGCAGCGAGGACCTCGACCTCTCGTGCATGCTCCGCCGCAATGGGGGGCGGCTGGCGCTTGTCCCCTCCAGCGTGCTGCATCACGCCACAAGCATGACGCCCGGACGGTACGACCACACGGCGCACAACGCGACCGTGCTGAACCGCCGGGCCCGCGGCTGCTTCGTGCCGGACCTTCACCGCCTCGCGGCCCGCGCCGGATACGGCCTGGCGCTGACGGCCTGGCTGGAGCCCTACATGGTGCGCCCCCACAACTCCGCACCCGATTGCCCTACGGACGACATCGCGGCCTTGAGCAAGGCGCTGCAGGAGGAGCCGCTCTGGGAGAAGGGCTATGCGGCTATGCTGGAGCTGCTGGCCCACGATCCGGCCGCGGCGCTGCCCTGGGCCGAAGTCCGCGCTGCCCTCTGCCCCAGCCGGCACGCCTACGAGCAGACGCTGCGGCTGGCCGTGGCGGTTGAGGATACCGCAGCTGTGAACAGATGGAAGCAGTCCCTGGCCAGGGTCATCGCTTCCATCAATAAGAAAGACGAACTGATCGAGCTAGCGCAGACCAGCCTGGAGTGGTCCCGGCAGGAAGAGCTTGAATATATTGTAAATATGTACTCGGCGTGGCTGGACGCGCATGGCGGCGGACATAGGGCTTGAGCCTGCCCGCCGCGGACGGACGATACGCCGTTCGATATGCGGGCTGGTTGCGATCTCGTCAGCCAGTATTGCGGTAATAACGAACATGACAGAGGGCGCCCCCTGCTCGGCAGGCGCCCTTTCCGATATCAGCGTTACCGGCCTCGGCCCGAAAGCTTTGGGCAGACGACCATCTACTCCAGCAGCCCGCTGAAGGTGTCGTGGTGCTCCTCCTCTTCCGCAAGGATTTTGCGGAAGAGCTGCGCCGTTACGATGTCGCCCTCGTCCTTGGCCTTGTCGATTATCTTGCGGTAGAGCTCGATGGCCTCAACCTCGAGTCCTGTGTTGATCTCCAGCATATCCCTCAATGTTTCGCCGACGGTGATGGGCGAAGGCTTCGTGGTGGGCTTGCCGCCGAGATAGACCAGGCGCTCGGCAATATCCTCGGCGTGCTTCATCTCCACGATCGCGATCTTCTTGATCTCATCCTTGACGGCAAAGCCCTGAATGCCCGTCATCTGCACATGCTGCCACATGTAGGAGACGGATACGGATATCTCCCGGGCAATGGCGTCGTTCAGCATGTCCAGAAGCTCTTTCGATACCTTGGGTGGCACAGCCATGGTCAATCCTCCTTGATGATCATTGCGGTTCATTGGCCTGCACGCAACGAATCGAGCGCTGACGTCGAAGCCAGCCGAACCCCGGAACCGTCCACTATCCCACGTTACTCTGTATAAACCCGCATGGATGGACATCTCCTTTTCGGCCAACGCCGGCAGGAAACAGACTGTATGGTGGTTGCGGATAAACGCCACCAAAGCGCTGGTTTCCGCAAGCATACGATCTCTATGCCACGGCGGCTTTGCCGCGAGAGCGGTCTTATCCTTGTACCATGACGGCTCTGCAGAATGGTGGACCGCTGGAAATATACCCGATTCCTGGTCAGATCGATGACGGCAGCCTTTCCGGGCATGCGCAGGTAAGCCGCAGGTCGTGGAAGTCCCGGGAAATCGCTGCGTTCCGGTGGCATGTATTGCGGAGGGGCAAAGCGTCTCGGGCAGGCCGGACCGAGAGAGCCTTCCAGACTTCCTGTCGCGTTTTGCCGGCCAAAAATGACGCGGCCGCCCTGCATCCATATAATGTTCGCACTATCACGTCGCGGGATGGAAACAGGCGTGCGCCGGCGAGAGCTCTTCGCGTTTCTTCTTTTAACCTATTAAGAAGTTAAAACTTCTTCCTCTCACACAAAGTCCGCGCCCAGGACAGATCGCAGCCGCACCGCGTCTCTTCAGGTCCTGGCGGCCCCAGATATCTTGTCAATATTGTAAAAACATGCCTTGGTTATTCAGCCCCCAGCGCGTTTCAAATATTAGAAATGATGTGGAAATTGTACGGTGTCGACCCGTACATTTTCGTTACCATCGTGTTATATTGTTTCACTATCGCCACAATTTTCATGAGCTTAATATATTGATTTTCCTACTTAATCTCTAAATATTGAACCATTGTATTGTTATGATTCATTAAATGTATTGCGCAATAATTGTTCTTGATTCATATTTTGGCAACATTTGGTGACGCGTTATGTCGGATCTTCATCAGTCGGCTCGTTTTTCCTGGTAGAGCATAGGGTTCGACTGTTTTAACAAATTCGTGCCGTGCCGGCAGGCTTCCGGGGCCGCGCCTCAACCGGTCCTCTTCGGCACTCCAGCACGGAATCGTTCAAAGGAGGCGGCGTTGAGCGACATCGCCGAAAAATGCAAGGTCGTGGCAGACGAGTGCATCCTGCTGCGGCGTGATTTTCACCGCCATCCCGAGCTCGGGCTCGAAGAGCAGCGCACAGGCCAGATCGTCGCCGACTACCTGGCCGCGCTGGGCATGGAGGTGAGCCGTCTGAACGTGACCGGCGTGGCCGGGCTGCTGCGCGGCGGCCACCCCGGCCCGACCCTCTTGATGCGCGCCGACATGGACGCCCTGGCCATCCAGGAGGAGACCGGCGCCGAGTACTGCTCCACCATCGACGGCATGATGCACGCCTGCGGCCACGACGCCCACACCGCCATGATGCTCACGGCGGCCAAGGTCCTGGCCGGCGAGCGGGAGGCGCTGCACGGCAGCATCAAGTTCGTGTTCCAGCCCAACGAGGAAAAGGCCGGCGCCATGGCCATGATCGACGAAGGCGTGATGGCCAACCCGGACGTGGACGCCTGCGTGAGCATGCACATCTGGAACCAGCTCGAATCCGGCAAGATCGGCGTGACCGTGGGGCCGATCATGGCCGGCATGCGCCACTTCCATCTGACCGTTAAAGGCAAGGGCGGCCACACCGCCAACCCGCAGGAAGCCGTCGACCCCGTCATCTGCTCGGCCGCGATCATCCAGGCCGTGCAGACCATCCAGACGCGCGAGATCAGCGCCCTGAGCGAGCCTACGGTGATCATGTTCGGCACGATCCACGGCGGCACCACCTCCAACGTAATCCCGGACGAGGTGGTCATGGAAGGAACCATCCGCTACCTCTTTTCTGGCGACGACAACGGGGAGAACAGCCCCAGGGGCCGGTTCGAGCGCGTGGTCGCCGGCATCTGCGCCGCCCATCGCACAGAGTATGAGCTGGACTTCGAGTGCGGCCACCCCACCCTGGTCAACGACGCAGGCATGACCGCCATGCTGACGGGAATCCTGAACGTGGAGATGGCCAACGACCTGACCATCCAACCCATGGCCAGCCTGGCCGGCGAAGACTTCAGCGAGTTCGCGGCGCGGGCTCCCGGCGTCTTCTGCTTTTTGGGGGCAGGCGCCCCCGGTCGGACAAACTACCCCCACCACCACCCAAAATTCGACATAGACGAAAGCGTCATGAAACACGGCGTGGAGCTCCTTGTCCGCACCGCGCTACGCTACTTCGAGACGCAGAGGCAGCCCAGCTGAAGAAGCTGGGCCACATTACCTTTAAAGTTACGAACCGTTACAGTGAAACGCCGTTGAACCATTTGAACCCAGTGAGGAGGGCAACGTGAGAAAGTTGTATCTAATTGCTTTGGCTATGATCTTTGTGCTGACCGCCACAAGCGCGCTGGCCAGCGAGTACACAGGAGACGCGGTTACCGCCAAGCTGGCTTCCGAGGAGATCGAGGGCGACTTCATGACCGTGTGGGCGAACAACTTCTCGGACCACATGAAGGAGTGGTCGGACGGCAAGATCAACATCGAAGTCTACCCGTACGGCACCCTTGGCGCGACCGGCGACATCAACGAGCTCTGCCAGCTCGGCGTGGTGCAGTTCGTGTTCTCCGACTACGCCTGGATCAGCTCCTTTGTGCCCCAGGCCCAGGTGCTGGCGCTCAACTACCTCTTCCCCACCGAGAAGGTGCCCGAGATCCTGGATTGGATGGTCCGGAACGGCAAGTTCTTCCCCCTGCTGGAGAAAAAGTTCCGCGACAACGACCTGGTGCCCCTGGGCATCATGTTCGAAGGCTGGCAGTGGATGACCTCCAAGAAGGAGATCAAGACCATGGACGACGTCAAGGGCCTGAAGCTGCGCCTGATGTCCTCCAAGCTGCTGGTGGAAGACTACAAGGCCTACGGCGCCAGCCCCACGCCCATGAGCTACGGCGAGGTGTACAGCGGCCTGCAGATGGGCCTCATCGACGCCCAGGTGAACCCGCTCTTCGCGGACTACAGCATGAAGTTCTACGAGGTGCAGGACTACTTCACCCAGCTGAAGAACGAGCCCTTCATCGGCATTCCCACCGTGAACGCCGAATGGTTCGACAGCCTGACGCCTGAAGCCCAGGCCGAGATGCGCAAGTTCTGGGCCGATTCCATCATCCCGGCCGGCAAGTGGATAATGGAGCGCAACGCCGCGGACATGGAGAAGATCAAGGAAGCCCGTCCGGAAGTGCAGTTCACGACCCTGGAAGGCGAGGCCCTGGCCGAGTTCAAGGCCGCCGCACAGACGGTCTATCCCAAGTTCGTCGAGATCGGCGGTGACGGCGCCCAGGAAGTGCTGGACGCTCTGCTGGCCGACGTCGAAAACGCCAAGGCAGCCCTTGGCATGAAGTAAATGATGGCAGCCGGCGCTGCAACGGCAGGTCCGCTGCAGCGTCGGCTGTTTACGCCCGGAAAGTCTCGCCTCGTACTTTCCATGCCTGACAACTTAACGAGCGGTGGGCGCTTCTCCCCAAGTCGCACCCTGCGCATACGCCGCTTCGAGCAATACGAGAGGATGTCATGAGTGACACCGAAAATCATACGGGCAAACATGGAATACTAAGCAGAATCAACACGCGAATCGGAATCATCATCAACGGTATTGAAGTCACCATCCTCGTGCTCTGCATTGCCGCTCTAGCCGTGTTGCTCATTGTCAACGTCTTTGCCAGAACATTTGCCCAAAGTATCTACTTTGCAGAAGAAGTCTCCCAGTTCCTGGTCATACTCATCACCTTTATCGGCGTGAGCTACGGCGTGCGCAAGGCGCGCCACATCCGCATGGGGGCCTTCCTGGACGCCATGCCCCCCAAGCTCGAAAAGGCCTTCCTCATCTTCATCTGCTTCGTCAGCGCCATCACCATGGCCGTGCTCACCTGGTACTCCTACAAGTATCTGGCCCATGCCATGAAGATGTCGCACATGACGCCCGCCCTGCGCGTGCCCAAGTGGACGTTCTATGTCATCGTGCCCATCGGGTTCGGCATGGCCTGCATTCAGTACGTCCGCACCATAATAAAGAACCTGACGGAAAAGGAGCCGTGGCAGTCCCCTGATCAGCAGAGCGAGTACGAGGACGAAGAGATCGGGGGTGCAACGCTATGATCCTGTTCGGAGTCAACCTTGCGACAATGCTGCTGATCGGGTTTCCGTTCATGGTCACCCTGTTGGCCTCGCTCATCATCTACGTCTACATCAACATGCCGGCCATTGCGCCCAAGCTGATCACCACCATGGTGCAGCAGGTCATCACCGGCGTGTCGCCGCCGGCCCTGGTCTGCGTGCCCATGTTCATTCTCAGCGCCAGCATCGTTACCTCAGGCGAGTCCTCGGCGCGGCTCATCCGCATGCTCAGAACGTTTGTGGGCCACCTGCCCGGCGGGTTGCCCATCACCACCAACGCCAGCTGCACGCTCTTCGGCGCGGTGTCCGGCTCCACGCAGGCCACCGTGGCGGCCATCGGCGGCACCATGCGGCCCATGCTCCTGGAGGCCGGCTACCCCAGCTCCTTCACCCTGGGGCTGATCATCAACTCCAGCGACATCGCCTTCCTCATCCCGCCCAGCATCGGCTTCATCGTGTACGGCGTGGCGACCAGCACCTCCATCGGCATGCTCTTCCTGGCAGGCATCCTGCCCGGCCTGATGATTCTCGTGCTGTTCTCGATCTACTGCTACATCTACTCCAAGCGAAGGAACATTCCGCTGCTGCCCAAGGCGAGCTGGGCCAAGCGCGTGGGGGCCATCAAGGACGGGCTGCCCGTCATGGGCTTCCCCGTCATCATCGTCGGCGGCATCTACACCGGCTTTTTGAGCCCCACGGAGGCCGCCGCGGCGTCCGTGTTCTACGCCCTCATCCTGGAGCTCCTGGTCTACCGCAGCCTGACCTTCCCGCGGATCGTGGACTCCTTCTTGCAGACCGGCGTCATCACCGGCGTGGTCTTCATCCTCGTGGGCGCGGGCCAGGCATTCTCCTGGATGATCGGCTTCTTGCAGATCCCCCAGCAGTTCCTGCCGCCGCTGTTCGGAGCCGACCCGTCCATGATGCGTGTCATCCTCATCGTGGTCGCCTCCTACTTCGTGGCTTGCATGTTCGTCGATCCCATCGTGGCCATCTTCATCCTCAGCCCCATCTTCCAGCCCTATGTGGTCAGCGCCGGCGTCGACCCCATCCTGCTGGGAACCCTGGTCACGCTCCAGGCCGCCATCGGCTCGGCCACGCCGCCCTTTGGCTGCGACATCTTCACGGCCCAGCTCATCTTCCGACGACCATATCTGGAGGTTATCGGCCATTCGTTGCCGTTCCTGCTCATACTACTGCTGGCCACGGCCATATTGATCGTGTTCCCGCAGATCGCGCTCGTGCTGCCGAACATGGTGATGAATTAGACCCGAAGACACAGGAGAGAGCTCATGGAATACAAGAACCTGCTTGTCCTGACGGACTTCTCCGAGGATGCCGAGCACGCCGTGCGCACATCCGTGGAGTTCGCCAAACGCTACGAGGCGTCCATCACCCTGCTCCATGTGATCCACGACAGCACCAACCTGAGCTTCATCCTGTCCGACGACGAGTACCGCTCCGTGGACAACAAGATGGAAAAGCATGTGGAGCGCGCCTTCAAGGCGCTATTCGAGAAGGTCCCGGAGCTCAACTCCGTGCCCTGCAAGACCAAGATACGGCGGGGCACGCCGTACATAAACTGCCTCTACGAGTTGGAAAAGGGCGACTACGATATCGTCTTTGCCGGCTCCCACGGCGAGTCCAGGGTCAAGCACGTGCTCATGGGCAGCACCTCGGAAAAAGTCCTGCGCAACTCGCCGGTCGACGTCTTCGTAACCAAACGCTGACCTGCTGATACAGCACGCATTCCATGAACAAACCCATGCAACCCGAGTCCGAAAATGCCTTGGCGACCCGATAAATCCATGCTCAAGCGGCCGGCGTACCTCTCGCTGGTGCAGCATGTCAGCGACGCCATCTCCCAGGGCCTGTTGGGGCCCGGCGAACGGCTGCCGGCGCAGCGGGAGCTTGCCGCCGAGATCGGCGTCAGCCTTCAGACCGTGAGCCGCGCCTACGAGGAGCTGCGCCGCCGCAACCTGGTGCAGGGCGAGGTGGGCCGTGGCACATTCGTCCAGGCGCGCGGCTACATAGAGGCCACGCCTTTCCGCGCCGACCGTCTGGCCGACACCACGGTGGATCTTTCCATCTACAAGCCCGTGGCCGCCTCCATCCACAAGGAGCGCATGAGCCGGACCCTGGCCCAGCTCAGCAAGGACGTGCCCGATGATGTGCTCTTCTCCTTCCGGCCCAACGAGGGCATACCGAGGCACATCGCGTCCGGCCGCGAGTGGCTGCGTATGTGCGGGCTGGATGTGGACCAGGACCGCGTGCTCATCACCAACGGCGTGACCCAGGGCACCACGGCCGCCCTGCTGACCGCGTGCAAGCCCGGCGGCACGGTGGTTGCCGAGGCCGTGGGCCATCACTCCCTGGCCGGCCTCTGCTCCTACCTGGGCCTGAAGCTCAAGGGGCTGACCATCGACGAGCACGGCATCGTGCCCGACGCCTTCGAGCGCGCCTGCGCCGAGTCCAAGGTCGAGGTGCTCTACCTCATTCCGAACCTAGCCAACCCCACCGTCACCCTCATGCCGGAGGACCGCCGCCAGGCCATTGTGGACATCGCCCGGGCCAACGACGTGTTCATTGTGGAAAACGACGTGCTGGGCCCGCTAGTGCCGCACAAGCCGCCGCCGCTGGCCGCCCTGGCCAAGGAGCGCACCTTCTATTTGACGAGCTTCACCAAGAGCATCATGCCCAGCCTGCGGAGCGGCTACATGGCCATCCCGCCCGGCATGCTGCTCACCACCCGCAACCGCCTGCTCGCTACCGCGTGGATGGCGACCCCTCTGATGGCCGAGATCGCCTCCCGCTGGGTGACGGACGGCACGGCCAAGGAGCTGGTGATGTGGCAGCGCAAGGCCATACATGAACGGAACCGAATCGCCGCGCACATTTTGGGAAATCTGGAGTTCCGCTCCAACCCCAACGCGATGCATATCTGGCTGTCGCTCACCGACCAGTGGAAGACGGACCAGTTCGTGGCCCAGGCGCAGAAACAGGGTGTGGCCATCGCGCCGTCCGGCCCCTTTGTGCTCGATCCTGACTCGGACGTGCGGGCGGTCCGCGTGTCCCTGGGCTCGGCCAACACGCGCAACCTCAAACGCGGGCTCCGCGTGCTCGCACAGCTCCTGAGCTTCGAGCCCGAGCTGATTCTCAACTCGTTCTGATGTGGTGGCATGCATGGTTGCAGCAGGAGGCATTGCGTTCAAATTGTACTGACTTCAAAGCCGTTCTTGATGGAAATGATCGTGTTGATGCCCTGACGCGCCGCGTGACTTGGCAAGAACAGCAGTTTAAATACTCATGATAACGGTGTGTTGTGAAACAGAACGGAATGACAGGCCGCAAAAATTGTTCTGGTGACGTACCTGCCGCGAAGAGCAGCGTCCCCATCGCCTTTGACGACGAAAGCTCCTTCACCCGGCTTGGCCTCATCCTGCTGGCCACGGACATGACCACGGAGCAGGACTTCGCGCTCATGGCCCGCATCTGCGGCGGCGACCGGCTCCGGCTGCACGCCACCCGCGTGGCCTACGCCAACCCCGTGACTCCGGAGAACCTCCGCGCCATGGGACCGCGCCTTGGCCAGGCGGCCGGCCTGCTCGCTCCGGTCATGCCGCTCAAGGCCGTCTACTTCAGCTGCACCTCGGGCTCGGCCGTGATCGGCGACGACGTGGTGGCTGCAGCCGTGCAGAACGCCATGCCGGCTGCGGACGGACAACCCGCGCCCAAAGCCGTCACCCCGCTCACAGCGGCCACTGCCGCCTGCTCCGCCCTGGGCGTCTCCAGGCTCTGCATGCTCACGCCATACACCGAGGACTCCACCAAAGCGGTGGTCGGCTACTTTGTGGATCACGGCGTGGAGGCCAGCCACGTCTCCTACCTCGGCCTGGGGGACGACCGGGACATGGCGCGCATCACTACCGATTCTCTGGTGCAGGCTGCCAAAGAGGCCGTAGCCAGGAGCGCCGGCCCTGCCCCCCAGGCATTGTTCATCTCCTGCACCGCATTGCGTTCCATGCAGACCGCAGCACAAATTGAACAGAAAATCGGCATACCTGTAATAACAAGCAACCAAGCCGCAGCCTGGTACTCCTTTAAAACCGCAGGTATCGACACCTCGGCGGCCCCATTCGGCCGGCTGATGACCAAGGATATTCCATGACTCCCGCCGCCAACCACAGAGCCGTGACCATGCGCGACGTGCTGCGCGCCAGGCAGCGTATCGCCGCAACCATCCGGCGCACGCCCATGGCTGCCTCAAGCAGTCTGGAGAAAATTCTCGGCGCGCCCGTGTTTCTCAAGCTGGAGCATTGCCAGGTGACCGGCAGCTTCAAGCTGCGCGGCGCGGCCAACGCCGTGTTCTCCCTGAGTGATGCGGACAAGGAGCGCGGCGTGGTGGGCGTCTCCACCGGTAACTACGGCCGCGCCCTGGCCCATGCCGCCAGGCAGGCCGGCGTCCGCTGCATCATCTGCATGTCCAGGCTCGTGCCGGCCAACAAGGTGGAGGCCGTCCGCGCCCTGGGCGCCGAGGTGCGCATCCTGGGAGAAAGCCAGGACGAGGCTCAGGAAGAGGTGGATCGGCTGGTAGCCGAGGAGCACATGATCATGCTGCCGCCCTTCGACCATCCCGACGTCATTGCCGGACAGGGAACGCTGGGGCTGGAAACCATGGAGGATTGCCCGGAGGCGGGCACGCTCCTGGTGCCCCTTTCCGGCGGCGGCCTGGCGGCCGGCGTGGCCCTGGCGGCCAAGACCCTGGCCCTGAACATCCGCGTGGTCGGCGTGAGCATGGAACGCGGCGCGGCCATGCACGCCAGCCTGCAGGCCGGCAAACCCGTGCAGGTGCGCGAGTATCCCAGCCTGGCCGACTCCCTGGGCGGCGGCGTGGGCCTGGACAACCAATACACCTTTGCCATGGTCCGCGACCTCCTCGACGACGTGGTGCTGCTTTCCGAGACCGAGATCGCGGCCGGCGTGCGACACATCTACTGGAAGGAAGGCGAGATCGTGGAAGGCGCGGCGGCCGTGGGCGTGGCCGCGATTCTGGCCGGCAAGGTCAAGGCGAAGACCGACGCTCCGGTGGTCGCGCTGCTTTCGGGCCGGAACATCGACCACGCCCTGCACTACCGCATTATTTCCGGCGAGGACGTGGACCTCGCCGCCGAATGAACAGACCAAGGAAGTGATATGGCGACTATCAAGATTCTGACGGAAGCCGAGCTCAAAAGCTGCGTACAGCTCAACCCGGAGGCCGTGGCCTGCGTCGAAGACGCATTCCGCACCCTGGCCGGCGGCGGCGTTGTCATGCCGCCCATCCTGCGCCTGGACATCGAGGAGAACAACGGCGAGGTGGACGTCAAGACCGCCTACGTGCCCGGCCTGGACAGCTTCGCCATCAAGATCAGCCCCGGCTTTTTCGACAACCCCAAGATCGGCCTGCCCAGCCTTAACGGTCTGATGACCCTGTTCAGCGCCAAGACCGGCCTGGTGGAGGCGCTGCTCTTGGACAATGGCTACCTTACGGCCGTGCGCACCGCCGCGGCAGGCGCCGTGGCCGCCAGGAACCTCTCGCGCGAGGACTCCGAGACCGTCACCGTTCTGGGAGCCGGCGAGCAGGGACGGCTGCAGCTCGAAGCCATCAGCCTGGTGCGGCCGGTGAAGCGCGCCCGCTACTGGGCCCCGCACATCGAGTCGGCCCAGAAAGCCGCCGCGCTCATGGCCGACAGACTGAACATCGAGGTCACGGCCCAGACCGACGCCCAGGCCGCGGTTACGGGCGCGGACATCGTGGTCACGGCCACCCCGGCTACCTCGCCCATCCTCATGGCCGACTGGCTGGAACCCGGCCAGACCGCCATCTGCATGGGGTCGGACGCCGAGCACAAGAACGAGCTGGAGCCCGCGGCCATTGCCAAGGCCGACGCCTACGTGCCGGACCGCCTCTCCCAGGTGCGCATTCTGGGCGAGCTGCACCACGCCATCGATGCCGGCATCGTGGCTCCGAACGCAGACTTCGCCGAGCTCGGCGAGGTCATCGCCGGCATGAAGACCGGCCGCGCAAGCGACCTGGACATTGTCATCGCCGACCTGACCGGCACGGGCCTGCAGGATACGGCAATCGCCACCTTTGCTTTCCAACGCGCCATGGCTTCCGGCTGCGGCGCCGATTTCGAATCATAAGGAACTGACATGCAAAATCAGGTAACACCGACTTTGTTCTTCACCCGCGAGGAGTTTGCCGAGCGGCTGGCCAAAACCCGCGCCGCCATGGAGGCGCGCGGCATCGAGCTGCTCATCGTCACCGATCCTTCCAACATGGCCTGGCTCACGGGCTATGACGGCTGGTCTTTCTACGTGCACCAGTGCGTCATCGTACCCATGGACCAGGACCCCATCTGGTACGGCCGCGGCCAGGACCGCAACGGCGCCATGCGCACGTCCTACCTGGACCACGACCGACTCATCGGCTACCCGGACCACTACGTCCAGAACCCGGAGCAGCACCCCATGGACTACCTCTCCGAGCGGCTCAAGGAGCGCGGCCTGGACGGTCTGGTCACCGGCGTGGAGATGGACAACTACTACTTCTCGGCCGCGGCATTCGCCGCGCTCACGCGGAACCTGCCCAAGGCCACGTTCAAGGACGCCACGGCCCTGGTCAACTGGCAGCGCGCCGTGAAGTCCAACCAGGAAATCGAGTACATGCGCACGGCCGCGCGCATCGTGGAGGCCATGCACAAGCGCATCGCCGAGAAGGTGGAGCCCGGCATGCGCAAGTGCGACCTCGTGGCCGAGATCTATGATGTGGCCATCCGCGGTGTGGACGGCGCCGGCGGCGACTACCCGGCCATCGTGCCTCTGCTGCCCTCGGGCGAGGACGCCTCGGCCCCGCACCTGACCTGGGACGACAAGCCCATGCGTAGCGGCGAGGGTACGTTCTTCGAAATCGCGGGCTGCTATCACCGCTACCACTGCCCGCTCTCGCGCACCGTGTTCCTGGGCACGCCGCCGCAGTACTACCTGGAGGCGGAAAAGGCCGTGCTGGAAGGCATGGAGGCCGGCCTTGCCGCGGCCAAGCCCGGCAACACCTGCGAGGACGTGGCCATCGCCTTCTTCGACGTGCTGGAGCGCTACGGCATCACCAAGGACAATCGCACCGGCTACCCCATCGGCCTGAGCTACCCGCCGGACTGGGGCGAGCGAACCATGAGCCTGCGCCGCGGCGACAAAACCGTGCTGCAGCCGAACATGACCTTCCACTTCATGACCGGCCTGTGGCAGGATTCCTGGGGACTGGAGCTGACCGAGTCCATCGTCATCACCCCGGGTGGAGCCGAGACGCTGGCCAACCTGGACCGAAGCCTGGTGATCAAGAAGTAATGACGGGCGCACGTGGGAGCGGGGGTTCTTCGCTCCGCTCCCGCGCCCACTTTTGCGACATCCGCCCTCAGCCCGGCGGAGAACTCCGCGGAAGGCGACCATGCCCAAGCTCGACGAGTACGACCTCAAGATTTTGCGCGTATTGCAGCAGGACGGCCGCATTACCAAGCTGAAGCTGGCCGAGGCCGTGAACCTCTCGCCCAGCCCCACCTGGGAACGTTTGCGCAAGCTGGAGGAAGCCGGCATCATTACGGGCTACTCCGCCCGCCTGGACGTGCGCAAGATCGCACCCATCACCACGGTCATGGTCGAGGTTGTGCTCAAGCGCCACCAGCGCGAGGACTTCGAGCACTTCGAAAGCGCCATTCAGCAGATGCCTGAGGTTGTAGAGTGCATGGCCACGGGCGGCGGCCTGGACTATATGATGCGCGTGGTAACCACGGACGTGGACAGCTACCAGCGGTTCATGGACCGGCTGCTGGAGAGCGACATCGGCATCGACCGCTACTTCAGCTACATCGTCACCAAGCCGGTCAAAAAAAGCGCCGGCCCGTCCCTGGACGCGCTTCTGGAAAAACTCTCCTGAAACAGGCCGACCGGCCGAAAAAATCCTCGAAACCCCCAGCCAATTCAGAAGCACCCTCTGCGCCTCCGCTGGTAGCATGCCGTTCAATTAATCACGCTACTAACGGAGGGCGTATATGAAGATTGGTGTACCCAAGGAAATAAAGATCAAGGAGAAGCGCGTCGGGCTGGTTCCCGAGAGCGTCGCCGAGCTGGTCCACGACGGGCACCGGGTGCTGGTCGAGGCGGCCGCCGGCGAGGGAATCGGCAAGAGCGACGAAGCGTACGCCGAGGCCGGTGCCACCATCGTACCCACGGCGGCGGAGATCTTCGCCACCGCCGACATGATCGTGAAGGTCAAGGAGCCCCAGCCGGCCGAGTGCGCCATGCTCCGTTCCGGCCAGATCCTCTTCACCTACCTCCATCTCGCGCCCGATCCGGAGCAGACCCAGGCGCTTATCGCATCCGACTGCGTCGCCATCGCCTACGAGACCGTGACCTCGCCCAGGGGCGGTCTGCCGCTGCTTTCTCCCATGTCCGAGGTGGCCGGCCGCATGTCCGTGCAGGCCGGTGCCCACTGTCTGGAAGGCACGGCCGGCGGCTCCGGCATTCTGCTGGGCGGCGTTCCCGGCGTGGAGCCGGCAAAGGTCGTGGTCCTGGGCGCGGGCGTTGCCGGCAGCCACGCCATCGAGATGGCCGTGGGCGCCGGGGCCGAGGTCGTCGCCCTGGAGCGCAGCCCCGAGCGGCTGCGCAGCCTGGACACCCAGTACGGCGGCCGCGTCAAAAACGTCTTTTCCACCAAAGCGGCCATCGAGCGCCACGTGGTTGACGCCGACCTGGTCATCGGCACGGTGCTCATCCCCGGCGCTTCCGCGCCCAAGCTCATCTCGCGCGACCTGGTCTCCCGCATGAAGACCGGCTCGGCCATTGTGGACGTGGCCGTGGACCAGGGCGGCTGCGCCGAGACCACCCGCCCCACCACCCATGACGACCCCACATTCATCGTGGACGGCGTTGTCCACTACTGCGTGGCCAACATGCCCGGCGGCGTGGCCCGGACCTCCACCTACGCCCTGAACCACGCGACCCTGGAGTACGCGCGCAAGCTGGCCGCTCGCGGCCTGGACGCCCTGAAGGACGATCCGCACTTCCTCAACGGGCTCAACATCTACCGCGGTTCCGTGACGTACGAAGCCGTCGCCCGTGACCTGGGCCTCGACTACCTCAACCCGAACCAGGCTTTGACGCTCCGACAAGCCGTATAGGTGGTGCGCCATGGATATCATCTCTTCTCCTCGACGCCGTTGCATGGCTGTGCGGCATCTGGACGATGCGCGTCTGCTCAAGGAGTGGGCGTATATCAACGGAAAGTGGCAAAACGCCGAGAGCGGCGAGGTGATTGAAGTGACCAACCCGGCCGAGGAACAGGGCGGGGAAGGTTCCGTCGTTGGCTGCGTGCCGCGTTGCGGCGCGGTGGAAGCCAGGGCGGCCATAGCCGCGGCCCGCGCCGCCTTTCCGGCGTGGCGCGATCTCCTGCCGCAGGAACGCGGCCGTCTGCTGCGCGCCTGGGGCGAGGCCATGCTGGAGAACCGCGATGACCTCGCCCTGATCATGACCCTGGAGCAGGGCAAACCGCTGCACGAGGCCAAAGGCGAGATCGAATACGCGGCCAGCTTCCTGGAGTGGTTTGCCGAGGAAGCGCGGCGGGTCAACGGCGAGGTGGTGAACGGCCACCTGCCACAGCGGCAGATGCTGGTCAAACGCCGCCCCGTGGGCGTGACCGCGGCCATCACCCCGTGGAATTTCCCCTCGGCCATGATTACCCGCAAGGCAGGCGCGGCGCTGGCCGCCGGTTGCACCATGATCGTGCGGCCGGCCACGGAGACGCCGCTTTCCGCCCTGGCCCTGGCCGAGCTGGCCGACCGCGTGGGCATTCCGGCCGGCGTGTTCTCGGTTGTGCCGGGCTCGCGGGATATCGTGGCCGAGCTCTGCGCCAATCCTGTAATACGAACTGTAAGCTTTACCGGCTCCACCGAGGTGGGCCGCACCCTGCTGCGCCAAAGTGCCGACACGGTGAAGCGCATGAGCATGGAGCTGGGCGGGCACGCCCCGTTCATCGTGTTCCCGGACGTGGATCTGGACGACGCGGCGGCCCAGGCCGTGGCAGCCAAGTTCCAGACCTCGGGGCAGGACTGCCTGGCTGCCAACCGCATCTACGTGCACGCGGACGTGTACGAGGAGTTCCTCGCCCTGTTCACCAGGAAGGTGCAGGCCCTCCGCGTGGGCAACGGCCTGTCCGAGGGCGTGGACGTCGGGCCGCTGATGAACGCCCGCGCCGTGGACAAGTGCCAGCAGCACGTGGACGACGCCATGGCCAAGGGCGCGCGCCGTCTTTACGGCGGCGGCGTGCACGAGCTGGGCGGGCTGTTCTTCGACCCCACGGTGCTGGCCGACGTTACGCCGGCAATGGCCATCAGCAGCGAGGAGACCTTCGGCCCTGTCGCCGCCGTCTCGCGCTTCGGCAGCGAGGCCGAGCTTTCCGGGCTGGCCAACCACGCCGAGCTGGGGCTCATGGCCTACCTCTTCACCAACGACCACGACCGCGTCTGTCGCATCACCGAGATGCTGGAGTACGGCATGGTGGCCGTGAACTGCGTGAAGGTCACGGGCGGGCCCATCCCCTTCGGCGGGGTCAAGCAGTCCGGTCTGGGACGCGAGGGCGGCCACTGGGGACTGGATGAGTATCTGGATACCAAATACATCTGCGCCGCGATCAAGGCGGCCTAGGCGTTGACCTGAGCGTCGACCAGCGGGCCGATGATTGGACCGGCCCGTCGGGCGCAGAAATACAAGGAGAATGGTTTCATGGACAAGGCACGCATAGCGGAGCTTTCCGTAACGGACCGGGCGAATGTCTTCCACCCTTCGACGCATCTGGCCCAGTTTGCACGGGGTGAAGCCCCCAACCGCATCATCACCAAGGCCGAGGGCATCTACATCGAAGACGCCGAAGGCGTCCGCAGCCTGGACGGCTTCTCCGGCCTCTACTGCGTCAACGTGGGCTATGGCCGCAAGGAAATCGCCGACGCCATTGCCGAGCAGGCGAACACGCTGGCCTACTTCCACGCCTATGTGGGGCATTCGCACGAGCCCGTCATCAAGCTCTCCGAGCGCATCGTGCGCAAGGCCGGCATGGGCATGCAGCGCGTCTACTACGGCATGTCCGGCTCCGACGCCAACGAGACCAACATCAAGTTGGTCTGGTACTACAACAACGTGCTGGGCCGGCCCGAGAAGAAGAAGATCATCTCCCGCCAGCGCGGCTACCATGGCTCCGGCATCATGACCGGCAGCCTCACCGGCCTTGGCCTGTTCCAGGACCACTTCGATCTGCCCGTGAACGTGATCAAGCACACCATGTGCCCGCACCAGTACTGGAACGGCATGGACGGCGAGACCGAGGAAGAGTTCAGCCAGCGCTGCGCCGACGAGCTGGAAAAGATGATCATCGCCGAGGGCCCGGATACCGTGGCCGCCTTCATCGGCGAGCCCATCCTGGGCACCGGCGGCATCATTCCCCCGCCGGCCGGCTACTGGCAGGCCATCCAGAAGGTACTGGACAAGTACGACGTGCTGCTCATCGCCGACGAGGTCATCACCGGTTTCGGCCGCACCGGCCAGTACTTCGGCAGCCACACCTACGGCATGAAGCCCGACCTCATCGCCATTGCCAAGGGCCTGACTTCGGCCTACCTGCCGCTTTCCGGCGTTATCGTGGGCGAGCGCGTGTGGAAGGTGCTGGAGCAGGGCACGGACGAGTTCGGCGCCATCGGCCACGGCTGGACCTACTCGGCCCATCCCATGTGCGCCGCAGCCGGCAACGCCAACCTGGACATCGTTGACAAGGAAGACCTGCCGGCCAACGCCCGTGAGGTGGGCGGCTACTTCCAGCAGAAGCTGCACGAGACCTTCGGCGACCACCCCATGGTGGGCGAAGTTCGCGGCGTGGGTCTGATGGCCGCCCTGGAGTTCGTGGCCGACAAGGACAAGAAGGAACGGTTCGATCCCTCCAAGAAGGTGGGCTACTCCGTGGCCGGCGCCTGCCTGGAAGAGGGCCTCATCGCCCGGGCCATGCCCCACGGCGAGATCCTGGGCTTTGCCCCGCCCCTCATCGTGACCAAGGACGACATCGACACCATCGTGGCCAAGGCCAAGACGGCTGTCGACAAGGTGTATGCTGCTTTGTAATACGAAATTGAATTGGTAAAGAAAAAGGCGTCTTGCATTGAGCGAGGCGCCTTTTTTGCTTGCATTCGACGGGGCGGAGTAACCAAGCAGCTGGTGGAGTGAATACCACAAAGTATCACGAGGTGGACAAGAGTATACGGAAATTCTACCCTCCCCCAGAATCGGTATTCATTTAGACCAGGAGACCACGCCATGCAAGACTTCCACCCGGAATGCGCCGTCTGCCCATACGACTGGAGTGAACGATACTGCCGCAAGGAAGGCGGCAAGGGTCCGAAAAACTGCCCCTCGTTGCGGCACAAGGCGCTGAAAGAGCGCTCCCTGGAGCTGTTGCGCGCCGACCCGGCGCTGATGAACTTCGCTACGCAGGCGTCCTTGCAGGAGACGGCCGGCTACTCGGGCCGGGAAAAAGGCTATGCCAACATCAAACCGGCCAAGCCCCGCATTCAGGAGATCGTCGAGTTCGCCAAGCGCATGGAGTACCACCGGCTGGGCATGGCCTTCTGCATCGGCCTGCGCAAGGAAGCCGAGGTGGTCCACAAGATCTTCACGGACAATGGCCTTGAACTCGTCTCCATCTGCTGCAAGGCCGGCCGCACGCCCAAAGAGGCCATCGGCCTCACCCAGGCGGACCACGTGGACCCCTCCCAGGAGAAGGAGACCATGTGCAACCCGGTGCTCCAGGCCTTGCTCGCCAACGAACATGACGTTGAGCTCAACGTGCTGATGGGCCTCTGCGTCGGCCACGACTCCCTGTTCATCAAACACGCCGAGGCGCCTGTCACGGTACTGGCGGTGAAGGACCGGCTACTTGGCCACGCACCGCTCACGGCCGTGTACCAGTACGACGCCTACTACCGGAACCTCAAATGCCCTCTCGCCTGAGACACCAGCCGTGCGACAGCATGTCATAACAGGCTGTGTGCACAATAGATTACGGGCAAGAGCTCCACGAAAAAGGGCCCACGCACAATGCGCGGGCCTTTCCGGGCAAATCAGACGCGGAGCCGTAGGCCCCTTGTCCTTAAATTACAGTGAGTTCCTGAAGATACGCTCCACAACCTTCTCGTCCGCCTTGATGGGGGCAAGCGGCAGCAGCATCTTGGCCAGGGAGGAATCCATGGTCAGCTTGACCAGCGCCGGGATGTCGGCCTCGGTGAAGTAGTCGGACATGTCGGTCTTCTGGCCCACGGAGTTGAACCACTTCCTGAGGCCTTCCACAACCTTGTCGCGTTCCGCCGGAATGCCTTCCAGGTCGGGCACGATGGGCTTGAGCAACTCGGCGAGCTGCTCCGGCACTGCGTGATAGATTTCCTGAACCATGGCCGGCATGAGAATGCCCAGACCGTCGCCGTGCGTCACCTTGGCGTCGTGCGTGCTCATGGCATGCTCCATGGCGTGGGTGATGTGCAGCAGGCCAAGGTCGAAGCTGATGCCGGCGATGGCCGAGGCGTACATCAGCCAGTAGCGCGCGGTCAGGTTGCCGGGCTCCACGATGGCCTGGGGCAGATACTTGGACACGAGGCGGATGGCGTCTCTGGCCAGGCCGAACGAGTACGGCGTGGTGGTGATGGTGGTGGCCGCCTCCAGAGCGTGGTTGACCGCGTCGATGGAGGTGGAGATGGTCTGCTTTATCGGCATGGTTGCCGTAAGCGCCGGGTCTTCGATGGTGTATGTGGCGTAGATGTGCGGAGAGTTGATGGCGGGCTTGTCCTCGCCATCGGATTGTGCCACTGCAAAGGCATCGCACTCGGAGCCGGTGCCGTGGGAGGTGTTGATCAGCAGCAGGGGCACGGCGTCGTTGATGCCTTCGCCCTTCTCATAGAAATCAACGGACTTCTTGCCGGGATGCTTCATCAGCACGGCAGCGGTCTTGGCGGTATCCATGGAGCTGCCGCCGCCGATGGCCAGAATGCAGTCGGCCTTCATTTCGAGGCCAGCCGCCGCGGCTTCCTCGCAGTTGTCATAGGTGGGGTTGGGACGGACCTTGTCGTAGTGTTTCCAGGACTTGGCATGCTTGTTCAGGGCCGGTTCGACCGTATCCCAGGCGCCGCTGGCCTTGTAGGCGCAGTTATCGGTCACGACCAGGATGTTGCCCATTCCTTTCTGGGTAAGGCCTTCGAGGATATCATTGACTTTCTGAACGGCGCCGACGCCGAAGTAGGTAAGGGGACGTGTGGGTTGCAGGACGAAAACACGGTTGATGTCGATTTTGGCTTCCCAACTGCTCATGACATTCTCCTTAACTATTGGTTGTCGAATAGCGTCTTTGAGTCTCATGGGCTAAGGTGCATGATATGCGACAGGCCTGCTCAGTTCGACGAATCCTCCTTAATGGCTTGCCCCGATGTAAGCGGTTTCAGTTGACGCTGCCCGCTTCAGGTCTTGCGAATGCTTTTTCACATAGCACCAAAACTTGACCCAATTATGGGCCGTAATCCAGCCGAAGCCTTCCTCATGCGGCGCGCACCCTGCAGATCATCAGAATCCCCGTCACGCAGGCATGCCCGACGCGTCCCGAAAGCTTTTGCAAGCGTGATATCAAGAAATGTCTATTGTAGGCAATACATTTCAAAAAAAACTGGTTCCGCCAGCTGAACCCACAGAACATCACGCAACTATTAGGATTCTTGGCAACTCCTCTACACCTTTTCCCATGGCGCCATGCGGGGCGATTTCCGAAAAAAAAGCCGGCCAGGTGTGTCCCTGACCGGCTTCATCTCATATTGACGCGCGTGCCCGCGCGGCGCGGGTGTTTCTCTGACGTCCAGACGCTATCCCTACGGCCCTTCCCCGATATTCTTCAACCCGTCGATGAGTTGGCTCAGCTTGTTGGAAAGGCGCGCGAGCTGCTCCATGGCCACAGCCGACTCGTCCATGGCGTGCGCGGTTTCTTCGGCAATCCGGCTGATCTCGCCGGTGCCCCGCTTGATCTCCTCGGATGCCGCGCTCTGCTCCTCGGCGGCCGAGGCAATGGACTGCACCTGGCCTGCCACCTCGTCGACTAGCTGCAGAATGTTGCCCAACGCTTCGCCGGCTTGGGTAGCCAGGCTGGTGGTCGATTCCACCACCCGCCGTGTTTCCTGCATGGAATCAATCGACATGGCGGTTGAGTCCTGGATGGAGTGAATGGCGGCACCGACCTCCTTGGTCGCGCCCATGGTCTTTTCGGCCAGCTTGCGGACCTCGTCGGCAACCACAGCAAAGCCGCGGCCGGCCTCGCCGGCCCGCGCCGCTTCGATGGCGGCATTCAGCGCCAGAAGGTTCGTTTGGTCGGCAATGTCCGTAATCACGTTCATGACGTTGCCGATGGACTCGGCCTGGCTGCCGAGCTGCTCCATCTCCTGGCTCAGCTTGTCTGTTTCATGAACCAGGGTGCCGACCGAGGACACCACCTGGTCCACGATCTCCGAGCCGGAGCGCGCTTCCTCCTTGGTCCGCATGGCGCTGTCCGAGCTTTTCGAGGCGCTGGAGGCCACATCGATAACCGAGGCGTTCATCTGTTCCATGGCCGTGGCGTTCTCGGAGGCCATGTTCCGCTGCTCATTCGAGCCGCGTTTTGATTCCTCGATCTGTGCGGAGAGCTCCGTGGAGGCCGAGGATATCTGCTCCACAATCTCTTCGAGCTGCTGCGCGGCCTGGAGCATGCCCTCGGTCTTTGCCGATTCTGCCTGGCACCGCGCATCCTCGGCCTGGTCAAGCGCCTCGTTGGCCTGGGCGCTCTTGACCTCGGCCTCTCGCGTCTTGTCCTCGGCCAGGGAAATCGTTTTCACCAGCTCCTTGACCATGGTTCGCATGTTCTCGAACAAGACGGCGAACTCGGACTTGAACTTCGCCGCGTCTGGCAGGGAGTCGTAGTTTCCGGCTGCTATGTCCTTGGTCATATCCACCAGGGAGCGAATGGGACGCACAACGCCGACCGTGGCGTACAGGCCTCCCAGAACGCCGAAGACCAGCACCACGATGCAGCCGATGATCAACACATTGATGATGGTCTGGTTGGCTGCGGCGTTGATCTCGCTGGTCTCGACCAGGGCGGCGAGCTTCCAGCCCGTCTCCTTGGAGGTGAGCACAACACCGTCGTATCCAACGCCGTCCAGCTCCAGATTGTCCAGGTCGCCGTCGGCGGTGTTGCTGATGCGCTTGTAGGCATCGCCTTCAACGTCGCCGATCTTTTTGAAGTTGTTGTCGGAATGGTGGGGATCGGAAAGGATCGTGCCGTCATTTTGGACAAGCATCACATAGCCGGTCTCGCCTATCTTGAGATTGGATACGATCTCTGTAAGGTCGCCCAGGCTGATATCAACGGCCGAAACGCCGATGAACTTGCCGGAGTCGTTGTAGATCTTGGTGGTGACACCGATGTTCGGGACACCCTGCGTGGTGATGTACGCCGAGAGCAGCGTGGTGTCGGTGGCGGACTGCTTGGATTGCGTATACCACGGCCGGCGGCGCGGATCATAATCGGTGGCCATGACCTCCTCGGCGTTCTGCGTATACCCGCCGTCCTCGAAGCCCATGTACACGTAGGCGAAGTCCGGGTGCGCGCTCATCATGTCGTCGCACATCCGTTTTATCAGGATCTCGGAGGGGTCCGTGGCCACGGCGCCGGCCGGCGTGGGCTTATCCTGCTCAAAGTAGCGGGTCCACTTGCCCATGGCCCCTTTGACCTCGGGCAGAGTCGCCATGAACGCGCTGGTGTACTTGGCCTGGTTCAGGATTTCGTTCACGTACCGCTGCACCAGGACGAGACTCTCCCGCGACGACTCATGGTATCGCGTTTTCATGGCGTCCTGTATCCGAACCGAAATGGCGACAGAGACAATGGCGACAGAAATAATGATGGGCAGGACTATTGCGGTGATCAATTTTCCACGTACACCCACTATACACCTCCTTGAGTGCTGTATTCTTTCCATCGGCATATAGTGCCCCGACTTTACGGTCGAATTACACCCCAGGAATCATTATCACGCAACATGAATTTATGGAATTATATTCATCACACTCCAGTCACACCGCCCGCACAATGAAACTTGCGGACAAGGAATACGTTCTTTTGCAATTACTATCGATGCTATCTGATTTTCAAATTTACGCCGCGCATATCTCTACGTCATAACAACGATTCCCACATAGGATGACCAGCTGACTCCGAAAGCCTAACGCATACGCCACTTTATTTCGTGACACAGAAATGACATGAAACAAAAAGGGCCCACACGGTTGTGTGAGCCCTGAAAGGTCGGGTGGCGTCCCCAAGGGGATTTGAACCCCTGTCGCCGGCGTGAAAGGATACGCTGGAAGCCTTATTTCACCGATTTTCACTCGGATTACTGGCGTGGAAAACGGGTTTTCACTGCTATGTCCCGACCAAATTTACGACTGAGGCTTTATCGAACTAAAAGGTAAACTTTTGTTTTTTCGTTAAACACAAATTAATTTAAAAGCCGCCTTGGCGGGCAAGGCGGCTTTTGATCGCAGTGAGTTTAGAGAAAGCCAAACTTATGCCGGTGCCGTTGAACAGCACTGCACTTTCACTTCTTCTTCCTTGCGGATCTCATGAGCAGATTTCTTAGGGGATTCCTTTTCCAGGGTAATCACCCTTGAATCTCTAAAGGGGGATTGAAAATCTTCAAACCCCGAAGGTCTAATAAACTCATAACCGCCTGGAATGCTTTTCTTTCTCATGACATTACCCCTGTACGGTTTCATTAGATATAACCATTTCTACTTGGTTTTTCAAGAGCTCAAGCATCGCGAGATGATATTTCGTAAATTGGCCAGGATGGCTACTTGTGAGAATTATAACCCCTACAGGCTTGATATCATCTTTATACCCATCTGATAATGCCAAAGCTGTTGTTTGACATAGAGGGACAGACATCGCAGCACGATAAAACTTATCATCATCATCCTTTTTATTTTTTGAATAGTAACCAAATGTAGTCAAATCATCTATCGCAATAGGATCACCATCAACAAAGCAAGCCCCCACGTGACCAACTCCGTAGGGCCACGATCTGCTTGGCATATCTTTCTTGATTCGTTCTAACTTCATGCTTCTATATCTATAAACACACTCGAGTTTCCTTTCCTCTTCATTGGCAAGGAACACTGCGAAGTTCATATGTGCAGATCGGTTATAATTGAATATTTCACATAGGCAAGGCTTGATTGGATCCAGTAGTGTATCCAAATATGTCTTATCACTCTTTAGATCCTCAACAGATACTAATCTTAAACTTAGTGATTTTGCATTTAAATTTACTTTCCTCAAGGCCATATGAAAATTGGAAACTTCTTCATGGTACCTTTCGTAATAATTAACTTTAGTCAAAGCCTTTTCATAAAAGGCAAAATCTTTAGCTGTGTTATATTCTGCTATAAAATATAAAAAAACTGCACTTGCTATATGAACTCCTAGCACCAATCCAAAGCTAATAGTCCACCAAACTGAAATATTTTCTACTTTAAGATCAGCAGTAATGAGTTGACCAACATATAGCGAGAAGACGATTGGGGATACGATTGTTATCGCAATTTGAGCAACTAATTTTATCGTTTGTATATTTGATGCGAAACGAACAACATGATGCTTTGCATTTTCGTACCGTTCTTTAATGCCCTCATGTAAGCTTCTCACTACTCACCTCTACACTCGCCCTTAAATATTGCAGAACATCTATGAACTCCCCTATTCGATGCAACGCGCACCTTGGCGCTGGCCTCATTTTCTTCCTTGTTCCTGTAGCAAGCAGAAAGGCAAATACACAAGTCTCTTTATCAGTATCGCAAACTGAAAGCCGCCCGGGCACATGCCCGCCGCCAGCGCTAGCTTTAGCCCTGATGTCTTGGCTTCAACGGGCAGAGGAAACCGCCCCTCGAATTGAGCAGCGACAAACCCAGAAACAAAAAAAGGGCCCACACGGTTGTGTGAGCCCTGAAAGGTCGGGTGGCGTCCCCAAGGGGATTTGAACCCCTGTCGCCGGCGTGAAAGGCCGGTGTCCTGGACCAGGCTAGACGATGGGGACGCAGGACGGAAAATGAAATTGGCTGGGGGACAAGGATTCGAACCTTGGTTAACGGGGCCAGAACCCGTCGTCCTGCCGCTAGACGATCCCCCAGCGCGAGAACGAAGTCTATATATAAGCCGGAACCTCCCTGTCAACCATTTATGGCCTCCAGGACCGCTTTTTTTACAGGCGGCGTTGTTCCTGCTTTCCGCGCGGCATAAACCATGCGCGAACATGGCTGTGGCGCCCTTCTCCCGGCCGGACTTCGCGGCGAACCGGGAGCGCTGCCAGACGCGCCGCTACGGAGTGTTTCGCGAAGCGCGGTGCTACACGGCGCGGGCGAGGCGGCGCGAGCGCTTCTTCAGCTTGTTGATCTTCTTGCGCAGGATCTCGCGGTCCTTGCGGGAGCTGGCCTGGAGGCGCTCCTCGCGCAGGCCGGCGATGTCCTTCTTGATGCCGGAGATCTGCTTCTTGTAGGGAGAGACGGCGCCTTCCTCGTCAACAATGCCGAAGACTTCCTTGATGGCAGCGACGAGCTCTTCCTTGCCCATGCCGGACGCGCCGGTGATCTGGGGAATCTTGTCCATGACCAGCTGGCGGAGCTCCTTGGCGGTCATCTTGTCCAGGGGCTTGCTCAGGCCCAGGCTGTCCAGGGTCAGCTCGTTCTCGTCGGCCTTCTTCTCGGCCGGAGCCTCGGTAGCCTCAGCGGCGGTCTCTTCCGTCACTTCCTGCTCTTTCGTTTCATCGCTCATGTGTCTTCCTCCGAATTGCGGTTTTGCTTACCGCTTTCTTGCTCTTTAAAAAATTCCACGTACTTGCGGTAGGCTTCCGCAATCGTTGGATTGTCCACAAATTTGCCTGACAGGCTGCCGATCCGGGCCGGCTTCACTGGCTTTTCCCGTACGGGAATCGTCAATCGCTCGGCATCCACGCCGTGCCTGTCGCCCAGGAGCTCGCCCTGTACCGTGTCGAACACGGGCTCTTCCAAAAATCCGTGCACCGCATCGAGTATGTCCGGCGCATGGAAGGTGAGCTCCTGCATGGCCATGACGTCCTCGACGCCGATGCGCAGCGTGGTTTTTCGTCTGCCCAGAGGCCGGCCCAGGCTCGCGACCTCCTCGCCCACGATCTCATCCCAGTGCCGCCACAGCAACACTAGGCGGAATGGCAGGTCCGCGCCAAGGCTGGCGCGGAGAAATCGCGGCAGGGTACGTCCGATTCGGTCCATGACCGGGCTCCCTCGTCATCCAAGACGCGTACGCCCAGACGAAAAGTTGTCGCTCATACCAAGATAAATGCCAAAAGGTCAAGTCGAGAGCGGCCATCCTAACAGTATTTCCCCGGCCTGACAAAGCATCCATGTTTCGGGATTCGGCTTGACAGAGGGAGCCAGGGCCTATAAATAGCTGCATCAAGATATCTTGATTTATCGATTGAGCCACCCGGAACACCACGAGAGATCTCCGCCACACGACCCATGCTGACAGCCCTGCCCCTTTGCAAGGCGCTGGCCGACGAAACCCGGCTGCGTCTTGTCCGCCTGCTTTCCGAGTACGAGCTCAACGTGAACGAGCTCGTCTCCGTGCTGGGCATGGGCCAGTCGCGCATCTCCCGCCACCTGAAGATCCTGGCCGACAACGGCCTGGTCTCCTCGCGCCGGGACGGGCTGTGGGTCTTTTATGAGGCGGACAAGGACAGCCCGGCCATGGAGCTGGTGACCACCCTGCGCCGGATGTTTCCGGACCAGGAGGCCGAGACCGAGGACCTGAGTGCGGCGGCGCGCGCCCTGGAGGACAGAGCCCACGCCACGACGCGATTTTTCGACTCCATCTCCGACAAGTGGGACAAGCTCTCGCGGGAGATTCTCGGCAGCCTCGACCTTTCCGGCGAGATCGAGATGCGGTTGCCGCAATGCGGCACTGCGGTGGATCTGGGCTGCGGCACCGGCCGTTTGCTGGACGTGCTCCGGCGCAAGTCGGATTACGTCATCGGCGTGGACTCCTCATCCAAGATGCTGGATGCGGCCCGCCACAGGCTCAGCGAAAACGGCAGCCACGTATCCCTGCGCCTGGGCGCTCTGGAGCACCTGCCCGTGCGCGACGGGGAAGCCGACTGCGTCGTGACCAGCCTGGTGTTCCACCACCTGAGCGAGCCGCGCAAAGGCGTGGCCGAAGCGTCGCGCGTCCTCAAGAAGGACGGCGTCTTCATTCTCGCAGATTTTGCCAAACACCAGCGGGAGACCATGCGTTCACGCTACGGCGACCGCTGGCTTGGATTCGAGCACGAGGAGATGGACTCCTGGCTCGACACGTATGGATTTGATGTGGAGGAATCGGCCGAGTTCCCGGTGAACGAAGGCCTGTTCGTCCGCTTGTTGAAAACACGCAAACGCTGAAGCGCATTGGAGGAAGCATGCTGAAGTCGACAGCCCCCGAACTCGACCTGAGCCTCGACCACAAAGTCGCGGACATCTCCCAGGCCGCCTGGGGACGCAAGGAAATGCAGCTTTCCGAAAACGAGATGCCCGGTCTCATGGAGCTTCGCAAGAAGTACGGGCCGCAAAAGCCCCTCAAGGGCCTCAAGGTGACCGGCAGCCTGCATATGACCATCCAGACCGCCATGCTCATCGAGACGCTCTACGAGCTCGGCGCGGACATCCGCTGGGCATCGTGCAACATCTTCTCCACCCAGGACCACGCCGCGGCCGCCATTGCCGAGGCCGGCTCCGCCAAGGTCTTTGCCTGGAAGGGGGAGAGCCTGGAGGAGTACTGGTGGTGCACCGAGATGGCCCTGACCTGGCCCGACGGCTCCGGCCCGGACCTGATCGTGGATGACGGCGGCGACGCCACCCTGCTCATCCACCAGGGCGTCAAGGTGGAGAAGGACCCGTCCCTTCTGGACAAGTCGTACGACGTCAAAGAGTTCCAGATGATCATGGACCGCCTGGCCAAGAGCTACGAGACGGACAAGACCCGCTGGCAGCGCGTGGCCGAGAAGATCCGCGGCGTTTCCGAGGAAACAACCACCGGCGTGCACCGTCTCTACCAGATGGCCAAGGAAGGCTCCCTGCTCTTCCCGGCCATCAACGTGAACGACTCCGTGACCAAGTCCAAGTTCGACAACCTGTACGGCTGCCGCGAGTCCCTGGCCGACGGCATCAAGCGCGCCACGGACGTGATGGTGGCCGGCAAGGTGGTCGTGGTTGTGGGCTACGGCGACGTGGGCAAGGGCTGCGCCCAGTCCATGCGCGGCTTCGGCGCCCGCGTGCTGGTTACCGAGATCGACCCCATCTGCGCCCTGCAGGCCGCCATGGAAGGCTTCGAAGTGACCACCATGGACGAGGCCACCCCCCTGGGCGACATCTTCGTCACCTGCACCGGCAACTACCACGTGGTGACCGGCGCGCACATGGAGAAGATGAAGGACGAGGCCATCCTCTGCAACATCGGCCACTTCGACAGCGAGATCGAGATGGTCTACCTGGAGAAGAACCCCAAGTGCACCCGCGACGAGATCAAGCCGCAGGTGGACAAATGGACTCTGGAGTCCGGCCGCTCCATCATCGTGCTTGCCGAGGGACGCCTTGTGAACCTGGGCTGCGCCACCGGCCACCCCAGCTTCGTGATGAGCGCCAGCTTCACCAACCAGGTGCTCGCGCAGCTGGAGCTGGCCGCCAAGGACCACAAGAACGAGGTCTTTGTGCTGCCCAAGAAGCTGGATGAAGAGGTCGCCGGGCTGCACCTGGCGCGCCTGGGCGTCAAGCTGGAGAAGCTCAGCCAGGAGCAGGCCGACTACATCGGCGTGCCAGTGGAAGGTCCCTTCAAACCGGACCACTACCGCTATTAGGAAATCCGGACGCTCCCGGAACCATGGAGACATTCCCGGCGCCTGTCCGGCGCCGGGTCCGCTCTCTGGACAACGAACCTCCAGCACGTGTAGAGGCTAACGCTTCACTCGAAATTCTCACCCCGGACAAACGCCATGGAAATTGTAACCAACCCATACGATCTGCAGACCCGCGCCAGTGAATGGCGCTGCTCCGGTCTGCGCACCGCCCTCGTGCCCACCATGGGTTACTTGCACGAAGGGCACCTTACGCTGATAGACCATGGCCGAAAGAACGCCGACAGGCTCATGGTGAGCCTGTTCGTAAACCCGACCCAGTTCGGTCCCGGTGAAGACCTCGACACGTATCCCCGCGACGCCGAGCGCGACGAAGCGCTCGCCCGCGAGCACGGCGTGGACGTTCTGTTCACCCCCACGCGCGATTCGATGTACGCACCCGACCACGCCACCTGGGTGGAGGTGCCGAGCCTGGCCGCAGGTCTCTGCGGCGTCAGCCGGCCCACCTTCTTCCGCGGCGTGGCCACCGTGGTGACCAAGCTGCTTATCCTCGCCATGCCGAACATCGCCATGTTCGGCGAGAAGGACTACCAGCAGCTCACCCTGATCAAGCGTATGGTCCGCGACCTGATGTTGCCCACCGAGATCGTGGGCATGCCCATCGTGCGCGAGGCCGACGGCCTGGCCTTGAGCTCGCGCAACGCCTACCTCACCGAAGCAGAACGCGCCCAGGCGCCCCAGCTGTACAAGGGGCTTGCCGCGGCGCAGGATGTGGTGGCCGGAGGCGAGCGCGACATAGCCGCGGTCAGACAGTATGTCGAATCGTATTACGCCAAGAATCTCCCTTTGGGAGAGCTGGATTATCTGGAGTTCGTTGACCCCGAGAGCCTTGTCCCCATGACACGCGCCGATGGCCCCTGCCGGGTCGCCGTTGCGCTACGTCTTGGAAAGGCGCGGCTCATCGACAACCTGCGTATCGATCCGCCCAGCGGGCGCGAGTCTGAGAAGTGAAATCTATACTAAGACGTTTTTTCCAGCGGCTTGTCGCCGAGATGAAATCCGCCTTCAAGGTGAACATCGTCGCCGGCATCCTTGTTCTCGTACCCCTCGTGGCGACGATCTTCTTTCTCAGATTGTTCGTCACCTGGGTGGACCGCATCTGGAACGTTCTCCCGCCGGCATGGCGGCCGGACGAGCTCCTGCCGTTCCATATCCCGGGTCTGGGCCTTGTGCTGCTGCTCATGGTCCTGTTCCTCAGCGGTTTCCTTGTACGGAACTTCATCGGCCGCAAGCTTCTCGAGTTCTGGGAGTGGTTCCTCTCCAAGATCCCCTTCGTGAGCTGGATCTACATTGCCGTGAAGCAGCTTCTGGAAACCATCACCATAACTTCTTCCAAGGAGTTCAAGCGTGTGGTTCTCCTGGAGTACCCCCGCCGCGGGCTGTACGCCCTGGCATATGTCACGGGGGTGGCCACCGGCGAGGTCCAGCATAAGACCGAGCAGAAATGCATCAACGTGTTTCTGCCTTCCACGCCGAACCCGACTACCGGTTTCTACCTCATCGTGCCCGAGGATGACGTCATCCCTCTGGACATGAGCGTGGAAGAATCGTTCAAGCTCCTCATGTCCGGCGGCATTCTCAGCCCGGAGCAACAGAGGAAAAGCAAAATGAATGGAGCCCTGAAAATGCCTGGGCTCAAGAAATCCAGGGAGAAGACCACATGATACCGAACAAGGGAAAGTACCACTTTACTTCCGAGTCCGTTACCGAAGGCCATCCCGATAAAGTGGCCGATCAGATATCCGACGCCATCCTCGACGTTATTCTGAGCCAGGACAAGAACGCCCGCGTGGCCTGCGAGACCCTCGTGACCACCGGCCTGGCCTTCATTGCCGGCGAGATCACCACCACCGGCTACGCCGATTTCCCCTCCGTGGTCCGCGAGACCATCAAGGATATCGGCTACAACCACTCGGACATGGGCTTTGACTGGGAGACCTGCTCGGTCATCTCGTCCATCGACAAGCAGAGCGCCGACATCGCCCAGGGCGTTGACCGCGACGACCCCGAGAGCCAGGGCGCCGGCGACCAGGGCATGATGTTCGGCTTTGCCAGCGACGAGACCGAGACCTTCATGCCTGCGCCCATCTACTGGTCGCACAAGCTCTCCCGGCGCCTGGCCTACGTGCGCAAGGAAGGCATCCTCGACTTCCTCCGTCCCGACGGCAAGACCGAGGTCTCCTTCCTCTATGAGGACGGCGTGCCCAAGAAGATCGACACCGTTGTCGTGGCCACGCAGCACTCCGAGAACGTGACCCACTCGGACCTCGTGGACGCCGTGCGCGAGGAGGTCATCAACAAGACCATCCCCGGCGAGTACCTCGACAAGGATACCCGCATCTTCATCAACACCACCGGACGCTTTGTCATCGGCGGTCCCATGGGCGACTGCGGTCTGACCGGCCGCAAGATCATCCAGGACACCTACGGCGGCATGGGCAACCACGGTGGCGGCGCCTTCTCCGGCAAGGACCCGTCCAAGGTGGACCGCTCCGCCGCCTACATGGCGCGTTACGTAGCCAAGAACGTGGTGGCCGCCGGCCTGGCGCCCCGCTGCGAAGTGCAGATCGCCTACGTCATCGGCGTGGCCGAGCCTGTCTCCGTGCTGGTTACCTCCATGGGTAGCAGCGAGCTGCCGGACGAGCTGCTGACCAAAGCCGTAAACGAGGTCTTCGACCTCCGGCCCTTCTACATCACCAAGCGCCTCGATCTGCTCCGCCCCATCTACAAGAAGACCGCCTGCTACGGCCACTTCGGCCGCACCAACCCGGACTTCACCTGGGAACGGACCGACGCTGTGGACGATCTCCGTACGGCCGCCAAGGTCTAAGGCGGCGTCTGCTGCAAGACCAGACAATGTGACTCTTGCGGGGGGAGGAACCGCTCCCCGCTTCCCCATGCACAAGGCCGCGCCCTCTTCGGAAGACGCGGCCTTTGTGTTGTGCAATCTCGCGGGCTTCCTTGCGGGATGTGCCCACGGTAATTTAGGGGGATGCCGTTCCGTGCATTGCTCCCCTGACAGAGAGCTTGCGGGACAACGTCTCTCAGAGCCCAACTCCCCTACGTCCTTAGATATCGATAAACTCCAACGCAGGAGCCGAGTCGATGATGCCGTGGCGGGCAAGCGCAGCGTAGAAGGCGCGCAGCCCGTCGAGCTCCTCGGGGCCGAGGTCGTAGACCAGGCCGGCGAAGTAATCGGTGAGCTCGTCCACGGTCATGCCGGTGGTTTGGGAGACGGCAGGCAGCAGGCTGGGCAGCTTGGCCACGCCGGCGCGTTTGCTGGCAAGGAGAGCGCGTGCCGCGGCGCGAAGCTGCGCCGGCTGCTCCTGGAAGGTTTTGCGGGACACACCCCAGAGCCCGAAGATGAAGGGCAAGCCAGTCCACTCCCGCCAGGCCTCGCCCAGGTCCAGTCGGACCGGATAGTCCGGGTGGCGGCGCAGAGTCAGGGCCTCGTCGCCAATGCAGAGGATGGCCTGGGGCCGCTCGCCGGACTCTAGAATCGCAGTCGCGTTTCCCGTGGTATACCGCAATGAATCGAGGCCGTAGTGATCGGCCAGGAGCATGCGCAGAAGCGTGGCCGAGGTGTGCGTCTGGGCGCTGACGAGGATGCCCCCCCCGTTGAGCTCCTTGATGGGCTTGCGTGAGAGCAGAAGCACGGACTGCACTGGTCCACGGCTGCCAATGCCCAGATCCGGGATGAGCAGATACTGCTCGTGCCGGCGACCATACTCCACAGAGGACATGGACGAGATGGGTAGCTCGCCAGCGGCCATGCGGTCGTTGAGGTAAGATGGCGGTCCGCTTACGATCTCAAAGTCGAGATCGCCCAGAACGTCGGGATCGCCGGACTCGATGGGTTCGTAGATGGGCAGGACGTTGAGGTAGCCTATCCGCCCAAGCTTCATGGATATTTTCGTGTGCTGCTCAGTCGATGCGCTCATTGTTTGTCCTCGGCATCGTCGTCGCGCAGGGTGTAGTCCATGCGCCGGCGGCGCGGTGTGAATCCGGCCTCGCGGATGAGGCGGCGGATATCGTTTTCAGGCAAGGAGAAGCTGACGCCCGTGGCCGCGACCACGTTTTCCTCGATCATGGTGGAGCCGAAGTCGTTGGCCCCGCCGAGCAGGGCGAGCTGCGCGATCTGCGGTCCCATGGTCACCCAGGAGGCCTGGATGTTCGGCACGTTGTCCAGCACGATGCGCGAGAGCGCGAGCACCCGCATGTAGCTGCAGCTTGTGGGCGGGCGGCGGGCCGCGCCGTTCTCGTCCTTGGCCAGGGCCGTGTTGTGCGGCTGGAAGCCCCAGGGGATGAACGCGGTGAAGCCGCCGGTCTCGTCCTGGAGATCGCGCACGGCCAGCATGTGGTCGATACGCTCGGCGCGCGTTTCCACATGGCCGAACATCATGGTGGCGGTTGTCTTGAGCCCCTGTTGATGCGCCTCGCGCATTACGCCGAGCCATGCCCCGGCCGAGCACTTGTTGGGGGCGACGTGCTTGCGCACGCGGTCCACCAGAATCTCGGCGCCGCCGCCCGGAATGGAGGCCAGGCCGGCCTCGTGCAGCCGGCGGATGACCTCGGCCACCTCCATGCCGTACAGCTCGGAGAAGTAGACGATCTCCGGCGGGGAGAAGGCGTGGATGTGGATGGTCGGGAAGGTGTCCCGGATGTGGCGCAGCATGTCCTCGTAAAAGGAAAATGGCAGCTCCGGATGGTGACCGCCTTGCATGAGGATCTGCGAGCCGCCCAGGGCCACGGTCTCCGCCACCTTGCGTTCCAGCTCTTCCGTGGAAAGAACGTAGCCGCGCGCATCGCCGGGCGCGGCAAAGAACGCACAGAACTTGCAGCCGCAGCTGCAGATGTTGGAGTAATTGATGTTGCGGTCCACAACATACGTAACCCGGGCCACGCCGTTTTCCACATCGCCGCGCTGCTCGGCCTTGCGCATGCGAACGGCGTGGGCAAGGCGCATGAGGGTATGCAGATCAGCCTCGTAGGCCAGGAGCAGGGCCTCGTCCTTGCCGATGCGCTGCCCGTCGAGAACAGCGTCGGCCACGGAGCGGACGGCGTCCGGAAGGGTTGCGATCAGCACGGCGATTCTCCTTGCGGTTCGGTGTTCTTGGGCCGGAAAAGGGCGTCCCGCTCCACTGGGGTAAAGCCGCAGTCGCAGGCCATGGCCACAATGCCCTCCGGCGTCAGGGCCTGCTCGCTGGAGGCGCCGGCCATATGGCCGATTTTCTCCTCCACCACGGTGCCGTCGAAGTCGTCCGCTCCGTAGTGCAGTGCCGTGAGCGCCAGTTTGACCCCGAGCATGACCCAGTAGGACTTGATGTGCGGGATGTTGTCGAGCATGAGCCGGGAGATGGCGAGGGTCCGCAGGATATCCGGGGCCGAGACGCCGGCGAATCCTTCCGGCAGCTCCAGCGCGCTGTTCTTGATGAGAAACGGCAGGAGGATGAAGCAGATGAAGCCGTTCGTCTCGTCCTGCAGCCGGCGCAGCTTGTCCAGATGGTCCAGCCGGTGCTCCACGCTTTCCACGTGGCCGAAAAGCATGGTGCAGTTGGTGCGGATGCCCATGGAGTGCGCCTCCTTGGAGATGCGCAGCCACTCGTCGCCGCTCACCTTTTCCGGGCAGATGCGCGCACGAACATCCGGGTCGAAGATCTCGGCGCCGCCGCCGGGCATCATCTCCTGGCCGGCAGCGCTCAACCGCTCCAGTACCTCGCGGGTGGAGATGGACTCCAGCTTGGCGAAATGCTCGATCTCCACGGGTGTGAAGGCCTTGATGCTCGTGTTGGGCAGCTTCTTGTGCAGGGTGCGCAGGGCTGTCTCGAAGAAGTCGAGGCCCAGCTCCGGGTGGCAGCCGCCCACGATGTGCAGCTCGGTGATGTCTCCTGCCGAGGTCGCCTTGTCCACGATCTCGTCCAGGTTCAGGGTAAAGCCGCCCTCCTCGCCCACGCGGCGGTGGAACGCGCAGAAACGGCAGTCGTTGGCGCAGACGTTGGTGTAGTTGACGTGGCGGTTGCGGACCCAGGTAACGCGCATGCCGTGGCGCTGCATCCGCACATAATGGGCCAGAGCGGCCACGGAGGAGAGATCCGGGCATTCGAAGAGCCGCCGGCCGTCCTCGATGGTCAGGCGCTCGCTCGCCTGCACTTTTTCCCGGATGTCGTCTATTCCGAGGGCCTCGTAGAATCGGGGGTTCAGCATGGTGCGATCAAACCTCGCTCGATGCAGGACACCAGGGCGTCGATGCACGCGTCCAGCCGGGCGTCGTCGTGCAGGCCGAAGCCGGTGTCCATATAGGGTAAGGTGCGCGCCTGGAAGAATCGATCCATAAGCGCGTCCAGAAAGAAGACGGCCGCTTCCATATCCACATCCGGCCGCAGCTCGCCGCGGGCCTTGGCGTCCTCCACCAGGGAGCGCCAGTATTTCGTGGACAGGCTGCGGACTCGTGACAGCAGTGTTTCGCGTAACGGAAAAGACTCCTGAAAGAGCATGCGCGTGTACAGGCGGTAGACCTCGGGGTGCGCTTCCAGAAAAGCGCTGACGGTCAGGAGCGCTTCGCGGATGCGCTGGCCCAGAGGCTCATCGCGGGTAGCGTCGCGTACGGAGCGCAAAGGCTCGGCAAACTGCCCGGCCACACGGTCGAATACGTAGTGGAAGAGGCGCTCCTTGTTGCCGAAGTACTGGAAGAGCGAGCCCTTGGCGATGCCCAGAGCGCGCGCGATGCGGTTGGAGCTGGCGCTGCCGAAGCCGTGCGCCGAGAACTCGTCCAGCGCGGCCTGGTAGACGCGTTGCTGCTTTTCCTCCGGCAAATTGAGAAACGTGGCTGAAGCCGGGGCGTCAGTATTTTGATGGATGGATTCCATGATCTTTACGGCAGCTCACTTGGGGAGCATGGTTGCGTGAAACAGCGGTTTGTATCAGAATGACCACCTGGTCATTCAGGGCGTTTGTAGGACTCATCCCGGATGCTGTCAATCCGGGTTCCACCTTTTTCCTTTGGCATCGGATACGACAATGAAGCTGCGACTCGGCATATCCCCCTGTCCCAACGATACATTCATCTTCCACGGCCTGCTGCATCCGGAGGCGCAACCCGAGATGACGCCGCCCCCGTATACCTTCGACACCACCTATGCCGATGTGGAGGAGCTGAACCGCATGGCCCTGGCCAGCGAGCCGGACGTGTGCAAGGTCTCGGCCCATGCCGCGGCCTTCATGCTGGACGAGTACGTGGTGCTGCGCTGCGGCGGCGCGCTGGGCTACGGCTGCGGCCCGCTTCTGCTGGCTCAGCAGAACGTTTCCATCGAGGACATCTGGGCCGGCCCCATCGCCATCCCCGGCCGCATGACCACAGCCGCGCTTCTTCTGGAGCTCTGCGGCCGCAGCAAAGGGCTGGGCCCATCAACAGAGGCGAATCGGCCGGTCATGCTCTACTCGGAGATCATGGGCGCGGTGGAGCGCGGCGAGATTCCCGCCGGCGTTATCATCCACGAGGGCCGCTTTACTTTTCAGGAGCATGGCCTGACCAAGGTGCAGGACCTGGGCGCGTGGTGGGAAGAGGCCAAGGGGCTGCCCATCCCCTTGGGCGTCATCGTGATGCGTCGGATTCTTGGCCGGGAAGCACATGTGGCCATGGAGCAGGCCCTGCGCAAAAGCCTGGCCGCCGGCCTGGCCCACCCGGAACGCGCTAGCGAGTTCATCGCCGGCTACGCCCAGGAGCTGGACCCCCGCGTCATCGGCCAGCACGTGCAGACCTTTGTCAACAACTTCAGCATGGAGCTGGGTTCCGAAGGCGAAGCCTGCGTGCGGACATTCCTCAACGGCGCCCGCGACGTGCAGGACCGCGCGCCTGTGACGGCGATTTTTCCGGAGTAAAGAAGGCGAGAAGAACCCCGGCGTTGGGGGACGCCGTCCCCCAACAAGCCCCCTGCAAGGGGACCACAGTCCCCTTGATCCTTATTCTAAGGACCAGAATTTTTACGGTCGGTTCGCGTCGCGCACCGGTCCGAATCTCCTGTCCTGGAGAATCGTAGGCCCCAGAAAGTTGGGTCCAGGGAGCTAAGCTCCCTGGCGGGGTGCGCGAGGGGCAGAGCCCCTCGCACCACACATCGAATATATCAGGCGATCACGACTGCCAGCGCAGAACGAGCTGGACAAGAGTGCGCACGCCAAAGCCGGTGCCGCCTTCGGGGCACAGGGGCGTAGCCTTTTCGGCCCAGGCCGGGCCGGCGATATCCAGGTGCGCCCACGGCGTATCCGGATCCACGAACTTCTCCAGGAACTTGGCGGCATGGATGGCGCCGCCTTCGCGCGGGCCCACGTTCTTGATATCGGCGATCTCGCTCTTAAGCACGTCGGCGTAGGAATCCCACAGAGGCATAGGCCAGAAAGGCTCGCCAATGGCCAGGCTGAGCTCGCGGATGGTCTCTTCCAGGGCCTCATTCTCCGTGAACACGGCGGCCGTACCGTAGCCCAGGGCCACGACGCAGGCCCCGGTTAAGGTGGCGAGGTCGATGATCGCGGCCGGGTCATAGCGCTTGGCGTAGGCCAGGGCGTCGCAGAGCAGCAGACGACCCTCGGCGTCGGTGTTGAGGATTTCCACGGTGAGGCCGGAGAGGCTGGTGACCACATCGCCGGGGCGGGTGGCCTTGCCGTCGGGCATGTTGTCCGCACAGGGCATCAGACCCACGATGCGCCGCGGCAGCTTGAGCTCGCCCAGGGCGCGGAACAGACCGAGCACGGCAGCCGCGCCGGACATATCATCCTTCATGGTGGCCATGCTGTTGGACGGCTTGAGCGAAAGGCCGCCGGAGTCGTAGGTCACGCCTTTGCCCACAAAGACCAGGGGCGCGTCCTCGGCGTGGCCCTCGGGAGTGTGCTCCAGCACGATGAACCGTGCCGCCTCCGGGTTGCCGCGAAACACGGCGGCGTACGCGCCCATGCCGAGGTCGACGCAGTCCTGGGCGTCGAGCACGCGGCAGGAGTACCCATAGGCATCGGCCAGGGCCTGTGCTGCGTCGGCCATGGCGGCCGGGGTGATATGGTTGGGCGGCCCGTTCACCAGATCGCGCGCAAACGTAATACCAAGGGCCGTAGCCTCCGCGCGCAAGGCGGCCTGCTCCAGCTCCGGCGCAGGAGACTCCTGCAAAAACAGACTGATAGTAGACGGATCGGGCGGCGTGGGATCCTTTTCCGTCTTGTGTTTACGATACGTATACAATCCGCAATACATTCCGTATGCGAGCTCTTCGAGCGCCCATGCTTCCGGAAGCGTGGCAAGGGGATAGCGCAATGTCAGGTACTCGGCCAGCGTCTCCAGGGCAGCGCCGGGAATGGCTACGGAGTCGCAGCGCAGCTCCCGCGCCTTGCGCAACGCCACGGCGCCTGCCTCGCGCAGGCGTTGGGGGCCCGCATCGGGTTGCGCCGTATGATCCGCGCGCTTGCCAAGCCCCAGGATAAGAACACGCCGTATGGGGGCGTTGCCAGGGGCGTGGAGCACGCACACATCCAGGGATGTGCCGCGGCAGTCCAGCAGACCGGTATGCTCGGCCAGCCAGGGCGCGGCTTTCAGAGTGCGGGCGGTGAGGCCCGGGAAGCGGGCGAAAAGCTCGGGCCCGAGGCTTTCGGCGGCATGCTCGTCATCAGGCTCAAAGGCGAACAGGAGCAAGGCGTCGGTTTCCCAACGGGTAGATTCCAGGGGGGTGAGTTCTATGGGCATTGGTCCTCCGGGTGTTGTTCGGAGCTATCATATCTACGTCGCGCACCGCATTCGTGCAACCCTGATCGCGGAATCACAAAGAATAACCCGGAACACTAAAGCCTTGCGCACATCTGCCGATCCAAAGGGTAATCCAGCGAGGATTTCCCATGCAGATCGACGGTACGACAACTTCCCTGTTCCAGTCCTTTTCGGGCTACGGCGCCGCATCCGGCCAAGGCTTCACCCTGTCCGGCAGCTCCCGCCGCGCATCGGACGCCAGCGATGCGTTCGGCCTGGACATGGCGCGCCGGCTTCAAGACTCTCCTAACGCCGCGACGAAAAGCGCGCCCAGCGACGCCGCAGCTTCTGAGCAGACCGATGCAGGCACCCAAACCGAGCAACCGGACGCGTCCCGCCTGGGGAGCGCCCTGGCGCAGACGGCGGAGTTCATCCGTGGCAAATTCGGCGACGACGCCGCCACAGCCGCCATGGGCATCATCTACAAGAGCGTGGGCGACGGTCCGTTGTCCGAAGAGAACCTGGGCAAGGGCCTGCTCAACGTGGTGCGCATGGTGGACAAGAACTACGGGTTCGCCGCCGGCGACACGCTCATGGGACAGCTCAACGGCGAGCTGAACAACGCCCTTAACGATTATTTCGACAACGGCTTCCAGGAAACGTTCTTCGCCGTCACGCCCGAGGTGAGCCAGAACATGGCCTCCGCCCTCAACGCGGCCAATCTGGGCGGCAGTCTGGACGACGTGGACCTGCCCTCGCTCATCGACATGCTGCGCGACAGCCTGGCAGAGGGCGGCGCCCTTACCGACGAGACCGTGACCACTCTGGAGCAGGCCGAGCTCGACCCCACCACTCTGACGCCGGATCGCCTCCAGCGCCTCATCGCCCAGGCCGTGCCCGAAGAAAGCGGCGCCGCCGCTCCCTCGGCCTACGACATGGCTGCCGCAGCCCAGTACGCCGCCCCACAGGCGGGCATGCTGCTCAATCAGATGATTTAAGCACCAGTTCTCTGTTTCATGATAAGGGGCTCTGCCCCTTGAACCCCGCCAGGGAGCATTGCTCCCTGGACCCTATTCTGGGGTCCAGAGGGATAGTATTCCCCCAGCCGCCGGAGGCATAGCCGTGCCTCCCTCAGCGAACAGTATCCACCTGCTTCACCCGGCCGCCGCGGCCCACGGCGTAGGCCTTGATGCCCCAGTACATGCGGCGCGCGGTCCACGTGCGCAGGTAGCACCATGCCGAGAGCACGAGGGTGGCCAGCCCGGCCAGGAGCCAGGGCTTGAGGGGCGGCCGCTCCGGGATGAGGTCGCGCGTGCTGGCGAGGAGCACGGCGCCGACGGCGAGGTAGACGATGCCGGCCAGCCCGGCCCAGAGCGGAGCGCAGCCAAGCACGGCGGCGAGGAGAAGTCCAACGGCGAGGAACGGCGGCAACGCCAGCAGCAGAAAGCCGAGGCCCGCGGCGATCCACGTGCCTGGCATGCAGAAGCGCAGGTAGAGGATCTGGCGCGTGAGCCACGCGGTCCAGAAGGAGAAGGTCGTGCCTGCGGCCGGGGAAACCAGGCAGGCGCGCGAGGCGTTGACAATGGGGAACCCCAGCATCTGGGCAAGCACGGTAAGCGAGACGTCGTCCACGATGTTGGTGCGCCAGAGCGCGTCCACGCCGTACTGGTGGTAGGCGCGGCGGGTGATGGCCATGGCCCCGCCCCACGCCTGAGAGAGCATGGGGATGCCCTGCATGAGGTGGAGCCCCAGCACGGCAAAGGCGTACATGAGCGTGGGCAGCTTCGAATCCTGCGGCGCAACGCGGTGGTAGCCGGTCACGGCAAAGGCCTCGGCCTTGACCAGGGGGGCGACGAGCTCGCGCAGGTGGCCCTGTGGTGCAATGTGCGTGGAGTCGCTGAAGGCGAGCACCTCGGGTGGCGAGTCCATGCTCTCCAGCAGGGCGATGCCGGCAAGCTGGTTGTGCAGCTTCTGGGCGTTGGTCTCGGCCTCGCCGGCAACCACGTGGTGCACGTTGGTCAGCTCGGCGGCAAAGTCTTTGGCGATGCGCGTGGCCGGGTCGCTCGCATCGGCTGTCACCAGAGCGACGGTGAGGTCCGGGTAGTCCTGGTCCAGCAGTGTGGCCACGGCCTGGCGCATGGTGGGCCTGTCGCCGTGCATGGGGATGATGAGGCCGGCGCTGGGCCATTTCCCCTGCAGGCTGGCAAAGGCCGGATGGTCGGCCGGACGCGGCCCCTGGTTGGCCATGCGGATATGCGGGCGCCCCAGCAGGGCGATGGCTCCCAACAGGAGCAGGGCAAGAACGAGAATACAGACGAGAAAGATGCTCATGGTTCGTTTGGCGGATCGTGGTCTGTGGAACGGAGTCGAACTCTTGGCGGTCGCAGCCGCCGGACTCTCGTGCAGGTACAGGGAAACGCCGCCGCTGACAACGTATGGTTGCCGATTTTCCCCGCAATTGATCCGCGATCCGGCGCACCCACATCGGTTTTAAGCGTTGCTCCGAAGCGCTTCCGCTGCGTTTGGCAATACCCGGCAGCAGGATCTTGGAGGGCCGCGGCCTTCTTCGGCCCGCAATTTGCTTTGATGCCATGCAATTGCCGAAGGAACAGCGGACCATTGCCATGACACGACCCTTTACATTTGCCTTGCAGCGCGTCCTTGATTATCGCGGACAGCTTGAGGAACAGGCCAAAATGGCTCTGGCCAAGGCGCAGCACGCCTACACCAAACAGGTGGAGCTTGTGCAGGAAATGCGCGATGCCCTGGAGCGGCACGAGGAGTCCTTGTACGACAACGAGCCCAGCCCGCAAGAGATGTGGCTGTGGCGCAACTACAAGGCACGGCTCGTGCAAGAGCTCCAGGAAGCGGACCGCAGGCTGCTGGAGCTGGCCCAGATGGTAAACCGCTGTCGGCGCGAGGCCGTGTTCCGCTCCAAGGATCGTAAGCTCCTGGAAAAACTAAAGACTAAGCAGAAGATACGCCATGACGAGGAAGAAGAACTCCGTGAGCAAAAGGAATTCGACGAAGCGGCCACGCTTCGTTACCGGCCTCAAGATCTCTAAACTCTTGACGCTCATCCTGCTGACCGTCTTCATCAAGGTCATGATTATGGCGGCTATGGTCGTGGATGTGCCCATGGTCAACCTGGATCACGCGGTGCAGTATGCTTCGCTCATGGTTCAGGGCAAGGCCTCCTTGTGCGAGGAGGTTCCGGCCGACCAGCGCGTGGAAGGCGGGGGCCAGAAGTGGGTCAAAGGCTGCATCACCCGCGACTCCCTTTTTGCCAGCTATGCCTACGCGGCCACGCCGGCGTTTGCACAGACAGCCCCCACCTCGACCGGCAACGCCACCCAGGCGGCGGCTGAAGCGCCGGACCGCAAGGCGCTCATGGAAAAGCAGGCCCAGCTGGAGCAGAAGGAGCTGCAGCTCAAGCAGTTGGAGCAGGATCTGGACGCCAAGCTCAAACGTATGCAAGAGTTGGAGGCCAAGCTCGCCCGGATGCTGGAAGACGCCAACAAGGTCAGCGACCAGAAGCTGCGCCACCTCATCGACGTGTACTCGAACATGAAGGCCAAGCAGGCCGCCCAGGTCCTGCAGACTCTGGACGAAAGCATCGCGGTCAAGATTTTGGCAGGCATGCGCGGACGCCAGGCCGGCGAGATTCTCACCTACGTGGAGGCCAAGAAAGCGGCGCGACTGTCCGAAAAGCTGACCCGCATGCAGGGAACTTTCCAATAAATCGCCGAACAGGCAAAACGCGTGGAACGACTCAAGCTGACACTGGCCTACACAGGCAAGCGCTTTCAGGGCTGGCAGATTCAGGAGCGCGTGCCCGGCGCAGGCACCGGCACCAACCCCCGCACGGTTCAGGGCGTTGTGGAGGAAGCCTTTGCAACCATCCTGGGCGGTCCGGAGCACATGCCCCGCGTGCACGGCGCCAGCCGTACGGACTCCGGGGTCCACGCCGTGGGCCAGGTGGCGCATGTGGACGTACCGGAGCGCGCCAAACCCATGGACTGGCAGCTCGCACTGAACGGCGTGCTCCCCCGCGACGTCAGCGTTGTACGCGTGGAGCACGTGGACGACGAGTTCCACGCCCGCTTCTACTCCAAACGCAAAATCTACACATACGGGCTGTGGCTCTCGCGGCGCTTCGTGCTGCCGCACCGCCGGGGCTTTGTCTGGATGGTGGACAGCCTGGACAGGGACGCCATGCTGGAAGCCGCCGCCCTGCTGACAGGCAAGCATGACTTTGCCGCCTTCACCAACGTGGGCAGCGTGACCAAGACGACCGTGCGCGAGGTCCTGGGCATCGAGCCGGTTGCCTGCATCCAGGCCGGCCACGTGCCCGGCGCGCCGGAATGGCCGGAGGAGACTTGGCGGTTCGAGGCCACCGGATTCCTCAAGCAGATGGTGCGCAACCTGATGGGCTGCCTCGTGGCCGTGGGCCGGGGCAAGCTGCGCCCGGCAGACGTCCAACACATCCTGGACGGCAAGGATCGCACCCGGGCTCCCATGACCGCGCCGGCACAGGGTCTCACATTACAACGCATCTTCTATCCGGACGATTGATCCGCAAGGGCTCTTCTGCCCTGCCCCGCACATCCTGGCGCTCGCAGCCGCCACGGCATCATCGGAGCGGCTCCTGCGTTTGAGCTTATCGATACCTAGTAGATTTGAGGGCAGCGCCCCTCGTAGCCTAGTCCTACAGAGCTACCACTCGACAGGCAGGCGGACGGTCTGCTTGGCTTTGTTGGTAAAAAGAAGGTAGCCGTGCTCGCGGCCGTGGAGGTAGAGGTCGCGGGTGAGCTCGACGTCTTTGGTGCAGTATTCGATGATCTCGTCAAGGCGGCCTTCCTTCCACCAGGCCAGGGCCTGGAGGCCGTCGGCGGTTTTCTGCGCGTCCAGAGTGGCGGCGCCGAGGGCGTCGAGGGAGAGCCGGTAGCCGAGCCGGCGGCGCACCTCCTGGAGCATGTCCAGGGTGGGCAGGGAGTGGAGATCGAGCCCACCGGCGTAGGGGCCGAGCACCGCGTAGTCGAAGCGCAGGATGTTGAAGCCGATGATGAGGTCGAGCTCCTGGAGCCGGTCGAACATGGCGGGCAGCTCGTCCTCGCGGTAGGCGACGTACTCGTCCGTGTCCGAGTAGTAGACCACGCAGCAGGAGACGCGCATGTCCTTGGCTTTGTGCCAGCCGCCCACCTCCTGGGCTGAAAGCTGCGTTTCCACGTCTAAAACAGCGTACCGTAATTGCGCTTTGGGAATGTCCGCTGTGACGGCGACGCCGTCGATAGAGGTCTCTTCCTTCTGGTCCGGCAGTTGCGGCAAATATTGCGGTCCAATCTCTGGCGGCGGTGCATCCTGAAGCGCGCCGAGCAGAAACAGGGCCGCGGCCTTGTCGATGGGTCGGTTGCCGGAGCCGCACTTGGGCGAGTGCACGCAGGACGGGCAGCCCAGATCGCACGGGCAGGAGGCGACGACGTCCAGGGTCCGCTCCATGAGCTCCTCGGCCTTGGCGAATGCCAGCCGCGTGAGGCCCACGCCGCCGGGTGCAGCGTCGTACACGAACACGGCCGGCAACCCCACCTGCGGGTGCATGGGCGTGGAGATGCCGCCCAGGTCGTTGCGGTCCGTCATGACGATGAGGGGCAGGATGCCGATCATCGCGTGCTCCAGAGCATGAATGCCGCCCATGAAGTGGTAGAACTGATCTTCGGCAAGCCGCTGCACGGACGTGGGAATTTCGATCCAGACCCCTTCCGTTTCAAAGACCATAGGCGGCAGGTCCAGGGGCACGATGGTCATGAGCGTGCCGCCCTTCACCTTGCGTTTCTCGTACCCCGTAACAAACTCCGTAACCCGCAGCTTGCCCCGGAAGATGCGCGTTCCCCAGACCTTCCCGTAGTCGTAGACTTCGAGTATTTCGGTATTTTTTGAGCCGCGCACACGAGTGTAATAGTCCACGCGAGCCGGTGTAACGGTTACGGTTCGCGCACCGAGATCCAGCTCCTTGACCAGATAGGTCTTGCCGCGATGCAGGTACACGGCCCCTTTGTGGGTCTCGCGGAAGGCGCGGTGCTCATCCACCAAGCCCACGGACTTGCCGTCCGGCAGCGCTTCGATGCGGTAGGAGGCCCCGGCCCCGCGCAGGTCCACCTCCCGATGCGGTTGCTTGCGGCGGGAGAGGATGCGGTCGCCTTCTTTGGAGCGCAGCAGCCGCCCCTCGGCCTCCATGGCCGCGGCCACCTGTCGCACCTCGGGCACCTGCAGCCAGGGCTCGCCCTCGGTTAGGGGCAACTCGGCCGCGGCGCAGTCCAGGTGCCGGGCCAGCAGGACCTCGTTGTACGGGTTGAGCACGGCCGATTCGGGCGGCCGCTCGAAGAAGTCCTCGGGGTGGCGCATGAAATATTGATCCAGGGCGTCTTCCTGAGCCACCAGGACCACGGCCGACTCCTTGAGGCTGCGGCCCACGCGGCCGCCGCGCTGCAGGGTGGACATGATGGTGCCCGGATAGCCCACGAGAATGCACAGGTCGAGGGCGCCGATGTCGATGCCCAGCTCCAGGGCCGAGGTGGAAATAACCGCAAGCAGCTCGCCGGAGGTCATGCGCGCCTCGATCTCGCGCCGCTCCTCGGGCAAAAAGCCCGCGCGGTAGGCGCTGATGCGATCCTTGTACGGGCCGGCCTTGTCCTGCGCCCAGAGAGAGACGAGCTCCGTGAGCTTGCGCGACTGGCAATAGACGATGGTGCGCAGGTTGCGGGCCAGGGCGGACTTCAGGAGCATGATCGCGGCGTGGGCCGCGCCCTCCAACGGGTCCAGAAATACGAAGTGGCGTTTCCCTTGCGGTGCGCCGGATTCCGTAATGGTCGCGACATCGTGGCCGGTCAGGCTCTGAGCCAGCTCCCCGGGGTTGGCCACCGTGGCGGAGCAGAAGATGAAGGTGGGCGATGCCCCGAACCGCGCGGCCACGCGATTCAGCCGGCGGAAGACCTGCGCCATGTGCGAGCCCATCACCCCGCGGTAGGTGTGCACCTCATCCACCACCACAAAGGAGAGCCCGGCCAGGAAGGTGGACCACTTCTCGTGATACGGCAGCAGCGCCAGGTGCAGCATCTCCGGGTTGGTGAGCAGCGCATGCGGCGGGTTCTCGCGTATCTTGCGGCGCGCGTAGTCGCTCACGTCGCCGTCGTAGATGGCGGCGCGCGGGCGGGCCGACTCCGGCCAGCTGGAGGTCAACTCGTTGAAGGCCTTGAGCTGGTCCTGGGCCAGGGCCTTGAGCGGGAACATGTACAGGGCGCGGGCGTCCGGATCGTGGAGAAAGCGCTCCAGCACCGGCAGGTTGTAGACCAGGGTCTTGCCGCTGGCCGTGGGCGTGGCCACCACCACATGGCGGCCGGCGCGGATCAGGTCCGTGGCGTGCACCTGGTGGGCGTAGAGCGCGGGTATGGAGCGCGCTGCGAGCAGGTTCTCCACGGCGCGAGGCCACGGCCGCACCGGCTGGGCGAACTCGGGCTCCCGGCCAGAGAGGATGCGGTGGTAAACCACCTGGGAGCCGAGCCGCGGCGAAGACTTGAGGGCGTCCACATACTCGTCCACAGAGCCGCTGGGCAGTTCGTCCTGCGGATCGCCGGCACCGAGGAGCGGCGCCATGACCTGGTCAAGTATTCGTCGTCCGGCCATGTCTTACGGATGGGCCGAGATCTTGTACTTTTTGAGCTTATACTGGAGCAGGCTCTTGGAAACGCCCAGGAGCTCCGCGGCCTTGACCTGGACAAAGTCGCTGCGGACCAGGGCGCGGCGCACCAGGGCGGCCTCGATCTTCTCCAGAGTGTCGGACAGGTCGAGCTTGACCGGCAGCAGGTCCACGGCGGATTTGAACTGCGCTTCCTCGTCCTTGATCTCGGGCGGCAGGTCGTCCACGCCGATGGTGTCGGAGCCGGCGAGCACCATGCAGCGCTCCACCACGTTCTCCAGCTGGCGCACGTTGCCGGGCCACTCGTAGCCCATAAGGTAACCCACGGCCTCCGGAGAGAAGACCTTGGGCTCGATCTCGTTCTCCTTGGCGTATTTCTGGGCAAAGTGGGCGGCCAGCAGTGGAATGTCCTCGCGCCGTTCCCGCAGGGCGGGCATCTCGATCTGGATGACGTTGAGGCGGTAGTACAGATCCTCGCGGAACGTGCCGTTCTTCACGGCCTCGGGCAGGTCCTTGTTGGTGGCGGCCACCAGGCGGATGTCCACGCTGATCTGCTCGGTGCCGCCCACGCGCTCGAAGCTGCGCTCCTGGAGCACGCGCAGGAGCTTGACCTGCATGTCCTGGGAGAGCTCGCCGATCTCGTCGAGAAAGAGCGTGCCGCCGTGGGCCAGCTCGAACCGGCCGCGCTTTCGCGCCACGGCCCCGGTGAAGGAGCCCTTCTCGTGGCCGAAGAGCTCGCTCTCCAGCACGCCTGGGTTGAGCGCGGCGCAGTTGACCGAGATGAACGGCCCGCTATCGCGCGTCGAGGAGAAGTGGATAGCCTTGGCTACCAGCTCCTTGCCCGTGCCGGACTCGCCCGTGATGAGCACCGTGGCCTTGGAGGGGCCGGCGCGGTCGATCATGGCCAGGACGGTCTGCATGACCTTGGAGTTGCCGATGATCTGGTGCTTGCCGTAGCGCAGGCTCAGGCTTTCCTGCAGCACGCGGTACTGGCGCTGGGTCTCGGCCATCTGCGAAGCCTTGCGTACGGAGAGCAGCAGCTCCTCGTTGGCGAAGGGCTTGGTGATGTAGTCGAAGGCGCCCAGCTTCATGGCCTCCACGGCGCCTTCGATGGAGCCGTACGCGGTCATGATCATCACCGGGATGTAGGGGAAGTTCTTTTTGATGTGGTCGAGCACCTGCTGCCCGGTGAGCTTGGGCATCTTCATGTCGGTGATGACCACGTCCACCTCGGACTCATCGAGATAGGCGAGAGCGGTCTCGGGGTCGGAGAGCGCAGTGACGGAGTACCCCTCCTCACTCAGCAGCGCTTCGAGGATGAGCACGTAGTTGGGTTCGTCGTCGAGACAAAGGATATGCGTAGACATATGGTGCGTACTAGCTGGTTCAGGCCAGGGGCAGGCGGATCTGGACGTGGGCGCCGCCTTCGGGCCCGTTCGCCAGGATGAGTGCGCCGCCGTGGCTTTCCACGATGTTCTTGAGGATGGTCAACCCGAGCCCCGTGCCGTTGTCCTTGGTGGTGAAGAACGGGTCAGTGAGCTTGTCCAGGGAGTCCTCGTCAAAGCCTGGCCCCGTATCCGTGAAGGCGATGTTGAGCTGGCCTTCATTCTTTTCGGCATGGACGTAGATGGTGCCGGGTCCTTCCATGGCCTGCATGGCGTTGGTCAGGATGTTGTAGAAGGCGCGGTACAACAGGTCCTTGTCTCCGCTCACCATCAGGCTTCCCGGCTCCAGGTGGTAGTCCTTCTTGACCTCCACCTTGTTCTTCTCGCACTCGGGCTCCAAAAACACAAGCGCCTGTTCGAGGAGCTTGCCCACGTCCACAGGCTCGCGCTTGCTCTCCCTGGGCCGGGCGTAGTCCAGGAAGTCGTTCACCGTCTGGGAGAGCCGCTTGGACTCGTCATAGATGGCTTTGAGCATGCGCGCCTGGAGGTCTTCCTTCGAGCTCGTCTTCTTGAGCAGAAGCTCGGCGCTGGAGCGGATGATGCCCAGGGGGTTGCGGATCTCATGGGCGATGCCGGCCACCATCCGGCCCATGGAGGCGAGCTTCTCGCTCTGGTGCAGCTCGCGCTCCAGGCGGTTGCGCTCCTTGATGCGCTCTGCGTTGGCGCGGTCCACCTTGCGGATAATCGCAAGCAGCATAAGAAAAAGACCAAGGGAGCTTAGCAAAGACGCCGCAATGATAACGCGCTGGAACCGCAAAACAGTCGTATAGTCACCGGAGATGTCCTGGCGTAGCTCCAGCACTCCGATAAGCGGACCGCGCTTGCGCTCCGGGCCCACCAGGTCGTCCTCCATGCGCAGAGGGTACACGGTGCGCAGCACCACGGAGTCGTCCTCCACGTCCAGCATGAAAATGCCCCACCACTTGGAGATGGTAGAGTGTATCTCGAAGCTCTTGTCCAGCGACTTGATGCTCCGCTGCACCTTGTCGTCGGCCATCTCCTTGTTGCCCACCTCCTTGCGGTCTATGGAGTAGCTCACCGCGCCTTCCAGATCGTAGATACGCAGCGAACGGATGTTCAGGCCGCGGGTGGAGGACTCGATGGTGCGCTCCAGCCTGTCGTACTGCGCCTCCTGCGAAAGCTCGATGGAACCGAAGCCAATGAGCGTAGGCAGAATGAACCGCCGGTAGATCTGGTGGTTCAGGTTTTCGGCCACCAGGGTGGCGAACTGCTCCTGCTTGTCGAGCAGTGTCTGGCGCGCGGAGTTGGCGATGACCACGGAAAGCACGAGCCCCGTGGCCAGGATGAGCACGAGCGAGGAGATCGAGAGGATCTTCGTGAATCCAAACGTTGTGCTAAAGGAGTCGCCCGGGTCGGTGTGGTTCGTGTTGTTCTGCATGGGGCCTGGCGGACGCTTCGGCATGAATCAGGAAGGCCCGGCGTGTCCGCCTCCGGGCCTCCCATGGCAATCAAAATTTCCCGAGACGATACGGGAACATTCTGAAGAGTTCCAGCACCCGGTTCAGGACAGGCCAAGCGCTTTGGCGATGCGATCCAGCGCGTCGCTCATCACGGCGTCGTCCAAGGCGTAGGAAATCCGGATGCAGCGGTCCTCGCCGAAAGCCGCGCCGGGAACCGTGGCCACGCCAGCCTCCTCCAGCAGCGAGGTGCACATGGTGGTGGAGTCGGGCCGTTTAGCGTCGTACAGCGCCGAGACGTCCGGGAACACGTAAAACGCACCGTCCGGCTTGGGGCATGTCACGCCGGACCAGCCGTTCAACCGCTCCAGCAGCAGGTCCCTGCGCCGCATGAACACGTCGCGCATGGTCTTGAGCTCATCCAGCGGGCCGGTGAGCGCGGCGATGGCCGCCTTCTGGGCGATAACGTTGACGTTCGACGTGGACTGGCTCTGGATCTTGCTCATCGCCTTGATCATGTCCTCGTGCGTCAGACAGTAGCCCACGCGCCAGCCGGTCATGCAGAAGGACTTGGACAGCCCGTTCAGCACGGCCACCTGCTCCGGGGCCTTCTCCCACCACGGCGCCACGGAGGCGTGCTCTGCAGGGGGATACACCAACTGGTCGTAGATCTCGTCGGAGATAACGAAGAGCCCCTTCTCCAGAACGAGCTCCATGATCGCGTCCAATTCCTCGCGGGAGTAGGTGGCTCCCGTGGGGTTGGACGGCGAGCTGATGATGATTGCCCGGGTCTTGTCGGTTATCGCGGCTTTGATATCCTCCACCTGGGCCTTGAACCCATTCTCCGACGTGGTGGGCACCGCAACGGTGACGCCCTGGGCCAGCTGGATCATGGCCGGGTAGGACACCCAGTACGGCGCAGGCACCAGAACCTCGTCGCCCGGATCCAGCAGACACTGGAAGAGGTTGAAGAGCGCCTGCTTGCCGCCGTTGGTGACAATGGTATGCTTGCCCTCGGCGCTGACGCCGGTGGTTTTGTTGAAGTAGCCGGCCACGGCCTCGCGCACTTCCGGGAGCCCGGGGACCTGGGTATACCGGGCGTAGCCTTCATCGATCGCCTTTTTTGCGGCGGTGCGGATGTGCTCCGGCGTGGGGAAGTCGGTTTCGCCCACCGAGAGGCTGATGATTTCCTTACCCTGGGCCCGGAGCTCCATGGCCTTGGACGATACGGCCAGTGTTGCTGACGGCTTGATTTCCTGGAGACGCTTTGCAATACGCATGAATCCACCTCGAATGATATGGATGCCTTTTTATAGTATGTTTTCGTGTCCTCGTGGCCTTCCCGGCCCCATACCCCTTCGAGCTTTCACACGCCAGTATTTTTATTGATGAATACCCGCACCTTTTTGTCTGGCCGCTGCCCGCGTCCGGCCGCATTCGTTCAGGAGCCCATCCCATGTCTCCCCCAAAGCGTCCTGTAATTCCTCATCCACCGGGGACGTTCCAGGCGCGGCTCGTTTCGCGTGAAAAAAGGTTTACCATTCACGCCCTCGACAACGCAGGCCGGCCCTTCTGCGCGCACACCAACAACTCCGGCTCCATGCTCGGCCTCATCCGCGACGGCATGCCCGCCCTTTTTTCCCCTGCCGCCAACCCCAAGCGCAAGCTGCCCTACACCCTGGAGGCCGTGCAGCTGGACGGCATGTGGGTCGGCGTGAACACATCCACGCCCAACCGCATGCTCGCGGCCATCATGCGCTCGGCCGACATGCGGCAGGAGCTGGATCTCTCCGGCTACGAAACCTTTGCCGCCGAGAAACGGTCCGGGGACTCGCGCTTCGACGGCCGACTCGACGGCCCGAACCTGCCGACCTGCTGGCTGGAAGCCAAGAATGTGACGCTGGTGGAAGAAGAGGTGGCCTACTTTCCGGACGCGGCCACAGAGCGCGGCCGCAAGCACCTGGCCGAGCTCGCCGCCCTGGCCGTCGCCGGCATGCGCGCCGGCATTCTCTGCCTGGTGCAACGCAGCGACGGCGCCTGCTTCGCGCCGGCCGACTTTATCGACCCGCAGTTCGCCGACGTCTTCTACCAGGCCATGGCCGCCGGCGTGGAGGTCTGGCCATACGTCGCCCGCGTGGATGAAACCGGCGTGGTTCTGGAGCACTGCCTGCCCGTTGCTCCGCAGGAGCGGTGCGAAAAATGATTTGTGAAAGGCTTGTGCTGGGGGAATAACCTTTCTGGTAGAAAGGTTATTCCCCCGACCCCCTTTCCAAAGACTTTCAACTAGAAATAATTTGAATGCGGGCAGGGATTACCTCCTGACGGTGCAGCCCAAATAGCTGCCCCTCAATAATCTACGAAAAAGAAAGGATTACTCCTTGGTCGAGCCCTCCACCTCATCCTTGTCCAGGTGTTTCAGCAGGCCGTAGCGAGCCCTGGCCTGGAGTACGATGCGCGCCACCTTGCGGCCCAGGTCGTCCCGCCGTGCATCGAGCAATGCCTTGGACGCCGCATCGTCCCCCTGTGCCTTGAGCAGGCTGGCTGATTCCAGATCGCGCAAATAGCCCTCGCACTCATGCACCAGCCGGGTCAGATCGAGCTCTTCCAGCTCCGCAGGAACACGTACAGACTTGACTTTCTTGGCCATCCCCGTACCTCCCTGTTCCTGTTTTCATATCGTTTACCATGCGTTTACACAAGCGCAGCTCACGATTCCCGGGTATTCTTTGCCTTTGGGCCTTGACTAACCGAGATTGCTGAGACACTTCCCGTCAGATGAACGACGATACTTACCCCAACGACGAATATTCTGAGGACGAGGACGGCTTCTCGCCGGACGATCTGGAGTTCGACCCGGAGAACTTCGATCCCGAGGCCCTGCCCGGCCGCGAGATCGCCATGCCTCTGGACATCGAGGTGCCCGAGGGCTTTCGCGCCGGCTGGGTCGCCCTGCTCGGACCGCCCAACGCCGGCAAGTCCACCCTGCTCAACGCCCTGGTGGGCCAGAAGGTGGCCATCGTCACCTCCAAGCCGCAGACCACGCGCACCCAGGTGACGGGCATCCTGTCCCGCGAGATGGAGCAGCTCGTGTTCTTCGACACGCCCGGGCTGCACAACCGCGGCGGCAAGATGAACCGCGCCCTGCTCCAGTCCGCCTGGCAGGCTCTCTCCGGCGCGGACGTGGTGGTGCTGGTACTGGACATGGCCTTTGCCGCCAGCCGCACCGCCGCCTTCATGGACGAGGTGCGCGACCTGGCCGAACCCCTGTTGGAGTCCGACAGGCCTTTGCTCCTGGCCCTGAACAAGGTGGACATCGTCAAGCCCAAGGACGCCCTGCTGCCGATCATGGAAGAGCTTGCCGATGCGTTCCCCGGCGCATCGCTCTACCCCATCTCGGCCTTGCGCACCGAGGGGCTGCCCCCGCTGCTGGACGGCATGATCGAGCACCTGCCGGAATCGCCGCCGCTCTTCCCGCCGGACCAGGTTTCTACGGCGCCCATGCGCTTCATGGCCTCGGAGCTGCTGCGCGAGAAGTTGTTCGACGCCACGCGGCAGGAGGTGCCGTACTCTCTGGCCGTGGACATCGAAGAGTGGTTCGAGGACCCGGACACGGGCCGCATCTCCATCAGCGCCGTGGTCTACGTGGCGCGGCAGGCGCACAAGCGCATCGTGATCGGAAAGGACGGCCGCGTACTGAAGGAGGCCGCCACCAAGACCCGGCACGAGCTCATGGACATGCTCGGCAGGAAAGTCCACCTGGAGGTCTGGGTGAAGGTGAAGGAGAACTGGCCCGAGAACCCGGCCATGCTGCGCCAGCTCGGCTTGGGTTAGTCGTTGAACATCTTCAGCTGGCTGCGTTGCTATACAAAGCTCAAACCCTGGCGCATCTTATGAATGCGTCAACCTTGAGCTTTTCCTGCGCCTTGCCCGCGTGATTTTTGATCAGCCTGCAGTGAGAGGACTTTTCTAAAGCTTCCTGGACAACGCCATCACAAGGCGGTCTGCGTCTTCCCCGCCGGCCGCCTTGTACCCTGCCCGCCTCGCTGCTATGTTTCCACGCAGTTGATGGCCCTCATATCTTTTCCCGCTACTCCCGGAATGTAGCCGATCGACGCATTCCCGGTAGGGTATCACCTCGTTTTCGATCACCTCCAAAAATATGGCACACGAGTGCGCACCAATCGAAGCGAATCTCGCGCACGTCCGCGAGAGTGTTGCCTCGGCCTGCATTCGGGCCGGGCGTTCCATGGAAGACGTCGCGATCATCGCCATCGCCAAGAAGCATCCCGCCGAGGCGGTCCGCCGCGCCATTGCCGCGATGCAGCTCGACATAGGCGAGTCCTATGTTCAGGAGGCTTTGGCCAAGCAGGAAGAAATAGCCGATCCGCGTGTGCGCTGGCACTTTGTGGGCGGTCTGCAAAGCCGGAAAGCCAAGGAAATCGTGGGCCGGTTCCACCTGCTCCACTCTCTCGACTCCGAGAAGCTGGCCCACAAGTTGCATAATGCGGCAGTGGATCAAGGTGTTACCCAGTCCGTGCTCATTCAGGTAAACGTCGGCCGCGAAGAACAGAAGTCCGGCGTCATGGAAGAGAAGCTCCCGGAGCTGGCCGAGGCCGTTCTCGGCATGCCGGAGCTGTCGCTGCAGGGGCTTATGTGCCTGCCGCCCTTCTTTGACGATCCTGACGGCGCGCAGCCCTTTTTCGCCAAGCTGCGAAAATTACGTGACGATCTGGAACGTCGCCTGGGCGTCACGCTACCGACGCTATCAATGGGCATGACCGGGGACTTTCAACAAGCAATCGCTGAAGGCGCAACGTGCGTCCGCATCGGCACGGCTATTTTCGGCCCCCGAGAGTATTGAGGAGCGTTCAATGGATCTGGCCACAATCATCGGCATCATTCTGTCCTTCGGGCTGGTGATCTCATCCATTGTTTTCAATGGCAGCATCCTTATTTTCATCTCCGTGCCATCGCTGCTCATCGTGGTCGGGGGAACCATCGGCGCCACGCTGGTCAACTATCCGTTGCGCAGCGTGCTCGGCGTTATGGGCGTGATCAAGCACACCTTCATGTCCAAAGTCGAATCGCCCTCCCAGATCATCGAGCAGTTCATGGAGTACGCCAACCGCGCCCGCCGCGAAGGCATCCTTTCCCTGGAGCCGATCATCAAGGATATTGAGGACCTGTACCTGAAGAAAGGGTTGCAGCTCACTGTGGACGGTCTGGAGCCCCAGGCCATCCAGGAGATTCTGGAAAAGGAAATCACCTACCTCGAAGGCCGCCACGAGACCGGCGCCGAGATTCTCTCCACCTTCGGAGCATACGCTCCGGCCATGGGCATGATCGGCACCGTCATCGGCCTCATCCTGATGCTCCAGACCATGGACGACCCTTCCACCATCGGCCCGTCCATGGCCGTGGCGCTCATCACCACGTTCTACGGCGCCGTCTTCGCCAACTTGGTCTTCCTGCCCATGGCCGGCAAGCTCAAGCAGCGCAGCAAGGACGAGGTCGTGATCAAGGAAATGGTCATGGAAGGCATCCTCGCCATCTCCAAGGGCGAGAACCCGCGCATCATCGAGGAAAAGCTGACCAGCTTCCTGCCGCCCAAGGACAGGCGCAAGGAAACCTAGCAGGGACGGAGCCGCCTCGTGGCACGCAAAGAGAAGAAACAGAAGGAAGAAGAAGGCTCGACCTGGCTCATCACGTTCTCGGACATGATGACCCTGATGCTGACCTTTTTCGTGCTTCTGGTCTCCATGTCGGTCATCGATGAGCGACGCAAGCTCGTGGTGCTCGGCTCCATCCTGGGCACCTTCGGCATTGGCCAGCAGGGCTTCGATCCCCGCTCCGTGGACAACCGCCGGCTGACCATGGAACCCGGCCCCCTGGAGCTGGATAGCGCCGACGACTTGGAGCCCCTCAAGGACATGCTCTGGGAGGATTTCGAGGACGATATCGATTTCCAGCACAACAAGTATGTGGAAATCCTCTCCATCAACGACGACGTGCTCTTCGAACCAGGTTCTACCCATCTTTCGACAAAGGGCAAGCATGTCCTGGACCGGATGCTGCCCGCGCTCCTGGACATCGACTTTCCACTGCTGCTGGCCGGCCACACCTCTATCCGCCGCGAGGAAGAGGCGAGCTACGACATCACCCTGAGCGACGACTCGACCCTGGACTTCTCCTGGAAGCTCTCTTTCCACCGCGTCATGAGCATGTACAAGTATCTGCTCTCGCGCGGCATGGACCCCGAGAAGCTCTTTGTGGAGGCCTTCGGCCGGTTCAAGCCCAGGGACAGCAACGACACTCCGGAGGGCCGCAAGGCCAACCGCCGTGTGGACATCGTGTTGGACCGCCGCAACGAGCACTGGATCAGCATGCTGCGCAAGTACGGCCGAGGCGAGAAGGACGACGGCAACGTCTTCATCTACAAGGATTTCCGTTTCAACGTGAGCCGCCCCGGCGACAACAACCAGACGGAGGTCCCCTGAGATGGCCCGCAAGCGCAAGAAAAGCTCGGGCGGCGGGGGCGATCCGTCATGGCTCATCACCTTCTCCGACCTGACCACCCTGCTGCTCACGTTCTTCGTGCTGCTGTTGTCCATGTCGTCCATGGACCACACCATTCTCACGAAGGTGAACGTCTTTACTCAGAATCTGGGCTTCATCTCGCCGCAGTCGGCCGGACGCGTACCGCAAAAAATCCAGCTGCTCCTCGATCTTCTGGAGGAGCCGTTTTCAGTCGTGGAAAAGCCCAACCGGATCAAGGATCTGCTCTTTCCGGACTACGTGCTGCCGCCGGACATGAACCGCTCCACGGTGTTCGAGAACATCCAGGTGCTGGAGCGACCGGAGGGCCTGGCCCTGGTGCTTTCCGACAAGCTTCTGTTCGCGCCGGCCAGCTCGGAGTTGACCGACGACGCGCGGCAGCTCCTGCAGCAGCTCACGGAGCTTATTCTGTTCATGACCGCGGACATCAACGTGGCCGGTCACACGGCCGGCGGGGCCGACCTCTGGAATCCGGTTGAACAGAAACCTATCGACCCGTATGATCTTTCAATGGACAGGGCCATGGCCGTACTCGCCTACTTCGTGCATAACGGCGTGCCCCAGAAGCGCTTCTCCATTTCGGGCTACGGCCCCAACTCGCCGTACGATGCGGCCCCGGGGGAAGAGCCGGTGCCCGACCGCCGTGTGGAGATCATGCTCAAGACCAAACCTTTCCTGGGCGGATACTGATCCATCGCCCCTGAACGCCAAGGAGTCGACACGTGCCAGACGCTATTGAAGGCGGGGAAGCCCCCCCGAAAAAAAAGAAATCCATGCTGAAGTGGATTCTGCTCCTCGTGCTGCTTCTCGTCCTTGGTGGCGGCGGCTACTTTGCCTATACCAAGTTCATCGCCGGCAAAAAGGACACGTCCGCACAGGAGGAGAACGCCACACAGGCGCAGGAGCAGGCCGCTCCATCCGGCGACTCCCAGGTCGTCTCGCTGCAGCCGTTCCTGGTGAACCTTGCCGATCCGCTGGGCAGACGGTATCTCAAGCTCACTCTGGACGTGGAAGTAAACAGCAAGGACGCCACGGAGCAGTTGACCAAGAACGAGCCCAAGGTGCGCGACGCGCTCATCATGCTGCTTTCCAGCAAGACCTTCTCGGATCTTTCCTCCATGGAAAGCAAGATCCTGCTCAAGAAGGAGATTGTGGAGCGGCTGAACCTCGTTCTCGGCGGCCCCAAGGTAGAGCAGGTCTATTTCACCGAAATGGTTATCCAATAACGAGAGGTTGTTATGGCTGACGAAGATCAAGAAAAATTGGCAGCCGAATGGGCCGCAGCGCTCGCCGAGCAGGACTCCGAGGACATCCCCGAGGATTTCGGCGAGGATCTCGGCACGGAGCAGGCCGCCCAGGACACAGGAGGCGGCGGCGTGGAGTCGCCGGGCTCCGACGTGAGCGAGGACGAAGCCCTTGCTGACGAGTGGGCCAAGGCTCTTGCGGAAGATGAAAGCGCGCAGCTCTCCAAGAAAAAGACCGAGCAGCAATCGCTTTCCAATCAGGCTTCCACTGCTCAGTTCAAAGATTTGACAGAAGAGGCCAAGAGCCCCCGAACGGACGGCACCAAGCACGAACTCGACTTCATTCTGGACATCCCCCTCGACGTTTCCGCCGAGCTGGGACGCACCAGGCTGCTCATCAACGAGCTGTTGCAGCTTGGCCAGGGATCTGTCGTGGAGCTCAACAAGCTCGCCGGCGAACCGCTCGAAATCTACGTCAACGGCAAGCTCGTGGCCCGCGGCGAGGCCGTGGTCATCAACGAGAAGTTCGGCGTCCGGCTGACGGACATCATCAGCCCCATCGAGCGGGTCAAGCAGCTTGGCTAGGCGCGGCTATTCGCAGTGGCACACGGCCGGGTACGAACGCACGTCCTGTGCGGCGCTTCATTGCGCTCTCGTTCCGGCCCTTGCGCTGCTCCTCGTGCTGACGTGGTCCTGCGTAGCGCCGCGTCCGGCCCTGGCGCAGACCGGCAACGCCACCGCAACCGCGTCCATTGCCGAAAAGATCGCAGCACAGGCCGAGTCCGCAAACAAGACAGCTGCTGAATCCGCCGCACAGGCGGCATCCGCCAACGAGACGAGCGGGGAGGCGGCCCAGGCCAGCATTCCTGCCGCAGACAATGCATCCCAAGCGGCTCCTGCCGAAGCCACGGCCGCCGGCGAGACCGAGGCCGCCCGCCAGAACGCCCCTGCCGGCGTTTCCGGTAATGGGTCGGAAGAGAGCGAGGCCGTCAACACGACCGCGACGCAGTCGCAGGCCGTGGGCAAGACCGAGTCGCGCGGCGCTGTCGAGCCATCCAAATCCGCTTCCGAATCTGCATCCAAACCCGCGTCCGAGCCAGGTGCCGGAAAACCGGCGGCCGAAGCCGAAAAGAAGGAGCCCCCCCTGCCCGGTTCCACCCTGGGATGGTCCGGTTACTTCCAGGCCATCGGCTCCATTTTCCTCATTCTCGCCGTGCTCGGCGGTGGCTTCTATCTGCTCAAACGCTTTGGACCCCGCGCAGTTGGAGGTGGCGTCTTCGGCCGGGGAACCCTTCAGCTCGAAGCGCAACTTCCTCTGGGACCTCGACGTTCCGTCGCAGTGGTCCGGTTCTTGAATAAGCGGCTGGTGTTGGGAGTCACGGACTCCAACATCACTTTGCTTACCGAGACGGAGACCGATGATGACGACGAGGTTCCTGAACATACTCCATCCACTCAAAGCGGCACTGCTTTCTCGAAAATGCTGGCCAAAGCTCGTAGTTCCCGCTCTTAGCCTGCTTTTCATCCTGCTGCTGCCGCACCTTGGCCACGCCGCCGAGGACATTGTCATGCCGGACCTGCAGCTCCGGCTTTCCGGCGGGGCCACGGAGCCCGAGAAGATCTCCGTCCTCCTCGAAATCCTCTTCCTGCTCACGGTCCTCTCCCTGGCTCCGGCCATCATGCTCACGGTGACCTCGTTCACCAGGATCATCATCGTCTTCCACTTCCTGCGGCAGGCCCTGGGCACGCAACAGCTCCCGCCCAGCCAGGTGCTCGCCAGCCTCGCCATTTTCATGACCATCGCCATCATGATGCCGGTGGGCACGCGGATAAACGACGAGGCCCTGCAGCCGTACCTCAACGAGGAGATCGGCTTTACCGACGCGCTGAACAAGGCGCAGGTGCCCCTGCGCGAGTTCATGTTCAAGCACACCCGCGAGAAGGACCTCTCCATTTTCTATTCGATCACCAAGATGGATCGGCCGGAGTCCAAGGAGGACGTTCCGACCATCATGCTGGCCGCCGGCTACGTCATCAGCGAGCTCAAGACGGGCTTCACCATCGGCTTCCTCATCTACATTCCCTTCCTCGTGCTGGACATGGTGGTCGCGTCCATCCTGCTCTCCATGGGCATGATGATGCTGCCGCCGGTGATGGTCTCGCTGCCCTTCAAGATTCTGCTGTTCGTGATGATCGACGGGTGGGGCCTGCTCACGGGATCTCTGGTGAACAGTTTTCTATCATGACCGGAAAAGGACCAGGATTATGACCCAGGATTTCGTCATTGGCTTTGCCAGGCAGGCCATCGAGCTGGCGCTCATGGTTTCCATGCCCATGCTGCTGGTCGGTCTGGTGGTGGGCGTTGTCGTCTCCATTCTCCAGGCCGCCACCCAGGTTCAGGAAATGACCTTGACCTTCATCCCCAAGATCGTCTCCACTTTCCTCGCACTGCTCATCGCCTTCCCCTGGATTCTGGACAAGCTCATCACCTTTGCGCAGGACATCATCATCAACATTCCCAACTATATACGATAGCAGCCCTGGCAGGGATCACCCTTTGGACGTACGAGTGATCGCATGCATCCGACCCACGACCAGCGCACCGGTCTGAGCCACGTTGAGAGAGTCCGCCTTTCTGGCAAACGGGATTTCGTAGATGGCGTCGCACGCCTTGGCAACGCCCGGACGCAGCCCCTTCTCCTCGTTGCCGAGCACGAACACGGCCGGAAAGGCCGGGTCGGCATCAAAGAGGTCCAAGGCGCCCTCCCCGCGTGCCAGACCGTACACGAACAGCCCCATCTCCTTGGCCGTCTCCAGGGTCTGCGACAGGTTGACGCACCGCCCTACAGGCAGATCAAGCAACGTGCCCGCCGAGGATTTGACGGCGCCTGCGCCCAGGGCCGCGGAGTTGTGCTTGGTCACCAGAATGCCGGCTCCGCCCATGGCGTAGAGCGTTCTGGCCAGCGCACCCACGTTGTGCGGGTCCTGCACCTGGTCCAGGGCCACGGCCATGCGCAAGGGCGCGTCGCCCACGCTCTGCAGAAACTCCTTCACATCCATGAATCCGGACATGAAGACACGGGCGATAACGCCCTGATGGTTGCCCGGATAGAGTGCGTCCAGCTTGTTTCTCGGAACCAGCACGTACCGTACGGAGCGCTGCCTGCACTGGTACAGAAGCGGCGCCAACTCCTTTGTGCTTTTATCCTTCTGCACAAGCACTTGCTCGATGCGCTCCGGATGCTGTTTCACGTACTCGTGGACAGGTTTCCGGCCAGGAACCAGGCCTTCTTCCGGGCTGGTTTTCTGAGTATGTTTCACGGCCATGCGTATCCTTTTTACAGCATTGTAACTACTGTACAATTGCTTTGTTACATGGTAGTAGATGCGCGCGTCGCATTGAAAACTATGGACAGATGCACCAGATGCGTGCTTTTTCGCACGACTTGCGGATACTTGTCCATGCAGTTATGACTCAACCGACGCCTTCGGTACGTGTCTGTTTTCCAACTCCGCGACCGAGATATGGTGTTCTTACCCCGCCATAAGGAGCGTTTTTATCATGACCCGCCAAGTTATTTGCCGCATCAGCCAAAAGCGCGGCTTCGCCCCCTGGATACATCCCCGTTCCGTCCTTCTCCCTCTTCTTCTCGGTACTCTGCTCGTCCTCTCCGCCTGCGCCGCCAAACAGGATATGAACGTGGCCGATGCTCCGGCCATAGAACCCTATCCAACCCACGGCATAGAAGGGCTTGAGGACTTTGACCAGGACCTGGAAGCGGCCGGACCGGAGAACGTGGACCTCACCCAGGAGGAAAAGATCGCCATCCTCTCCGAGGGCGAGATCAAGCATCCTGAAACGCCCGAGGCGCGGCTGCTCATAACCCGGCAGTTCCTGTTCCTCAACCGGGAGCGCCGCGGCACCATCGTCACCTGGATGGACCGCGCCGAGCTCTATCTGCCGGCGGCCAAGGACTACTTCCGCAGCCGCGGCCTGCCCACAGAGCTTGCCTACCTGCCCTTTATCGAGTCCGGCTACAACCCCCTGGCCAAGTCCCACGCCGGGGCTGCTGGCTCCTGGCAGTTCATCCGCTCCACCGGCCGCAAGTTCGGCCTTTCATGCGACAAATACATGGACGAGCGGCTCGACGTCTTCAAGGCCACCAAGGCCGCGGCCGACTACCTGAGCTTCCTGCACGGCACGTTCAACGACTGGACCCTGGCCCTGGCCGCCTACAACGCCGGCGAAGGCCGCGTGGGCCGGCTTGTCCAGGCCACCGGCGCCAAGAACTTCTTCGACATAGCCGCCGTGAACGACACTCTCCCGGCCAGTGACCGTCTGCGCGAGGAGACCATGCACTATGTCCCCCGCTTCCTGGCCATGGTCAAGATCCTCAACAACCACACGGCCCTGGGCTACGACCCCATGATGGACCGCTCCCTGGACTGCAAGCCCGTGGTCGCCAAGTCCGACCTCGACCTGGAGTCCCTGGCCAAAGGCTCCGGCCTCTCCTGGAGCGAGTTCAAGAAGCTCAATCCCGCCCTCATCTCCGACCAGACCCCGCCGGACCGCGTCTGCACCGTGTACGTGCCCGGCCAGAAGGCCCAGGCCTGCAGCGCCTATCTTGGCGGCAAGCCTGTGCTGGCCAGCGCCGTGAAGTACACCAGATACACGGTCCGCAGGGGCGACACCTACTCGCAGATTGCTTCCCGCTATCCCATCAGCACGCGCGAACTCATGCGCATCAACAAGACCCGTTCCGCGCGCCTGCGCATAGGCCAGAAGCTCTGGGTGCCGCGCACCAAGGGCTCCCACACCGCGGTGGCCTCCAACGACTCCGACAACAAGGTTACTACGGGCAGCGGCGGCACCTATCGCGTGCAGCATCGCGACACGCTCTACTCCCTGTCGCGCCACTTCGGCGTGCCGGTCAAGACTTTGATGGCCGCCAACAACCTGAAGTCGGCCCGTTCGTTGCGCGCCGGCCAGGAGATCGTGATTCCCGGCCAGGCCAAGAAAGAGCACGCCACCCGCGTAGCCACCAACTCGTCCGGCTCAACCTACACCGTGTCTTCCGGAGACACCATCTGGTCCATTGCACGGCGCTTCAAGCTCTCGCCCAAGGACCTGCTCGCCTGGAACAATCTGGACCGCAGCTCCACGCTCATGCCCGGAGACTCCATCCAGCTTACATCCGATTGATTCATCCCGACTTCCAGACACAATAAAAGGCCGCCGGATTTCCGACGGCCCTTTGTTTTTACTCTCAGTAGTGCGCCGCACTAACGCCGCGCTGGTCAAACCACGGATTCTGCCGGCCGGATCAACCGCGAAGCTGCTCCAGAAGCAGGGTCCGGGCCAGGTCCGCGGGGAAGCTCTGCCCTGTCCACAGTCTGAACTGGGCAAGGCCCTGGTGGACGAACATGTTGAGGCCGTCCACCACCGCGCAGCCGGCGTCGCGCGCCTCACGCAGGAAGCGAGTGCGCAACGGGTTGTACACGATGTCATAGGCCGTGCACTCCGCCGGAAACGCCTCGGCCGGCCACGGCGTATCCTCGACGTGGTCTCCGCTCATGCCCAAAGATGTCGTGTTCACGAGCAGGGCCGCCGGGCTCTTGGTGCGTGCTTCCCAATCCACGACATCCACGCCGAAGTCGGCGGCCAGAGCCTCCGCCTTGCTCCGTGTACGATTCGTAATACGAATGTCCGGGATGCCCAGATGTTGTAGCGCGGTAAGGGCGGCGCGGGCTGCGCCGCCGGCTCCCAGCACCATGGCTGAGTCGAACGCCTTGCCCATGGCCTCCAGCGGAGCCAGGAAGCCGTCTACATCCGTGTTCTCGCCCAACAGCTTGGTGCCATGCCAGTGCAGGGTGTTCACGGCGCCCACCTTGCGCGCACGCTCGCTCACGCCGTCCAGATACTCCATCACCGCCACCTTGTGCGGGATGGTCACGGACAGGCCGGCGATCGGCAGCAGGCGCACGGCGTCCATCATCCGGCCCAGGTCGTCCGGGGCCACGTCCCAGGCCATGTAGACCCATGGCAGGTCCGCGCGTTGCAGCGCCCAGTTGTGCAGCGCCGGGCCCATGCTGTGGCGCACCGGGTGCCCGATGAGCCCGCACACCCGTTCCGGAACAAGAACGTCACCATCGTCTTTGGGCATTGTAAATGCCTCCTATTACGCCGTCTCCATCTGCCTGGCCGCATGCTCGGCGCCGGCGGCCAGTGCATCAGCGTTCTTGGGAATCAGGTGCGCGTAATGCTTGGCAATGACCTTCTCCAGACTTTTCTGCACCGCCTCCAGAGGCAGCACGCCTGTGGCTTGGGTATACGCGCCCAGGGCCACCATATTGGCCATGCGCAGGTTGCCGATCTTGTCCGCGATGTCGTTGCACGGCACGAACACCGGCTTGGTGCGCATTCTGTCGGCCAGATCCTCGTCAATGAGCGAGGAGTTGATAACTACAACGCCGTTGTCCTGGACCATGGGTTGGAACTTATCCAGGGAAGGCCGGTTCATGATGATCAGGCTCTTGGGCCGGCGGATCAGCGGCGAGCCGATCTCATCCTCGGAGATTACCACGGTGCAGTTGGCTGTGCCGCCGCGCATCTCCGGGCCGTAGACCGGCATATACGTCACGTTCTTGCCCGCTCCCATGGCGGCGTAGGCCAAGAGATTGCCGATGAGCATGACGCCCTGGCCGCCGAAGCCGGCTATGATCACGTCCTGATAAAGGCTCATGGCTGCTCCTTATTCGAAGTCCTTGTAGGTTCCGAGGGGGAAGTAGGGAATCATCTCCTTCTCCACCCGCTCGTTGGCCGCCACCGGGGTCATGCGCCAGTTGGTGGGGCAGGCCGAAAGCAGCTCCACAAAGCCGAAGCCGTGCCCTTCCGTCTGGCAGCGGAAGGCCTTCATGATCGCGCGCTTGGCGCTCACGATGTTCTTCATATTGTTGGTGGCTACCCGCGCGGAGAAAGCCGTGCCGCCCAGAGAGGCCATCAGCTCGGCCATCTTCATGGGCGAACCTTCCCTGTCCTCGCAGCGGCCGCCGGGGCAGGTGGTGGTCTTCTGGCCGATCATGGTGGTCGGGGCCATCTGGCCGCCGGTCATGCCGTACACCGTGTTGTTCACGAACACGATGGAGACCTTCTCGCCGCGGTTGGCGCAGTGCACGGACTCGGCAAGGCCGATGGACGCGAGGTCGCCATCGCCCTGGTAAGAGAAGACGAACTTGTCGGGCCGGGCGCGCTTCACGCCGGTGACCACTGCAGGCGCGCGGCCGTGCGGCGCCTCGATGGTGTCCATGTCGATGTAGTTGTAGATGAAGACCGAGCAGCCGATGGAGCTGACGCAGATGGTCTCGTCCACCAGGCCGAGCTCGCTCAGGCACTCCGCCACCAGTCGATGCGCGATGCCGTGATGGCAGCCGGGGCAGTAGTGGCTGCCGCGGTCGACAATATTCTCGGGAAGGACAAAGGCTTCTTTTTCAAGCACTTCAGCCATGGCTACTTGCCCTCCAAAACGTTGAGGATGGGTTCCACGAAGTCCTCGGGGCTCGGCAGATCGCCGGGCATGCAGCCGAAGAACGCGGAGTCGGCGTGGTGACGTACGGCCAGCCGCACGTCGTCGACCATCTGGCCCGTGTTGTGCTCGATGGTCAGGAAGCGCTTGCCCTGTGCGGCCAGCGCGTCGATCTGCTTCGTGGGGAAGGGGAACAGGGTGATGGGCCGGAACAGGCCGACCTTGTGGCCCTTTGCGCGCAGGTTGCGCACCGTGGACTTGACGATGCGGCCGATGGAGCCGAAGGCCGCGACGATCAGCTCGGCGTCGTCGCAGAGGAACTCCTCGGCGCGGGCGTCCTGCTCCATGGACTCGTGCTTGGCCACGAGCATCCTGTTGTGGGTCGCCAGGGCGCCCTCCTCCAGATACAAGGATTTGAGCAGCCGCGCCGGGCGTTCGCCCTTGCCTTCCAGGCGCCACTCGGCGCCCTCGGTGTCGTCGTGATAGAGCGGATCACCGGCAGCCGGCGTCCACGTGGTCACGGGCTCCTTCATCTGGCCGAGGATCGCATCGCCCAGCACCATGACCGGGTTGCGGTACTTGAAAGCTAGGTGGAACGCCTCGATCATGAAATCATATGCTTCCTGGCAGGTGGCCGGCGCGAGCACAAAAAGGCGATAGTCGCCGTGGCCGCCGCCCTTGACCGCCTGGAAGTAGTCGCCCTGGGAAGGACCGATATCGCCCAGGCCGGGGCCGCCGCGCACCATGTTCACGATGACGCCGGGCAGCTGCGAGCCGGCCATGTAGGAGATGGCCTCCTGCATGAGGGATATGCCCGGGCTGGACGACGAGGTGAACGCGCGCACGCCGCACGAAGCCGCGCCCAGCAGCATGTTGGCCGCCGCCACCTCGCTTTCCGCCTGGACGAACTGGCCGCCGGCGGCCGGGATGAGCGAGGAGAGCAGCTCCGGAATGTCGTTCTGCGGCGTGATGGGATAGCCGAAGTAGCAACGGCAACCGGCGGCCAGGGCGCCGTGCGCCACGGCCTCGTTGCCTTTGATGAATATACGTTCGCCGTCTCGCGCGGAGCTCATTGTCCTGCCTCCTTGGATTCGGCTTTCGCCTTGGGCTTGACCGGCTTGTAGACCCGGATTGCGTAATCCGGACAGATCATGGCGCAAGCTGTGCAACCCGTGCACGATTCCTCGTCCACGACCTCCACGACCTTGTACCCCTGCTGGTTGAAGCGATCGGACTGCGCCAGGACATCCTTGGGGCAGACCGTGGTGCAGAGCATACAACCCTTGCACCGTTCATCGAGTATGGTCACGCGGGCCATGCTACCTCCATGCATTGGTCGTTGATTCCCAATTCTTACGGGGCCGCAACATTACGTTAAAAACACTCATGCGGCAAAGTTTTTCATATCTGCACGCCTATCCATCCGGTTTTGTTACAGAATAAGCATAGCGTCGCCATAGGAGAAAAAACGGTACCCGCTGTCGCGGGCATGCGCATAGGCGCGTTGCATAAACTCCCTTCCGGCAAGCGCGCTCACCAGGATGAACAGCGATGATTTGGGCAGGTGAAAGTTTGTAAACAAACCGTCCGCCACCATGGGTGTGTACGGCGGCTTGATGAAGATGTCTATCCAACCCCTGAACGGCGCGATATCGCCGGTGGCGGCGTAGGCCCCCTCCAGTGTGCGCAGGCTGGTGGTGCCCACAGGGATAACCGGCCGGCCCTGTTCCTTGGCCCGACGAATCTGCTCGGCCGTCTCGGCCGTGAGCTCGGCGAACTCGGCGTGCATCACATGCTCGCGGATATCCTGCGCCCGCACCGGGCTGAAGGTGCCGTAGCCCACGTACAGGCTTACCGTGGCGATCTCGATGCCCGCATCCTCCAGGCTGGCGCGGATGCCGGCGTCAAAATGCAGACCGGCCGTAGGCGCGGCCACGGACCCGGCCTTCTCCGCCCTGGCGAACTCGGTCTGGTAGCGCCGGCTGTCCGAGTCCTCCGGAGCGCGACCCAGATACGGCGGCAGCGGCATCTCCCCATTCTCTTCCAGTCTGGCCGCCAGATCGCCCTGCCACTCCATGGTTACATGGCTTCGGCCGAACTCGCCCTTCTCGCCCATGACCATGGCCACGCCCGTGCCCAGCGGGATGCGCTCGCCAGGCTTGGGACCCTTGCTGGACTTCACCAGCCCTTCGACGTCCGCGGCCGACCAGCCGTCATGGATAGCGCGCACGTCCATGCACGGAATGGGCGTGAGCAGCAGGAACTCCACCTTGCCGCCGGTATCCCGCCGGCCGTGCAAACGCGCCGGCACCACGCGGGTATCGTTGACCACCAGCAGTGCGCCCTTGGGCAGCAGCGAGGCCACGTCTTTCGTTTGCTCATCTGTAAGGACTTTGCTCGCGCGGTCCACAACCAATAAACGCGATGCGCTTCGTTCTGCCGTGGGGTGCGTGGCTATGCACTCCTGGGGCAGCTCGAAATCGTACGCATCCAAATCAAACTCGTTCATTTGTCTCGAAACTCCAGATTCCCAAACCTGATACAAATCATATATAATCGCCAAATTAACATTGATTCATTGAAGCCGTTTTCAGACTCCGCTTAAGCATCTGCCCTGTGTCAGAGTGTTGCCAACCAGCGTTGTCCATACTATATAGTCCAAAAATCAAACGCTTTTCTCGTGCGCATGCGTCGTTTTCATGCCCGCAGATTCCATGGAGGTCTTCATGAACCATCGCCATTTCGGACCATTGCTCGTCGCGTTGCTCGCCGGTCTGCTTCTCTCCCTGCCGGCTTGCTCGTATTTCCAGAAATCCGGCTCGTCCTCTACTACTAGCGAACCTTCCGAGGTGGCTCCCCAGCCGCAGACCATGGATAACTACTACGATTTCGACGACATTCCGGTCCCGCAGGAGATGTCGCTCCAGGGCGACGAATCCTTTATCCTGGAAACGCCCACCGAACGCAGCGGCGTCATGGTTTTCAAGGGCAAGGTCGAGATCCAGTCGCTGCGCAACTACTACATCAACAACATGGCCCGCGAAAACTGGACCATGCGCAGCGCCATCAAGAGCTCCCGGACCATCCTGGTCTTCGAGAAGCCGGGCCGCTACTGCATAGTCACCATGACCGACGGTCAGTTCTCCACGCAGATGGAAATCTGGGTTACGCCCCGCGCCAACGGCTACTCCGACCCCATGGGCTCCCCGTCGTCCTCGTCCTTTTCCGAGCAGCCCCTGACCCCGTAACGGCGCGACTATCGTGGACAGCCATCTCACTTTCACCGGTTTCCGTGACCGCCGCATCCACCTGGGCGTGACCGGAAGCATAGCCGCCTTCAAAGCGCTTGATCTGCTGCGTGACTGGAAGCGCGCCGGAATCCAGGTGGGCGCGAGCCTGACCGAGAGCGCGCAGGAGTTCGTCACGCCCCTGTCCATGCAGGCCCTGGGCGCCGACCCCGTCGATACGAAGCTCTTCCCCGCGGGCGACAACGTCTACGCGCACCTCGCCCCCGGGCAGGGAGCCCATTGCTACGCCATAGCGCCGGCAACCGCAAACATCCTGGCCAAGCTGGCTTACGGCCTGGCTGATGATGTGGTGAGCTGCCAGGTCCTGGCTCATCCCGGTCCCATCATCGTCGCACCGGCCATGAACCCCAACATGTGGCTGAACCCGGCGGTGCAGGAGAATTGGCAGAAGCTCCAGGAGCGCTTCATGATCTGCCTGGCGCCCGACAGTGGGGAGGTCGCCTGCGGCGACATGGGCACGGGCCGGCTTGCCCGGCACGAGCTCATCTTCCTGCACGGCCTCAAGGCATTGAGCCCGCAGGACCTTTCCGGCACGCGCGTCCTTGTCACGCTGGGGCCCACGCGGGAGTACTTCGACCCTGTCCGCTTCTGGTCCAACCCGTCCTCCGGCACCATGGGCGCGTCCATTGCCGTGGCCGCCTGGCTGCGCGGCGCGGATGTCACGGCCATCTGCGGCCCTGTATCCCTGTGGCTGCCGCCGGGCATCCACCGCATCTCCGTGACCTCTGCCGTCGAGATGCACGAGGCCGCAACGGACATTTGGCCCAGCGCCGACGTGGCCGTCTGTACGGCCGCCGTGGCTGACTTCGCCCCCAAACCATACGGCGAGACGAAGTTCAAGAAGACCGGTGAGCCATTGCAGGTGGAGTTCTCCGCCAATCCGGACATTATAGCCGCGTTGTCCAACACCCGGCACGTACGGCAGCGCATTATCGGCTTTGCGGCCGAAACCGGTGACCTGGCCCAGCTTGCGCGTGAGAAGCGCGAGCGCAAGGGCATGGACATTATCGTGGCCAACCATGTTCTGACGCCCGGGGCAGGCTTTGCCGCGCCCACCAATGAGGTCACCGTCATCGATGCCAACGGCCGCGAGGAAAGCTGGCCCACGCTTCCGAAAACAGAGGTTGCCTGGAGGCTGCTCGATTGGCTTTCTCTTCTCTGACCCTTGCCGAGCGCTACCGCACCTGGCACGACGCCGGCCTGGAGTACCTGCTCCGACCCGAGTGCGCGCCTGCGTCAGAGCTTCAGCCAGAGCCCGGCCGAGGGGCTGAATCCGCACCTTCTCCGGCTTCGAGCAGCGGCCTGGATGCCCAGTCGCACAGCTCGCAGAATATTGCGGTGAACGATACGGTTGCAGATCAACCGCAGTATACAACCAACCGAGCTTCTTCAACTCAAGATTCTTGTTCGGCATCACCGCAGGCATCTACACAATCACAACCGCAGCCTGCCCCTCATCCCAATACGCCCCCTGCCTCCGGCTCTGCATCGGCCTCCGGCCAGGCGTGGCCCCACCCCTGGGACTGCTATGCCGAGAAGCTTCCTGCCTCGCCCCAGTGCATTTGGACCTATTGGGAGCTCGGCCTGGACATGGCCGGCAAGTCGTCCGGACACCGCCGGACCATTCTGCAGAAGCTGCGGCTCAAGGTGAACATGCCTTCCGGCGCCGTGGCCTTCTGGCCGGCTGCCGCCCTGCAGGGCGATCAACTCGTGTACGACGAGACGCAGTTCCTCCGCGGCCTTGCACAGGCAGGCGTCTCCACTGTGCTCTGCTTCGGACCGGAGCTTTTCGGACGACTGTTCCCCGGCGAGGTCTATGCCCCTTCACCTCGAGAGTACCACGGCTACACGTTCCACTTTTTGCCACCGCTGCGCGAGAGCCTTGTGGAGGACCGCGACGCCCTCAACGCTCTGATCCAGCGCGTTCGTTACGCCTTACGCATTGAATCCTGAGCCGTATTTGCTATACTGAAGCCCCTTCCACCATCGAACATAGCTCGGGGCTCCAGCATGGCCAACTGCAGTCACGCCGCCTTCAAAAAATGCTTCTGGTGCGCTTCGCTACTCGGCATGTGCGTGTTGCTGCTCGCTTGGGCAAACGCCTCCACCGCTGCTAACCAAACCATATCGCAGACTCGCGTCCTCTACGTCGAGCTCGACGGCGGCATCAGCCCCATCCAGGCCGATCTCTTTGATCAGGCCATCGAAACCGCCAGAGACGACAACTACGAGCTGATTCTGGTGCGTCTGGACACGCCTGGCGGTCTGGTAAGCTCCACCCGGACGATGATCAAGTGCATGCTCGGCTCGCCGGTGCCTTTCCTGGTCTGGGTAGGACCGGCCGGAGCCCATGCCGCCAGCGCCGGCGTCTTTATCGTGGCCGCATCCGATCTCGCCGGCATGAGCCCGCAGTCCACTATCGGCGCCGCCTCACCTGTTTCCATGAGCGGCGGCGACATCAACGGCACCATGGCGCGCAAGGTCCAGAACGACATACTCAGCCTGCTGCGCAGCCTGGCCCGGCGCAAGGACCGCAATTACGAGTGGTACGCCAAGGCTGTCGAGGAGGCGGACTCCATCACGGCCACGGAAGCGGTGATGGACCACGTCGTGGAGATTCTGGCCGACAGCCCTCTGGACTTCCTGCAACAGGCTGGAGCGCGCGGAATCAGCACTAATCAAGGCGATCTCCGCTTTACCGCCGAGTCTATCGACCTCATTCCATACGAACCCGGCTTCCGCTACTCATTCCTTGCCTGGCTCTTGCATCCGCAAATTGCCTACTTCCTTTTTCTCGGCGGCATCGCCGGCCTGTTCTTCGAGGTCTCGCACCCAGGCGCTGTCTTCCCCGGCGTGGTGGGCGGCCTTTTCCTGCTGTTGGCGCTCTATGCGTTGTCCATCCTGCCAACCAACGCTGCCGGCATTCTGCTCATCCTTTTCTCGCTCATCCTGCTTGTGCTCGAAGTCTTCATAACGAGTTACGGACTGCTGAGCATCGCCGCCCTCCTCAGCCTGTTTATCGGCTCCACAATCCTCTTCAAGGAGGGCACGGGCTTTGTTTTGCCCCTTTCCTCCATCCTGACCACCGTACTGCTGCTGGCTGGCTTTGTAAGCGTGGTGCTGTACCTGGTGGGCAAGGCACAGCTCAGAAAACCACGCCAGGGGGACAAGGTGCTTATCGGCACCGCCGCCACTGTGCGGTCCTGGAACGGAGCACAAGGCAAGGTCTTCCTGCGCGGCGAGATATGGAACGCCGTCTCCAAGGAGCCCATATTCGTCTCAACTGGTGATATTGTTCAGATTATACGCGTGGATGGCCTCACGCTCACTGTCGAACCGAAGCCATAGGAGTCCGTCATGCCTTTTTCAGGTGTCGGCATCATCATTGCCATCGTCGTGCTGTTCCTTGTCGCTGCGCTCAAGATCCTTCGAGAGTATGAACGCGGCGTCGTCTTCCGGTTGGGACGCGTTATCGGCGCGAAAGGTCCCGGGCTCATCATCCTGATTCCCATCATCGACCGTATGGTGAAGACCAGCCTGCGCGTGCTTGTGCTCGACGTGCCCAATCAGGACGTCATCACCTACGATAACGTCTCCATCAAGGTGAATGCGGTCGTCTACTTCCGGGTGATCGATCCGGTGAAAGCCATTATAGAGGTCGAGGACTTCCTCTACGCCACGTCGCAGCTTGCCCAGACCACCCTGCGTTCAGTCTGCGGCGGTGTGGAGCTTGATACGATCCTTGCCCATCGCGACAAGATCAACAATGAGATCCAGACCATTCTGGACGAACAAACCGATCCGTGGGGCATCAAGGTCATCAGCGTTGAGGTCAAACACATCGACCTGCCGCAGGAAATGCAGCGCGCCATGGCCCGGCAGGCCGAGGCGGAACGCGACCGCCGCGCCAAGGTCATCAACGCCGAAGGCGAGTTCCAGGCGTCCAAGCGGCTTTCCGAGGCGGCCGAGATTATCTCCGCCCATCCCCAGGCGTTGCAGTTGCGATACCTGCAAACCCTGGTCGAGATGAGCTCCGAGGGCAGCACCACCATTATTCCGCTACCACTCGACCTGCTCAGCCTGGTAAAAAAACCGGAATAGATCTTTTTCTTTCTTTGGAACGGGCGGTTTGCGACATTTGCGACCGCCCGTTACTTTCTTTCTTTACTTTTTTTTTCTAAAAACTCTGGTGTCTGCTGTACGTATATTTATCCCACACGCTTTTTCCCAAAGGATAGGCCATGCGCATTCTCGTCACCGGCGCCGCCGGTTTCATCGGCTACCACGTCTGCGAATACTTTCTGCGTGAAGGCGCCGAAGTGGTCGGCATAGATAACCTCAACGATTACTACGATGTCGCCTTGAAGCAGGCCCGTCTCGAACGCCTCGCTCTCTACGATTCCTTTATCTTTCGCAAAATCGACATGGCCAACGGTGGTGATGTGCTCGCCCTGTTCCAGGAGTTTTCGTTTACCCATGTCATAAACCTCGCTGCCCAGGCCGGCGTACGCCACAGCATCACCCATCCGGAGGACTATGTTCGCTCCAACCTGGATGGCTTTTTCTACATTCTGGAAGGCTGCCGCAACTCCAAGGAGCTGAAACATCTCGTATTCGCCTCGTCCAGCTCGGTCTATGGGCTGAACACGCTCATGCCGTACAGCGTGCGCCACAATGTGGACCACCCCATCAGCCTGTACGCGGCGTCCAAGAAATCCAACGAGCTGATGGCGCACACGTACAGCTACCTGTACGGCATTCCTTCCACCGGGCTTCGTTTCTTTACGGTGTACGGACCGTGGGGCCGGCCGGATATGGCTATTTTTCTCTTTGTGGACAAGATATTACGTGGCGATCCCATCGACGTTTTCAACCACGGCAAGATGCGCCGCGACTTTACGTATATCGATGACATTGTGGAGGGTGTGGCCCGGGTCACCAAAAAGCCGGCAACGCCCAACCCGGATTGGAACGGCCGGAGCCCCGATCCTGCTTCCAGCCCTGCGCCGTTCAAGATTTTCAACATCGGCAACAACAACAGCGTCAGCCTGGAAGATTTCATCGCAACCATCGAAGAATGTCTTGGCATGCAGGCGCAAAAGAACTATCTGCCGCTGCAGCCAGGCGATGTTCCCGAGACGTATGCGGACATTGATGATTTGTTCAACCATGTCGGCTTCCGGCCGCATACGGACTTGACCCTCGGGGTCTCGAATTTTGTTTCGTGGTTTCGAGAATACTACGGCAAATAAGCCCCGGCAGTTGACACGTCTATCAACCATCAACTAGCTAGTGAATGTACGAACAGCCCTACGATTTCATTCCGGAGATCCGCTCGTATGAATTTCAAGCAAGTTAAAGTTTTGATGGATCAATGCTTTCAGAGCATTGAAGAAAGCGCCAAGTCCGGCGAGATGCCCTCTTTGGACGACGTGAACGAGTTTATCCGCCTTGTGAAGCGGATGTCGACATTTACGAGGGAAGACTGGGCGGACGATTTTGAAGACTTCAACTACATGGCGAACCAACTTCACCACGCAGTCAACAAGGGCGAGCTGGGCAACGCCATACAGATCGTCGAATCCCTGAACGATGCGCAGACCTACTGCCATCAGTCGCACAGGTACTGATCTGCACACCCATGTTTCATGTGAAACATGACAACGAGGGAGGCCTCTGTGGCGCGTAAAATTGTTGTAGCAAACCAAAAAGGCGGAGTGGGCAAGACCACGTCCTCTGTCAATCTTGCCGCTTCGCTTGCCGTGATGGAAAAAAAAGTTCTCGTAATCGACTGCGATCCGCAGGCCAATGCCAGCAGCGGACTCGGTGTCGATGGCGATAACGCGCCGCTCTCACTCTACTCGGTATTCTTTGAGCCGGACAAGGCGTCTGAAGCTGTTATGGAAACATCCTCGCCGTTTGTTTGGCTCATTCCCGCCTCGCAGGACCTCGTCGGTGCGGAGATCGAACTCATCGACAAAATAGGCCGCGAGTACTTTCTGCAGGACGTTCTCCGGAGCATCGAGGATGAGTACGATTTCATCATCCTCGACTGCCCCCCTTCCCTGGGCCTGCTGACATTGAATGCCTTGTGCGCCGCGCGGGAGCTGCTCATACCGCTCCAGTGCGAGTACTACGCCCTGGAAGGCATCGCCAAGCTGCTTAACACCTACGAACAGGTCCGCGCACGACTGAACCCGAGACTCACCATCCTCGGCGTGCTGCTCACCATGTACGATGTGCGTAACAAGCTCTCGCGGCAGGTGAAAAAGGAAGTGCGGAAATGCTTCCCGGACAAGATGTTCGAGACGATCATTCCCAGGAACGTCCGGCTTTCCGAAGCCCCCAGCTACGGAATGACCATCCTTTCGTACGATATCAAATCAAAAGGCGCCGAGGCGTACCTCTCCCTGGCCAAGGAAGTGGTAACGCGCAAGGCGCCCGCGATTGCAGCGTGAGGACGGTTACGGCTTAACTTTGGCAGGCGCGTACGGATGGCACTCGAATCGATAATGATCCTTGAAGTGACGTTTGATCACACGCGCACGGCAGTTCATGCATTGGAAGTTCACCAGCCCGCCAAGATTCGCCGCCTTGAGCCGGAACGTTTTCCCTTCCGGCTTGGTCCAATCCTCGGTTGTATTGCCGCACGCTTCGCACTCTACACGCGTATCCGGCGGATACTGGAAGTCCCAGTAATCCAGCAACATTTTCCAGTCGCCAATGGGTTCGGGAGCTTCCGATTCCTGCGCCTCGTCCTGCTTGTCCAGGAGCGGCTGTATCACGGACTTCGCTTCTTCCCAAAACTCCGGGCTCAGAAGCACACCGAGGAATTGTTTTTTTTCATCATATAACTTGGTCAACGGAGTCGTCTTTGTGTTCATGAAAGTCTCCGGTTTATGTTCACTGATGTCTGACAAGTAGTCTTTCGACTTCGTCTGTCAAGGAGCACCGTATGGCTCATACTTCACGTGGCCTCGGCAAAGGACTGGATGCCCTGCTCAAAGGTTTCAACGAGCAACCCACTGATGTCGAGGTTAAAACTATTCCTGTCGCTTCCATTGTTCCGAACCCGTTCCAGCCGCGCAAGGAGTTCTCCGAGGAAGCGCTTGCAGAGCTTGCAGAATCCATCCGTAACCAGGGCGTTCTGCAGCCTATACTGGTGCGAACCGCACCGGACTCCAGCCCCGGACACTTCGAGCTCGTGGCCGGCGAACGCCGTCTGCGTGCAGCCAAGATGGCCGGCCTTCAGGACATTCCCTGCCTTGTCCGCGAGCTTGATGACGAGCAGAGCCTGACCATAGCCATTGTGGAGAACCTCCAGCGGGAGGATCTGAACATCATCGAAGAGGCGCTCGGACTCAAGCAGCTCCAGGACAGGCTCAATCTGTCGCAAGAAGACCTTGCGCGCAAGGTTGGAAAAAGCCGCCCTGCCGTGGCGAACACGCTCCGGCTCCTTCAGCTGCCGGACCACATCATCAACCTTGTGATGGAAGGCCAGGTCAGCGGCGGCCATGCCCGCTCACTGCTTGGCGTCACGGATAGCGACAGCCAGGAGGCGTTGCTGGCCTGGATTCTCGAGTACGGCGTCTCTGTTCGCCAGGTGGAAGAAGCCGTCTCCTATTGGAAGGAGAACGGCGAGCTGCCCAGTCTGGACGGCGGCGGCCATGCCCCTGCCCGCAAGAAGAAAAAGCCCATGAAAGCAGCAGAAACACCGCGAGAGCTGCACTCCTACGCCAGCCGTATCTCAGAGGAATACCAGTTCAAAGTCTCCATATCCGGTTCGGAGGACACCGGCCGTATCTCCATTCGTTACTCCAGCCGTGACCAGCTCGATATCTTCCTGAAAAAACTTGGAGTATCCTGATGTCTCGCAAAAACGTCGATCGTGATGCTCTTATCGCGTCTCTGGGCAGCCTCAACGGGAGTCAGGTTCTCGTGGTCGGCGATCTCATGCTCGATCACTACCTGGTGGGCAACGTGGAGCGCATCTCTCCCGAGGCTCCGGTCCCTGTTGTTACTGTCAAATCCGAACATCTGCTCCTGGGCGGCGCCGGCAACGTGGCGCTTAATATCGCGCGTCTCGGCGGCGATCCCTACCTTATCGGGGTGACCGGTTCTGATGACAACGCCGAGAACCTGCGCCAGCTTGTGGCCATGGAGGAGCTTGAAGGCAGCCTTGTCAGCGTGGACGACCGCCCTACCACCATCAAGACGCGTATCATTGCTCAGAACCAGCAGGTGGCCCGTGTGGACAAGGAGATATCCAAACCGCTGACCCTCGAGCAGACCAGGGGCGTGCTCAACGCCATCGCCGAGATCATCGACGAGTTCGAGGTCATCGTTCTTTCGGATTACGGCAAGGGCCTCGTGACCATGGAGTTCATGGACGCCTTCCGCGCGCTGGTGCTGGCGCAGGATCGCCCTCCCAAGGTCCTTGTCGATCCCAAGCTCAAGAACTTCAACCTTTACAAAGGCGCCTACTGCGTTACTCCCAACTCCAAGGAAGCTCTGGAGGCAGCCCACAGGCTGCAGTTCGAAAGCCGTGTGGATGTTCTCCGCACCGGCGCATCCATCTTCCGCCAGCTTGCCTGCGAGCACGTGCTTATCACCCTGGGCCCCAACGGCATGGCGCTGTTTGACACGCCCTCGGAGGTCTTCCACTTCCCAACCGTGGCAAAGCGTGTGTTCGATGTGACAGGCGCAGGCGATACCGTGATCGCGACGCTGGGCGTCAGCCTCGCGGCCGGGCACGATCTGCTCACCGCAGCCTTGCTGGCCAACTACGCCGCCGGCAACGTCATCGGCGAGGTCGGCACGGCAACCACCACGCAGGAAGCGCTGATCAACGCCATCCGCTACGGCCATGCACCGGAGATTGTTACCTGGCTGAGCGAGAAGGAAGGCGCTTCGTCATGACCCGGGCTTCGACTCCTCACGACTATACACGCGCCGACAGGCTCAAGGGCCTGATTGAGGCGAACACTGCCCTTGCGCATATCGAGTCTCTTGAGGAGTTGCTGCCCACCCTGCTCCGCCTGGCACAGGACGTCACCTGCGCCGAAGGCGCCTCCATCCTGCTCTACAAGCCGGAAAAAGGCGTGCTGGAGTTTACCCTGGCCCTCAACGACTCCCAGGACACGGCGCGCGAGCTCATGCAGAGTGGTATGGAGTTCAAGCTGGGCCAGGGAATCGCCGGCGTTGTGGCCGAAACGCGCAAGCCGCTAATCATCGACAACGCCTACCGCGACGATCGCTTTTTCAAGCAGTCGGATACAACATCCGGCTTTACCACCCGCTCCCTGATCTGCGTGCCTATTACCAACAAAGACGATCTCCTAGGCGTGGTGCAGGTGGTGAACGCCAAGAACCGGGATAACTTTGATCAGGATGACCTGGACGTGCTGCAGAGCTTTGCCGACCTGGCCGCTGTGGCTCTGCTCCGTGCGCAGATGCTGGAGGCCATGCTGCGCGAGGAACGCCTGCGCGCACAGCTCGATGTGGCCGCCAGTATCCAGGAAAACTTCCTGCCGCGCCTGCCGGACCTGGGTGCAAATACCGGCATCTGGGCCAAGACCAGACCGGCCATCCATGTAGGCGGAGATTTCTACGACTGCGTGCCCATGGAGGACGGCAGCTTCATTCTCGCCGTGGTCGATGTCTCGGGCAAGGGGCTTCCCGCGGCCCTTGTCGCCACATCCTTGTGGACGCATCTCAGGACTATCTGCTCACGTGTGGATGCACCCCAGGATATTCTCTCGCAACTCAATATGCGCATGATAGACGTATTCCACGGCGAGCTGTTCGCAACCATCGCCCTGGCCAGATTCTGGCCCGATAGCGGAAACGTCATAATGTCTTCCGGCGGGCACCTCCCGCCCATATATGTTGATGGTACAGGCCTGCGCGAGATCGAAGGGCTGAGAGGTCTCCCCATCGGCATCGAGGAGGACACGAGCTTTACCAAGGTGGCCGTTACCCTTGGTGCTGAATCATCGCTGGTCTTTGTCACGGATGGCGTAACAGAAGCCAGGCAGACGGACGGTTCGTTCTTTGGATCGAATCGGCTTCATGAATCGCTGCGCTGCATGGGGAGCTGTCCTCGCGGGCACGCTGTCATGACCCACATCGAGGAGTGGGCATGCGATGGAACGCAGAATGACGACGTGACGGTGCTGGAGATTTGGCGACGGTAATGTTTCCCGTGAAACATTTTTAGAGGAGAACTCGGAAATGTCGGCAGAGGGCAAAGAGATCTGGAACCTGGAAGTGGACAAGAGCGGTGTCATCTGGATCATTGGCGAGATCGACTACACGATCGCGTCTAAGCTCAGAAAAGAGCTCTTTCCCCGCCTGGAAGCCACCAGCGATGATGTTGCCTTCAACCTGAGCCGGCTTACCTACCTCGACAGCTCCGGTCTTGCCCTGCTTATCGAGATCAACAGGAAGCTCCACGAAAAAGGCAGGAAGATGATCATCTCAGAGATTACTCCGGATGTGAAAAAAGTTTTCGACCTGACCCAGGTAGCGAGGCTGTTCGGCGTATGACCCGCATACGAGAGGAGCTGCACACACTTTCCTGGCTCATCAACTGCCTGCTCAAGAGCACGCCGCGACTGCTGACCCAGAAGAAACGGTTCTACCTGTGGCAGGTGTGGCGAAATATGGCGCAGGTGGGTGCGGGCTCCATCGCCATCGTCACCATCATCGCCTTCTGCGTCGGCGTCATCCTCGCCCTGCACGCCGCCAATCAGCTGGAACGGTTTGGTGCGACCAGCTATGTGGCCAACCTTGTCGGCGTCATCATCATCAGCGAGCTGGGCCCCCTCCTCACCGCCGTGGTCATTACTGGCAGATCCGGAGCCGCCTTCACGGCCGAAATCGCCACCATGCAGATATCGGAAGAGATCGACGCGCTCAACGTCATCGGTATCGACCCTGTTCTCTTTCTCGTGGTGCCGAAGCTTCTGGCCATGATCATCATGCTGCCTGTGCTCACCGTCTGGGCCGACTTCGTGGGCATCAACTCCGGCATGCTCTACTCCGGCACCTTCCTCAGCATCAGCTACAAAACCTATTTTGCGCAGACAGCGAGCTTCCTGCGGTTCAGCGATCTCACCGCTGGTCTGGTCAAAAGCCTGGGCTTCGGTCTGGCCATTACCATTATCTGCTGCTGGCAGGGATTCCTGGCAAAAGAAGGCGCTGCCGATGTGGGCCGACGGACCACCAAGTCCGTGGTCCAATCCATCTTCATCATCATCCTTCTCGACCTCTACTTCACGACCCTGAGCTATGCCTTCTGAAGAAACCACCACATATCTCAACCGGGCGCCGGACATTGTTCTGGACAATCTCAAGCTCGGCTACGGCGATAACATCGTGCTCGAGCACGTGGATGTTGTTCTGCCTGCCAGCAAGATCTCGGTCATCCTCGGCGGCTCCGGCGGTGGCAAGTCCACCCTGCTCCGCCATATCCTGGGGCTGGAGCACCCCATGCGCGGCCGGATCATGATCAACGACAGAAACATCTTCGATCTGGACGAGAAACAGGGGCACGATCTCCGCGGCGAGATGGGCGTGCTTTTTCAGAACGGCGCCCTGCTCGGCTCGCTCACCCTGGGCGAGAACGTGGCCCTGCCGCTCCGCGAGCATACGGAGCTGGATGAGGAAACCATAGAGACCCTGGTCCGGATCAAGCTCAATCTGGTTGGGCTGGACAAGTTCATGGACTACTACCCCAGCCAGCTTTCCGGAGGCATGCGCAAACGCGCCGGCCTGGCCCGGGCCCTTGTGCTCGATCCGAACATCCTCCTGTGCGATGAGCCGACCTCCGGGCTTGATCCCATTACGGCCGCAGAGCTGGACCAGCTGATCCTCGATTTGCACGATACATTCAATATGACTATTGTCGTTGTAACCCATGACCTGGACAGCCTGTTCGCCATCGCCGATTTCGTGGTAATGCTGCACAATGGCAACGTGCTTTTTCAGGGAGGGCTCGACGCGCTGAAAAAATCCAAACACGAGTTCATCAAACAGTTCCTGGGGCGGGAACCGGGCGAGCGGCATTCGCCTGATTTCCTGTGATACTCTTCTGCACAGCTGGTCGGGGTCCTGCGCATGCAATCGAAAAAGCAGTCCACATACGACTTCCTCAAGGCGCTCTTCACCATTGTCCTCGGGCTTATCATCCTGGGCAGCTTCGTCGTCGCCCTCGGCGGCTACTGGTTCTGGGAAAATCTTGATACCTACTACGCCCGGTTCGACAATATCCGCGATCTCGATACGGGCCGCACCGTAAAGTATGAGGGCCTGAGCGTAGGCAAGGTCACGGAGATACGCGTGGACTCCGAGCATCCGGAAATCATCGTGGTGGGCTTCGGTATCCAGAAGGATTTTACGCTGTACCAAGGGACAAAGGCCTCCATCACGCAGAAAGGCCTTGTGGGTGACAACTACCTGCTGCTGACCCTGAACGGCGATGCCGGAGGAAAGCTCGAACCTGGTGCAACCTTGCCCACAAAGGCCACGCCCACGCTCAATGAGCTCGGCGCGACCATCGGCGAGTTCATCGAAGAAATACGTCCCAAATTCAACCGCGTGGCGGACGGTCTGGAGCGATTGGTCTCCGAGCAGAACACGGAGAACGTGCGCGAGGTGCTGTTCAAGGCGGATCGGCTGATGAACCAGGGGAACGAGCTCATCACCATGCTGCGCACCGAGTTCCAAGGCGTCGGCCCGGAGGCCAAGAGCACCCTGAAGGTCGCCTCCAACACCCTGGACAAGGGCGGCGTGGTTCTGGACAACGTCGACAAAAATTTCGCCCTGCTCTCCCGTGATCTCCGCGCCCAGATCGAATCCGTCAGCGACTCGATCAACACACTGAGCGGGCAACTGCAGCAAAGCCTCAATGTGGATCAACCGAAACTGGAACGTCTGCTGGACGAGGTCTACGCCATGGCTCGCGACATCCGCATGCTGTCCCGATCCCTGCGCGAGCGCCCCTATGAAGTGATCTACCCACCGAAGCCCAAACCCTGAGCCGGTGCCCAAGACTATGACACAGCACAATCGTTCTGCCCGCCAGATGACCACTCGCCAGCTTCCGTGCGCTCGCCGTCCCGTCATGGGCGTACTCCTTCTTGCCACGCTGGCCCTCATGCTCTCTTCCTGCGGCACGCCGAACCAGCGCTACCTGCTGCAGCTTGCTCCACCGGAATGCGCGGACGGCGGTCACACTCTGGAAGACCCGGTGCTGATGCTCGACGACTTCACCACCCTGCCCGGCATGGATCGCACCGCTGTGTTCATTGCCCAGGACAACGTCATCCAGCCTTCGACTGTCTGGTACTGGGAGGGCAACCCGGCGGAGATCATGACCCAGGCCGTGAGCGACCGTCTTGAATGCGCCGGGCCGTATCGCGTCTCCTGGCCCTACTTCGGCGAGCTTGAGCACGCCGCCGTACTGCGCGGCCGTGTCCGTGAGTTCCAGCTGGTGAATACCAGCCTGCCCGAGTTCCGAATCCGACTGTCCGTGGAGCTGTGGGGGCCACGCCACACGCGCATGCTCGCCATCAATACGTTCACGGCCAGCGAGCCTGTCGACGCCATCACTCCCCAGGCCACGGCCAGTGCTGCGAGCAAGGCTGTGTCCAAGGCAACCTTGGCCATCAGTGAATGGCTGGACGCCAACCGCGGACTGGTCACGCCATAACGCCGTACGAGACGTTCCCGGAAGGAAGCAGCAATGTCAGAGTCAGTTTGGTGGATCCTGGAAAAGGTCGCCGAAGACAAGATTCAGCGCGCCATCGATGAAGGCCAGTTCGAAAAGCTGCCCGGCATGGGCAAGCCCTTGGAGATGGAGGACACCTCCTGGGTGCCGGAAGAGCTGCGCATGGCCTACAAGATTCTGAAGAACTCAGGCCATGTCCCCAAAGAGGTGGAGGAGCGCAAAGAGCTCAATAATCTGGTGGAGGCGCTGGAGAACTGCGAAGACGAGCAGGAGCGGTACCGCCAGATGCGCAAGCTCAACGCTATGGTCACGCGCGTCAATGCGTCGCGCGCCACGCCCGTCCGAGTGGATGTGGAAGACGCCTACTACGAGAAGATCGTGGAGCGGGTTCGACTGTACGGCAAGCGACCCGACAAGGACCGCTGAGAAGATCGTACAGTTACCAAATAATTATCGGACCGCGCGTAGCGACGCGGCGTAGAATCGTTCCTTCAGCACATCGGAGTTTGCGGTCCGGAATTCCCCTAGCTGCTCGAAACGTCCATTTCGCTCCAGAAAGCCGGAAATGGTCCTCTCGTTCTCCAAAGGGTCAATCGTACACGTCAGGTACAAAAGCTTGCTCCCACGGCTGAGAAGGGCTGCTGTGGCGTCGAGGATTTCTGCCTGCATTTTCCGCAGGTTGGCAAGGTCATGCGGCTTGAGACGCCACGCTAGGTCCGGACGGCGGCTCATCACCCCCAATCCGCTGCATGGAGCGTCGATGAGAATGGTCTGCGGATGTCTGCCGGTCTCATTCCGTGAGACAAGAGGCACATGTCTGGCGTCGGCTCGAAAAATGGGCGGCACTTTCAGATTGAGCCGAGCGCACTCGACTGGGATGCCGGAGAGCCGTCTCGCATTGAAATCGCTCGCCCAGATTTCTTCGTCCCATCGCTCCATGTAGAGCAAAGTCTTACCGCCGCGCCCAGCGCAGCAGTCCAGAATGGGTCCGGTCCATGTCTCCGGCTTGAGCGCGAGCAACGCCTCCTGTGAGGCCAGGCTCTGACGTGAAACGCGACCCTCCCTGATCCACTCGCCCAGCTCCGACGCTTCCGGTCCGGAACCGGCCGCAAAGGCCACGCCACTGGCGCAATGCGCGACAACGCCGTCCATGGAGATAAGCTGGTCGAGCGAGGCACCGCCCTGCCCTGCACTGACTGATCTTGGATTAGCGCGCAGGCCAAGGGGTGGCTGGCTGAGCCGCTCCTGGAACACCGTGTGGGCAAGCTCAGGAACGGCCTTGCGCACATGGGTGAAGAGCCATTGCGGCACGCCGTACCAGGCAGCCATGCCGGCGTCGCGATCCGTCGCCGCATCCAGATAGAAATCTCGCTCCGCAATCTCGTCTCGCATGCGATCCAACCCGCGCAGCACCCCGTTGGCCACTTTGGCCAGCTTGGGGGACTCGGCCTTCACCGCATCCACAGCCCAGTTCACCGTGGCGTAGGCCGGCACGCGCTCCAGAAAGAGCAGCTCGTAGGTTGCAAGAAGCAGGATGCGCATTACGCCCTGCGGTATGGAGCCGGGTCTGGCCAGCCGGTGGTGCAGCAGGAAGTTGAGCCGGCCCAGATAGCGGAACACGCCGTACACGGACTCCGTGGCCAGGCCCACATCGCGTGGATCAAGTGATGCCCCGTGCCTGGCAATGGCGCTGTCCAATGCCTCCTGCAGCGGCAGATGATGCTGCAAGCTGCTGCGCAGCACTTCAAGCGCCAGGCGCCGCGCCGGAGGCACAGCCCGCGCACGCGGCTTGCTGGAACGTCTGGGGTTCGATCCCATACTTATCAATTCTGGATAGCGGCGTGGTGCGAGGAAGGAGCTGCAGTATCAGCGACTGCGCTCTGCACACAGCATGAGATTGGCGGCGATTGCAGGAAGAGGCACAAGGCGGCCTCTACGGCGCTGCGCTGCACCGTCGTGTCCAGGCACGGCCCGTTTGGACGCTCGTTGAGGATGCCGTACACCGGGATGGGATAGGTGTCCTGAATGCCGCTGGACAGATCGCGCTCGCAGGCCACGGCAATGATCAGCTTGGGCCGGGCCTGCACCACAATGCGCCGGGCAATGGTGCCGCCGGTAGCGATGGCCAGATGGACGCCGAACTCGTCGCGGATCTCCAGCAAGCTTTTGATAGGGCACTTGCCGCAGCGTTTGCAGTTGTCGATGTCGTACGTCAGGCGCATGTCGCAGCGGCTGGACTGCAGGCAATGCGGCATGAGAAGCAGAATTCTGTCGGCCGGATAGCGCACATTCTCGGCCCGCACCAGCTCGTTGTTCACCTTGATAAAGGAGTTGCGCACATCCTCCTTGGAGATACCCACGAGCCGGCCGAGCAGAGTCATGAGGGGCAGGAAAAATTTGATGGTCAGGCCGCGCATGCGCTGCGAAAAGAGCACGGGCCGGCCAAGAAAGATGTTCGCCAGCAAGGACAACCACGCCCACAGCGTGAACAGAATGGCGGCGCAGAAGATGACGCCGAAGATGGTGGGGGCTGCCGGATGGAGCGAGCGGAAACCAACGTACGGAACAATCCACAGCAGAATGCAGACGATAATGACCACGAGACTCGTGGCGGAGATGAGACCGATGAAGAGCCGCTTGCGCGTAACTCTTTCCGGTTGGATTTCGTGTAGGTTCTGGTTCATGAGGAGTTCGAACCACTGCACAAAAGAGGGAAAAAACTGGTTGAATTCCCTCCTTACTAACTCAAATCAGCTCCGATGTGTAGGGTCACCGGAGCCTGGTCATAGCTATGGATTGGGTGCCGGGCAGCGGTTGAGATAGCCATTGCAGAAGGCCCGGGCGTCCATGAGACAGCGGCCTTCCGGGCAGAGGTTCGGCGTGAGGTAGAGCCGGTCCGCGCAGGCCACGGCCAGGTGGCCGTCCACCATGCCGACGATGGTGCCGGGCTCGACATGATCTTCGTTGAGCGGCCCCACCTTGCCCGGCTGCACGGTCAGTCGCAGGGGATTTTCTGGATCAAGGCCGCCCCACATGAAGAATGCGCCGGGCCAGGGGTGGACGCCCCGGATGCGGTTGTGCACGTCCAGAGCGGGCTGGCGCCAATCGATCTCGCCATCCGCCTTGGTCAGCTTGGCTGCGTAGGTGGCCTTGGATTCTTCCTGCGGGATTGCGGTCAAGCCGCCGGATTCGAGCTTGGACAGGGTCTCCAGCATGAGCTGCCCGCCCATCTTCGCCAGCTCGTCGTGGATGGTCGCGGCCGTGTCGTCAATGCCGATGCCCAAGGCGCGCTGCAACAGGATGTCGCCCGTGTCCATGCCGGCGTTCATCTGCATGATGGTCATGCCCGTGACAGGCTCGCCGTCGATGATTGCGCGCTGGATGGGCGCGGCGCCGCGGTACTTGGGCAGAAGGGAGGCGTGGGCGTTGAGGCAGCCGTAGCGCGGCACGTCCAGCACGGCCTGCGGCAAAATGAGGCCGTAGGCGGCAACAACGCAGACATCGGGCCGGAGCGTGGAGAGCTCGGTTATGGCGATGGGCTTCTTGAAGTTAACGGGCTGATACACGGGCAGACGCCGGGCCATGGCGAGATTCTTCACCGCGGAAAAGCGAACCTTCTTGCCCCGTCCGGCCGGCCGGTCCGGCTGAGTGTACACGCCAACGACTTCGCCGCCTTCGAACGTAAGCAATGCTTCAAGAATCGTGGCCGCAAAATCCGGCGTACCCATGAATACAATACGCACCAGTTATTCTCCCTCAACCTGCCGGCGCTTTTCGCGCTTCTTGACCTTCTTGTCGTACAGCGATTTCTTGAGCCGTCCCACCCTGTTGAGCAGCAAGGTGCCCTCCAGGTGGTCGATCTCGTGTTGCAGGCATATCGCCAGCAGACCCTCGGCGTCGATAGCGATCTCGTTGCCGTCCAGGTCCAGCCCGCGGACGTGCACCTTTTCGGAACGGTCGATCATGCCTCGGAACAGCGGCAGGGACAGACACCCCTCCTCGCTCTCAACCTCACCCTCGCAGGAAACAATGGTGGGATTGATGAGGGTGATGAGCTCCTCGCGCTTCTCCGGGCCGGTTATGTCCACCACAATCATACGGATGGACTCGCCCACCTGGGGCGCGGCAAGGCCAACGCCGTCATTCATGTACATGCAGTCGGCCATGTCCCTGGCCAGCTGCACGAGCTCGGGTGTGATTTCCTCGATGGTCTGCGCAGTCTGCGAAAGCACCGGGTGAGGATATGTGCAAATTTCCAAAGTCATGATCTCTTCCATCGGTCTCGTGTTGATCGGATTCACCTAAAATAAACACGGTGAATAGGAACGTGAAGGGCCGATGTGCCTCTTGTCTTCAAATAGCTACTTTTCTTCCTTGGCCTGCTCGCGCAGACGGATATGAAGCTCGCGAAGCTGCTTGGCCGAAACACGGCTGGGCGCCTCGGTCATCAGGCAGGTGGCCTTCTGCGTCTTGGGGAAGGCAATGACGTCGCGGATGGAGCTGGCCTTGGCCAACAGCATCACGAGGCGGTCCAGACCAAAGGCGATGCCGCCGTGGGGCGGCGCACCGTACTCCAGGGCGTCCAGCAGGAAGCCGAAGCGCAGGCGCGCTTCCTCCGGGTCCATGCCCAGGGCGTTGAGCATCTCCATCTGCGCCTGGGGCGTGTGGTTGCGGATGGAGCCGCCGCCGACCTCGTAGCCGTTGATGACCAGGTCGTAGGCGCGGGCCTTGGCGTTCTCGGGATCGGAAAGGATCTTGTCCTTGGAAGCTTCCTGCGCCGAGGTAAAGGGGTGGTGCCGCGCCACAAAGCGCTTGTCCTCTTCGTCGTACTCGAAAAGCGGGAAGTCCGTGACCCAGGTGAGAGAGAAAACGGAGTGGTCGATAAGCTCGAAGCGCTCGCCCAGCTTGAGACGCAACGCGCCGAGAGCGGCGTTGACCATCTCCGAAGCGCCGGCCTGGAAGAAGACGATGTCGCCGGGCTGCATGCCCAGGCGCTCCTTGAGGCCCTCCTTCTCAGCATCGCTCAGGAACTTGGCGAACGGAGACTGCCAGCCGTCCTCCTTGACCTTGATCCAGGCCAGGCCCTGGGCGCCGTAGATCTTCACAAACTCGGTGTAGTCGTCGATCTCCTTGCGGGTCAGCTCCATGCCGCCGGGCACGCGCAGGCCCTTGACCAGCTCGGCCTGGCCGAAAACGCGGAACTCGGAGCCGCGGACAACGTCGGTCACGTCGGTGAGGAAGAGTTCGAAACGGGTGTCCGGCTTGTCGACACCATAGAGCTCCATGGCGCGGTCGTAGGTCATGCGCGGGAAGGGACGCTGCAGCGTGACGTCCAGGGTCTCGGCGAACATGCGCTCCACCAGACCCTCGGCCAGCTCCATGACGCGCTCCTCGTCCACAAAGCTCATCTCGATGTCGATCTGCGTGAACTCGGGCTGGCGGTCTGCGCGCAAGTCCTCGTCGCGGAAACAGCGCACGATCTGGTAGTAGCGGTCCATACCGGCGACCATGCAGAGCTGCTTGAACAGCTGCGGCGACTGCGGCAGGGCGAAGAACTCACCGGGGTTCACGCGGCTGGGCACCAGGAAGTCGCGTGCGCCTTCCGGCGTGGACTTGGTCAGCACGGGCGTCTCGATCTCCAGGAAGCCCTGCTCGTCCAGGAAGTTGCGCGTGGCCTGGGAAGCACGGTGCCGCAGTTGGAAGTTCTTGGCCATGGAGGGCCGGCGCAGGTCCAGATAGCGGTACGTGAGGCGCAGGTTCTCGTTGATGTCCACACGGTCCTCGATGAGGAACGGCGTGGTCTTGGCCGTGTTCAGGAGCTTCCAGTCCGTAACCACAACCTCGATCTCGCCGGTGGGCAGGTTCGGGTTGACCATGCCGTCGGGCCGTTCGCGAACCCGGCCCTTGATGGCCAGCACGTACTCGGTGCGCAGAATGTGCGCGCTTTCGTGAGCGTCGGAATTTTCCTCCGGGCTGAACACAATCTGGGTCAGGCCGCGGCGGTCGCGCAGGTCCACAAAAATGAGGCCGCCGTGGTCGCGGCGGAACTGCACCCAGCCCACCAGGCAGACCTCGTCGCCCACGTTGGCCTTGCGCATGGCCTCGTTGGTGTGGGTGCGCTGCCAGTCGCCCAGCGGGACAATATACTTGGCGTGCTCGCGCTGAATATCGGCGGATTGCTCGAAAGATTGCTCGTCGGTCATGAAATATCGCTCCTAGCGAAGAAAGTCGGCGAGGGCGTCCAGGTCGGACTCGCTCGTCACTGAAAAATCGTTCTGATCACCGGAGTCCAGGTTCTTGACCTGAACCACGTCGCGGGCGATCTCGTCCGGCCCCATGAGCAGGCAGAAACGAGAGCGCAGCCGGTTGGCCTGTCGCATCATGGCCTTCACGCTCTTGGGCGTAGGGCTCATCTCGGCGATTACGCCACGGGCGCGCATAGCCTGAAGAATAAGGAATCCGCGCGCCATCCCGGCCTCGTCGAGAATGGCGAGGTAAGCGTCCGGCCTGGGAGCCTCCTCTTCCGGAAGAAGCAGCAGCAGACGCTCCATGCCGCAGGCAAAACCGATGCCCGGCTGGTCCGGACCGCCCAGGTCGCGGATGAGGCCGTCGTAACGGCCGCCGCCGGCCACAGCGGATTGGGAGCCGATCTCGCCGGAGGTGACCTCGAAGGTGGTGCGGTTGTAGTAGTCCAGGCCGCGCACCAGCCGCTTGTTCACGGTGTAGGGAATCTCGATGGCATCGAGGTGGGCCAGCACCTGGCCGAAGTGGTCGGAGCACTCTTCGCACACGGAGTCCACCAGGGCCGGGGCATCGTCCACCAGCGCCTTGCAGCCGGGAACCTTGCAGTCCAGCACGCGCAGGGGGTTGGTGGATTTGCGGCGCAGGCAGTCCTCGCACCAGCCGTCCTCGGGCACGGAGTCCAGATACGCCTTGAGCGCCTCATTGTAGGCGGGACGGCACTCGCGGCAGCCCAGGGTGTTTATCTCCAGGGAAAGATTGGGAATCCTGATGCTGGAGAGGAACTGCCAAAGCATGGCCACCACCTCGGCGTCCACAGCCGGCTCGGTCAGCCCCAGGCACTCGGCGTTGATCTGGTGGAACTGGCGCATGCGGCCCTTCTGCGGCCGCTCGTAGCGGAACATGGGGCCGAAGGTGAACAGCTTGGAGTACGGCTCGCGCGTGGCCAGGCCGGATTCGATGTACGAGCGCATGACGCCGGCCGTGGCTTCCGGCCGGAGCGTCAGGGAGCGGTCCTTGCGGTCAGGAAATGTATACATCTCCTTCTTGACCACGTCGGTCTCCTCGCCGATGGAACGGGCGAAAAGTTCGGTCTTCTCCAGCACCGGCGTGCGCAGCTCGCGGTATCCGTAGCGGGAAAAGACGTCGCGCGCCGCGTTCTCCATAAAGGTGAACGCTTCGCTCTCCGGCGGAAAATAGTCGGCAAAGCCCTTGATTCGGGTGATCTTGCTCATTGGTCCAAATTATGAGTGCAGGCGCGAAACGCGCAGGAAAAAGTGAAAAGAAAGTTTGCGTAAACCAATGATTGGCGATTGTCAAAGCAGCAGGCGCAACGTTGCTGCATCAGGCGGCGGGGCCGGCGGATTTCGCGCTGAACGACAACAGGGGCGTGAGCGGCGGATCGTCGAGAAGATCAAGCCGCACGGCGGCGAAGCTGCCCAGACTGTTGGGCAGGATGCCGTTCAGCCTGGTCCAGGGAAAGGCGCTGCGCCATGTGGCCGGCGGCCCGAAAAGGCAGGAGCCGCGCTGCATGGTTCTGCTGCCGGCTGCATTGTACAGCATACTCCGCACCGTGCACGAATCCAGCCAACGCACATCGCCAAGCGTTGTATGCGAAGACTTGCCGTCAGGCTTGTTTTTAGCGAACCGCTTTTTCCGCAAGACCTCAAGATGATACAAAGAATAGCGGTTCAGATAGGCCACGAGGATACCCTTGCGAGCCACGCGAACCGCCTCGCGGAGCACTGCTTCCGGATCGTCGGCCAGCTCCAGCAGCGTGATGACCAGCACGAAGTCGAAGTCGTTGTCTCCAAAGGGCAGATGCTCGGCATTGCCCACGTGGAGATCGGTGTGCTTGCCCAGACGCGTCCTGGCCGCGTCGATCATGGCCGGCGAGATGTCCAGGCCGGAGATGTCGAAGCCGAGATGCCAGAACCGTTCGAGAAACACGCCCGGTCCGCAGCCCACTTCCAGGAGCTTCTGATTGCGCCGCGGCCAGCCTGATACCAGGTAGTCGAGCAGCCGCATTTCCTGGGAAACAGCAAAACGGCCGCGCGGCGTCTCAAACCAGGCCAGATACCGGCGGACGTCTGCTGCTTCCCATCGCATGCAATACCTCTCTGACCCGTCAGTCCGTGGCGGCGTCGTCAAGACGCGCGCCATAGGCTGCGGAACGGACATGGGCGCGGTAACGCTTGAGGAATGACGATTTCAGCTCGCGCTGCTTGGGCTTCCAGTTGGCGCGGCGGGCTTCCAACGTTGCCTCGTCCACCTTCAGCTCGATGGAGCGGGCCGGGATGTCGATGGCGATCTCGTCGCCCTCCTCCACCAGACCGATAAGGCCGCCCTCAGCTGCTTCCGGCGAGACGTGACCCACGGCTGCGCCGCGGGTGCCGCCGCTGAACCGGCCGTCCGTAATGAGCGCCACCTGGCCGCCCAGGCCCATGCCGGCAATGGAGGACGTGGGCGAAAGCATCTCGCGCATGCCGGGGCCGCCCTTAGGGCCTTCGTAGCGGATAACCACGATGTCGCCAGGGTTGATCTTGCCGGAAAGGATGGCCACGGAGGCCTCCTCCTCGGAATCGTAGACACGCGCCGGGCCAGTGTGGCGCAGCATGGATTCCGCCACTGCGGACTGCTTCACCACGGCGCCATCCGGAGCCAGGTTGCCCTTGAGTATGGCGATGCCGCCTTCCTTAGCATAGGGGTTGTCGATGGGCCGGATAACCTCGGGGTTGCGGGACGCGGCCTTGAGCGCCTCAAGGTTCTCGCCCACGGTGAGGCCGGTGGCGGTCAGCGCGTCCAGGTGCAGCATGTCCTTCTTGGCCAGCTCGGCCATCACGGCGGGCACGCCGCCGGCCGCATGAAGCTCCTGCATGGGGTGCGGTCCGGCCGGAGAGAGGCGGCAGAGGTTCGGCGTGGTGCGCGAAAGCTCGTCAAAAACGTCCAGACCAATGTTCAGGCCGGCCTCGTAAAACACGGATGGCAGATGCAGCACCGTGTTGGACGAACCGCCCAGGGCCATATCCATAGCCACGGCGTTGCGCACGCTCTTTTCCGTCACAATGGTGCGCGGGGTGATGTTTTTCTCCAGAAGCTCCATGACCTGCATGCCGGCGTGTTTGGCCAGGCGGACGCGCTCGGCCGTGACGGCCGGAATGGTGCCGTTGCCGGGCAGGGCCAGGCCAATGGTCTCGGACAGGCAGTTCATGGAGTTGGCCGTGAACATGCCGGAGCAGGAGCCGCAGCCAGGGCAGGCGCAGCTGGTCAGCTCTTCGAGCTGCTCCTCGTCCATCTCGCCGCGCTTCACCCGGCCCACAGCCTCGAACACGGTGATGAGGTCGGCGTTCTTGCCCTCGTAGGAGCCCACCATCATGGGGCCGCCGGACACGAGAATGGCCGGGATATCGAGGCGCAGCATGGCCATGAGCATGCCGGGCACGCACTTGTCGCAGTTGGGAATGAGCACCAGCGCGTCAAAGGGGTGGGCCGTGGCCATAATCTCGATGGAGTCGGCAATGGCCTCGCGGCTGGGCAGGCTCATGCGCATGCCTTCGTGGTTCATGGCCAGACCGTCGCACACGGCGATGGCCGGAAACTCAATGGGAATGCCGCCTGCCGTGCGGACACCGTCCTTCACGGCTTTGGCGATGGTGTCCAGGTGTACATGGCCGGGCACGATTTCGTTGGCCGAGTTGGCCACGCCGATGAGAGGACGGTTCAGCTCCTCCCGGGTCAGGCCCAGGGCATAGAGCAGGGAACGGTGCGGCGCTTTTTCGATACCGCCGGTCATGGTTTTGCTGCGCATGGAAAGGACTCCTTCTTCAGGGGACGCCGGGGCGCAAGCCCCTGGCATCAGAATGTTAACGCTTTACCGCCACGAAGCTGGCCAGCATACCCACGCCGGTGAGCACGCCTGCCAGGAGCAATACCTGCGAAAACGGCAGGAAGGCGAGGCGGAAAAAGTAGGGAGGGAAGTTCAAAACATTTTCCAGTGAAATCTGAACGATCTTGAGCATGCCGAGGGCCAGCACGGCGCCCAGGAAGCCCTGCGCCGTGCCGCCTGCAATGAGCGGCAGGTTGATGTACCACTCGCGCGCGCCCACGATGCGCAATATCTCGATCTCGTCGCGGCGGAAAAGCTGCGACAGCTTGATGGTGTTGCCCACCACCAGGGCCAGCACAATGAGCAAAAAGCCCACAAGCGGCCAGAGAAGGTTGCGCGAAAGCTTGGACCACGCGCCGGAAAGCTCCGTGCGCATGGGGTTGTAGCGGACGGACTGCACGCCGGGCAGGGCCTGGAGATAGTCGAGCATCTCCTTGGTCCAGACCATGGTCTCGGCCTCACCGTTCTTGCCCTCCCGGGCGGACGGCGGCGCAAAGGAGAGCAGCGCCGTGGCCGGCAGCGGGCTCTCGCTCTGCTTCCAGTTCAGATGCAGATCGTTGTCCAGACTTTTGGACAAGGCGTCGATGGCTTCAGACGGCGTATACGTCTGCACATCCATAAGATTTGGTAGAGAGGTGAAGCCTTCCCACTGCTTCTTTATCTCGCTCAGATTATGGCCGGGCTCCCAGTAGACCTGAAAGAGCACGTCGCCACGTACCCGCATAAGCTCTGCGTTGAAGTTGTGCAGCAGCAGCAGGAACAGCCCGCCCAGAAAAGCTATGAGCGTGACCGCGGCCAGCGTGAGCAGCTGGGCCCACAGGTTGATCCTGAGATCCTTCACCCCCTGGAGAAGCCGGCGCAGGACAATCATATCCGGCCTCCCGGCGCAGATTGCGAGCAGCCGTCCAGCGGGCCGCCATCGGTCACATGCGTATCGACGATCTGACCGCTCTCCAGATGCATCAGCTTGGCGCCGCGGTGGTGGCACAGCAGCTCGCGCGAGTGGGTGGCGAGAATGACCGTCGTGCCGAAGCTGTTGAAATGCTTGAACACGTCCATCAAGCGCAAGGAGAGCTCGGGGTCCAGGTTGCCGGAGGGTTCATCGGCCAGGAGGAGCTGCGGATTGGTGACCACGGCGCGCGCCACGGCCACGCGTTGCTGCTCGCCGCCTGAAAGCACCTCGCAGCGGGTGTCGGCCTTGCGCTCCATGTCCAGCCCGCGCAGCACGGCGCGTACGCGCTTGCGAATCTGCTGCTCCGGCATAAGCCGCGCCTGCAGCGCCAGGGCCACGTTCTCCGCCACCGTGCGGTACGGAAGAATCTTGAAGTCCTGGAACACAAAGCTCACGTTGCGCCGCAGCAGCGGCATGGCGGATCGGCCAATGCCGTTCATGGTGAAGCCGCAGACCTCCACCTTGCCCCTCGTGACCGGCAGAAGGCCGAAGAGCAGCCGCAGCAACGTGGTCTTTCCTGCGCCGGACGGGCCGGTCACATACAGAAAGTCGCCCTTCTCCACGGAAAAGGAGACGTCCTTGAGCGCCCAGTTGGAGCCAAAGTTGTAGGACAGCCTGTTGACCTTGAGGATAGACACGTCTTGCTCCACGAGTTGCCGCAGCCGGCTGGCGGTAGTGTATGCCGACGGCCAATCTAACGGCGGCTGCTCCGCACGTCAAAGCATAAGAGCAGTCCCCCCGGCAGGTTGCGTCGGGGGCCGTCAATGCAGGTCCCTGCCCGCATTTCTAACCGCATTTGGTGAAGCCGCAGGCTTGGCAGAGCAGGCACCCTTCCTGGAACGTGAGCTCGCCGCCGCAGTCCGGGCAGCGCTGCTCGTCCAAAGCGTTGTCGTCGTGCGGACGATTGGCCTCTCCGCCCATGTAGCGGTTGCGCAGCGCCCAGGCAATGGCGTCCGGCAGGGACAGCAGCAAGCCCTTCTCGCGGAACACGGGCCGCTCGCCACCGATACCCTCAAGCTGGACCACTATGTCTTCCACGTCGATGCCGGAGCGCAGGGCCAGGGAGACTAGCCGGCCGATGGCCTCCGCCTTGGCCGTGACCGAGCGCCCGGACTTCCCGATGGTCGCGAAGACCTCGAAGGGCTTGCCGTCCACTTCGTTGATGGTCAGGTACAGCACGCCGAGACCGGTCTGGATCTTCTGCGTAAAGCCGAAGACCATGTCCGGCCTGGAGCGCACGCCCCGTTCCTTCGCTGTTTTTGCGGCAGATTCCTTCTTTTCAGCGCCGTCGCCCGTGCAGAGCACCTGGCCGGTCTTGCTGCCATCGCGATACACGGTGACGCCCTTCACGCCCTGGCGGTACGCCTCCAGATAAATCTCGCGGATGTCGTCCTCGGTAGCCTCGTTGGGCAGGTTCACGGTCTTGGACACGGCGTTGTCCGTGTATTTCTGGAAGGCGGCCTGCATGGCCAGGTGGGACTTGGCCGAAACATCCATGGCCGTGCGGAAGACGCGCAGAAGCTCCTCCGGCGCATTGGGGCAGTTGTGCAGGCGGCCAATGCGGCGCACGTGGTCCAGGATGGTTATCTTCTCGGCCTCGTCGGTCACGGTTTCGCTGACAACCAGCTCGAACACCGGGTTGACCTCCACCAGCTTCTCGCCGTCCAGCACGTTGCGGGTGAACGAGAGGGCGAAGCACGGCTCGATGCCAGAGGAGCAGCCGGCGATGATGGACAAGGAGCCGGTGGGGGCAATCGTCGTGGTAGTGGCGTTGCGGTACGGGCCCTCGCCGGTTCTGCCGAACACGCTTTCCTCGTACGCCGGGAAAGGGCCGCGCTCCTTGGCCAGGGCGGCGGATGCGGCTCGGCTCTCATCCTGCACCATCTTCATGACCTCTTTGCCCAGAGCCAGCGCCTCATCGGAATCATACGGAATGCCGAGCGCATACAGGGCGTCGGCCCAACCCATTACGCCCAGGCCGATCTTGCGGTTGGTGCGCACCATGTCCGCGATCTCGTCCAGGGGGTAGATGGACGCGTCGATGACGTCGTCCAGGAAACGGACAGCGAGGTGGATGATCTCACCGAGGCGCTTCGTGTTCAGAGTGCGAACGCCATCGTCACCAATCTCGACGAACCTAGAAAGGTTGATGGAGCCCAGGTTGCACGCCTCATACGGCAGCAGCGGTTGCTCGCCACAGGGGTTGGTGGCCTCGATCTCCCCTTGTGTCGGCGTGGGGTTGTCGCGATTGATGCGGTCCAGGAAGATGATGCCGGGATCGCCGCTGGCCCAGGCCTTGTTCACCAGCAGATCGAAGACCTGTGCCGCCTCCAGCCTGCCGCGGATCCTGCCGTCGCGGGGATCGAAGAGATCATAGGACTCGCCGGCCTCCACCTGCTCCATGAACTCCTGGGTCAGGGCCACGGAAAGGTTGAAGTTGTTGAACTCCCCTTCCGTCTCCTTGGCGCGGATGAACTCGATGATGTCCGGATGGTCCACCCGCAGGATGCCCATGTTGGCGCCGCGGCGCACGCCGCCCTGCTTGATCTGCTCGGTGGCGGTGTTGAATATGCGCATGAACGAGAGCGGACCCGAAGCGATGCCGCCCGTGGTGCCCACGCGCGCACCGGCAGGGCGCAACCGGGAAAAGGAAAAGCCCGTGCCGCCGCCAGACTTGTGGATGAGCGCGGCGTGCTTCAGGGCGTCGAAAATCTCCTCGATGGAGTCCGGCACCGGGAGCACGAAGCACGCGGCAAGCTGCCCAAGGGGCGTGCCGGCGTTCATCAGGGTGGGCGAGTTGGGCAGGAACACGCCCTCGATCATCAGATCGTAGAACGTCCTGGCCAGTTCTTCCGGCTCCCAGGGGCTCTTCTCGTACTTCTCCTCCTCCGCGGCGATGGAGGACGCCACACGCCAGAACATGTCGGTGGGCGACTCCTTGACGAGGCCCTCCTCGTCTTTTCGCAGGTAACGCTTGACCAGAACGGTCTCGGCGTTGGGATTGAGTGTTGGTTGCTTCAGGTCCGCGGGAGCAGGAATGGCTGTCATACTCATGGGGCTCACTTAAATAGTAAGATATGCTGAAGTGATAGGTGAAACTCGTTTTACGAGCAGACCAACATATAGGAAGCGTTGCGTCTTGAAAAGGCTCATTGGAAACCGCGTGGATCGCACCCCCGGCATTGTTGTATATGACAACTCAAGGATTCTGACGCGTAGCTCCGGAAAAGAAAGCTTGGATAGCATCCACTCTGCCGCCTGTTCGCTTCCTCCATCAGGCGATGTCGCTTTGGTGTTCCTGAGCATGTTCGCAGAATGTTCATAACGTGGCAGAGTGATGCCCGACGTCAGAAACGTGTGCGTCGTGTTCGTTATTGATGACCGGCAATGTTCATAAATTATCTTTTTGAATCACTATGTTATCCTGATTATGAACATTCGCACCGCCCTAATAAGAATAATAAACCTTCCTAATGTATTAATACTATAACTGCTCGTTCGTTTCTACTCTGGTGTACTCGATAGGGAGAAGTCTTCATCCAACCGCCAAACAGGCCAAATCAAGACGGCGCTCCGTCCTCCCCTCACCGTACGAGGATGACGGCGGTGACGAACATGACCACCGCCACGACGGAGCCGCCATAGAAGACACCGTTTATGCCAAAAAACGCGTAGAGCCCCCCCATGACAAGCGGGCCGAGAGTCTGGCCGAGACGCAGGGCCATGCCGTTGACCGCCATGAACGCGCCGCGCTGCTCCATGGGCGCGTAAGAGGTGAGCAGGGACTGGACCGAGGGCAGGTTGAGCCCCTGGCCCAGGCCAAAGAGCGCAATGGGCAGCACGAACCACCAGAGTCCGTCCATATGCGCCATGAGTGCGCAGGCCACGGCGTACAGAAGGAACGCGAACTTGAAGAGCCGACGCTCGGAAAAACGCGCGATGAGCCGGCCCAGCTGAGAGGCCACCACGGCCGTCATCAAGGATGCCACCGAGATGATGCAGCCAATGGTGAAGCTTGTGGCGCCAAAAGCCCGGTGCAGCACCACGGGCAGGTAAGTCAGAAACGGGCCGTAGAGAATGATGAAGGTGGCCACGGTGGCCAGAAGCAGGCCGAGCACCTGGGGGTTGCGGATGCCGGCAAGAATGGCGCGGAAGTACTCCCCTATCTGCTGCTGCTCCTTTGGCTCCGGGTTGCCGAGCTTGAAGAGCACGATGCATCCCAGCGGTACGGCCAGAATTGGCAGGAAGAACGGCACGTACCAGCCGAAAATGGCCAGACTGCCGCCCACCACGGGATATGCGGCAACGGCCAGGGCCAGGATGCTGGCGTTGAGCCCCAACGCGGCGGTCCGGCGCTGCCCGGAGAAAAGATCGCCGATGATGGTAATGTTCAGCGGACCCAGCGCAGCGGCGCCCACGCCTTGGAAAAAGCGCAGCGTGAGCAGCAGGTGGAAATCTCGCGTAAAGCAGCACGCGGCTCCTGCAATGCCAAAGAGGAAGAGCGAGGGAACGATGATCCGTTTGCGGCCGAAGCGGTCCGCAAGCACGCCCATGACAGGGGTGAGAACGACGCCGGGGATGGTGAAGGAGGTGATGAGCAGGCCGATCTGCCTGGCCGAGATGCCGAACACTTCCATGACCTTGGGAAGGACCGGCGTGATGGACGTGACACCCATGACCACCATGAGCGTGACGCCGAAGCATATCATCAGGTTACGGTCGAATATCAGGCGTTTTCCCGCGTCCGCCTCGGTACCGCTCGCTACGTCGCGGGCTTGCGTGTCTGTCACAATTGCTCCCTGTTTAAGTCGGATTCCGATGGTTCGGAAAAGAGAAATACTCTATGGAAAAGGCGTTCGGGTCACAAGTTCTGACTCGGTACGCTGTACGATGTCCGGTCCGTGTGGGCATCACACTTGTTTCATTGGTCATTCCCATCTTCAGAGAGCGATGACTGATGCTTGCGGTACAAGCCGCGGAACTGGTCGTATGTCAGACCCAGCAGCTCGGCCGCCCGGCGCTGGTTGTATCGAGACTCGGCCAGGGCGCCGCGCAAGGCGGTGCGCTCCACCTCGGCGATCCGTTCCTTGAGCGGCAGCGTGTCCAGAGGATCCGGGTCACTGTCTTTCTGTGGAGCTGCGATCAGTTCGGACGCGGTGTTCTCCACACTGTGCGTTTTGGCGTGATGGCCGGCAACGGAAGTATGGCCGCCCTCCTCTACCTTGGGCCGGTACGGTGACTCGAAGGGGTCGAACACGAGATCGACTGCCTGGATCGTACCGTTCGGACTGCGCGACACGGCGCGTTCCACAACATTCTTCAGCTCGCGCACGTTGCCAGGCCAGGAGTACTCGGCAAGGCGGTCCATGGCGTCGGGGGAGAACTCGGGCAACTCGTCCCGGCCCAGCTCGGACGCCATGCGCGCGGCAAAGTGCGTGGCGATGAGCTGTACGTCCTCGCCCCGTTCCCGCAGTGGCGGCAGGGTCAGCACCTCGAAGCACAACCTGTCCAGCAGATCGCGCTTGAACCGGCCGGCCGCGGCCATGGCGGGCAGATCCACATTGGTGGCTGCGATGACGCGCACGTCCACAGCCGTGGGCTCGGATGAGCCCAGGCGCTCGAACACGCCATACTCCACCACGCGCAGAATTTTCTCCTGCAAAGTCATGGGCATGTTGGCGAGCTCGTCCAGGAACAGCGTACCGCGGTCGGCAACCTCGAACCGGCCCCGCCGTCTGCCGGCCGCGCCGGTGAATGCGCCTGGCTCGTGGCCGAAGAGCTCGGCCTCCTGCAACGATGGTGCGAGGGCCGCGCAGTTAAGGGTGACGAACCGCGCCTGCCAGCGCTGGGAGAGATAGTGCAGCCGTGCCGCGGCAAGCTCCTTGCCGGTGCCGCGCTCGCCCACGATGATGATGGGGCGGTCTACTTTTGCCACGCGGGCAAGCTCGTCGCGGAAGGCGAGAAAGGTCTCGCTGCTGCCTACGAGGTCCATGGACGCCGGGTCGTTTCGAATAAGCTCCATATGGTTATGTATGCCCTACTTTGGTTTAAAAAACCATATTACGGTTTATTAACCCATAGAAAATGACGCCATCACAAAAGTTTCACGTGCAACAGCTCCTTGCTTTTCAGTATGATAGATTTAGTTACAGGACGTTGGCACACATCCTGCCTGTAGAGCGGCACAGGATGAACGCCAACCGCCGCTTTGAGCGCGGCGAGAACGGAGGACGGTATGGGTATCTTCACACGCTTCAAGGACATCGTCAGCGCGAACATCAACGCGATGCTCGACCGCGCCGAGGACCCTGAGAAGCTCATCAAGCTCATGGTCCGCGAGATGGAGGACACCCTTGTGGAGTTGAAGTCCGCCTGCGCCGCGACCATGGCGGACCGTTCACGCGCCGCGAGGGAGATGGACGACGTGCAGGAACGCGTGGACACCTGGGCCGCCCGGGCTGAGCTGGCCGTGCAAAAGGGCCGCGACGACCTGGCCCGCGAGGCGCTTATGGAGAAGCGCCGGCATCAGGAACGCGCCGACCATCTGGACGAGGAGCTGACCAAGCTGGACGCCCTCGTGGAGCAGTCCCAGGACGATATTCACGCCCTGGAGGACAAGCTGGAGCACGCCCGCGAGAAGAAGCGCCTGCTCGTGCAGCGGCACATCCGCGCCAATACGCAGAAGCGCGCCAACGAGGACATCCGCCGCGCCGAGAGCCAGGACGCCATGCTGCGCTTCGAGCAGTTCGAGCAGCGCATCGAGCGCATGGAGGCCGAGGCTGAGATCTCCAAGCCGCGCCGCCACAGCAGCCTGGAGGAAGAGTTCGCCATACTGGAGTCCGACGGCGACATCGAGGAAGAGCTCCGGAACATCAAGGAAGGCGCGAAGAAGCCTGCGTCTGGACAACAGGCCGCCGAGGGCACTAAGGAATGACGATCAACGCTCACGCAGCGAGATCGGAGTAACGCGCAATGTTCCACCACTTTCCCTTCATGTTCCTCATCTGGTTCGTCGTCCTGCCAGTCGGACTGGTGATGCTCGTGGTCTATGGCATGGCCCGGATCTTCAGAAAGAGCGACACAGAGGAACGAGCGGCCCGCGATGAAGAGGCGCGCCTCAATCATGAGCTTGTCGATTCCATGGATCGGCTGGAACGGCGCATCGAGTCGCTAGAAACGATTCTGCATGACCACATGACCCCAACCGGCGAGGAGGACGCCCCTCCACCGCCGCCCCATAACAAGGATCAACGATGAACTATGGAAGACGACGTGGACCATACCGCGCCCGCGACGGCGCCATTCTCGGCGTGATCAAGGGGCTTGCGGAGTACTTCAGCTTCCCGGTCTTCTGGATGCGGGTGATAGGCGTGTTCTTCATGCTGGCAACCGGTTTCTGGCCGGCGGTCTTCGTGTACCTCATCGTGGCGCTGATCATGAAGCCCACGCCCCGGGAGTATGCACAGCCCTGCGGCAACCAGGGTAGCTACGAGTCTGGCCAATCCGCCCAATCCGGCCGGTACAGTCAGACTTCCTGTGGACCGCAGCCCTCCCGGGCCCAGCAGCTCAAGAAGCGGTTTGACCGTCTGGAGCAGCGCATCCGCCGCATGGAGGACGTGGTCACCAGCCGGGAGTTCGAATGGGATTCGCGCATGGGGCGTCGCCGCCAGTCACAGCGCTGACCTGAATAATTCTGATGCACCAACAAAAAGGCGCGCCGCCCGGACTGAGGGGAGCGCGCCTTTTTTCGTGTCCAAGCAGTTGGACGATTTATGTCCAAAATTTTGGATATAGTGAACGCGTGGATTGGGCTCTACTTGCGAACGAGCAATACGCCCGCGAACACCAGAACTACGCCGAGAATGCGCATGGGCGACGCTGTCTTGACCGGGAAGTCGAGCAGGCCGTAGTGGTCCACGATGAGCGAAGACAGCATCTGCGCAAAGACGATGGTGGCGAGCATGGTGGTTGCGCCCAGGCGCGGGGCCAGAAAGATGGTGACGCTCACGAAAATTGCGCCAAGCACACCGCCCGACCAGTACCACCACGATGTCTGATCCGCTGCGCCGCGGAGGGTAAACCCGGTCTTGACCAGGGCCAGGTAGATCGCCAGAGCGAGCGTGCCCACCAGGAAAGAAATAAAGGCGGCGGGGACAGGACCGCCGATATGCGTACCCAGCCGGGCGTTGATGCCGGCCTGCACAGGAACGCACATGCCAGCGGCCAGCGCGAGGAGCAAGTAACTCCAGTTCATCGAAATCATCCTCCAGTGAATCAATGTCTGCAAAACCGAGGAACGCACTATAGAGCGCATGAATTTGGCGGGCAAGGCTATTTAGAGGAATTACCAATCGTTGTGCATTCATGCCCGTCACGAACCTGCGTACACGGCATGGCTGAGCCGCCTGATCTTTTCTCCTGCATGTTTCTATTGATTCCTTGCGCTTGAATCGTTCACAATACGATCACTGCGCTCAACCAGACACAACGTATTTGGAATCGACAGCCATGGACACCATCGACATCTTCGCGGTTTTCGACAGCGCATCGCCCCTCATCCAGGCAGAGTATATCCTGCTGCTCGTCATGTCCCTGGCAGGCTGGGCGATAATCTTCGCCAAGGCCATCCAGTTCTACCGGGCGCGCAAGGACGTGGAGCGCGACCTCGACGCCATCAACAATATCCGCTCCATGGACGAGCTGGTTCAGGATATGCGCAACGGCTCGGACACGGTCTCGCGCAAGCTCATCCGTGAAGGCGTGCTGGAGTACGAGCAGCTGCAGCGGGTGGAGGCCACTCCGGGGGAACGGGCGCGCATCCTGCTGGAGAACGTGCGGCAGGCCATGCAGGAGGAAGGCATCGCCAGCTCGCGCCGGCTCTCCAAGAGCCTGGACTTCCTGGCCATGTCGGCCAACGCTGCGCCGCTCATGGGCCTGTTCGGCACGGTTTGGGGCATCTTCCACTCATTCCAAGGGTTTTCCGCCATGAAGCAAGCGAGCCTCATGGTGGTGGGAGCCGGCCTGGCCGAAGCGCTGGGCACCACCATCGCCGGCCTGCTCGTGGCCATACCGGCCTCGGTGGCCTATAACTTCCTGGTGGGCAAGCTTCTTTCGCTGGAGGACGGCCTGCAGGCCATCTCGGTCGTTTTCATGACGATCATGAAGCAGGACCTGGCCGAGCATGTGGAGCCGCTGCAGATAGGAGAGACGAAACGATCCGAGGAGCAATCCTTTCCGGCATTGCAACTTGGCCGGAAACGTTGAAAATATCCTGTATCCAAAAAATCTATTCCCTATTATTTTGTTATATATTATTCACTTCCTGGACATCATCGCCTATTCGTTCTAGGTCAGGAATTATACCCCAAAGGGTGAAGCTGCCTTTGGGGTTTTGTTACGGCGCATCAACTGACGGACCAAACCAGAAATGGGAGGTTCTCGTGAGTAATGTTTCCGACGAGGAAAGACGCCGCTGGATGCGCGTCGTCATCTCCGATTCCCAGGGCGACAATCAGGTCATCATCCACCGCGACAATCACGAGCCGTTTTACGCCAAAATCGTAGACTTCAGCCTGGGCGGTCTGAAGCTTCTCTGCTCGGACGAGGAAGGCCAGTGCACCCTGCCCTGCCCTGCCCTCAAACACGGCGAACGCCTGTACATCGAGCGGTGCAACGTGGAGCCGTATTGCCAGCTTCTTTCCAACCTTGAGGTCCACGTTGTCTGGAGCAGCGGTGACGCCGTGGGATGCTGCTTCGAAATAGATAACAATTGTGGATAATTACTCTGGCGTTATTTTGTATTCACAGCAGTTTAGAGTTTGAATTCCTGCGAAAATCTGGTATGACTCCGCGAGCGTCCACAGTGGGCGGCGGCACGGCCTGACACGTTGCGAATTCGGCGCCGGATTCGCGGAAGAGCCGTAGCGCCGGACAAGACGCCGGTTGCCGCTACGTCCCATCCACGTACTAATCCGACGCTACTCCCGTGTTGATGGTCGAGCCATGGCGAGAACGGCGAGCCGGTCGCTGTTGATACGCCTCTTTTTACCTTTACTCGAACGCATACCGGTCCCCCCGATTCAAACTTGAAAGACAGCCTGCGCCAACATCTCCGCCAGTCGTGCACGGACGAAGAGCTCAAGCGGTGGTTCGACCCGCTTGTGATTACGCCGTGCGACGAGGAGAGATGCTTCACCATCCGGTTTCCGCATCGCTTTTTCGCTGAATGGTTCTCCACCACGGTGCGCGACAAGTTCGAGGAGCAGCTGTCCCTGTTCCTGGGACCGGGCTATACCCTGCGTTATGCCGACAACAACCACGACAGGACCGCTGCCGGCGCCGCCGCCATTGGCGCGTCCACTCGCACGGATTTCCCCTTCGGCCACGCCTTCACCCTGGAAAACTACATAGCCAACCAGAAGAACCACTTCCCCCTGGCCACGGCCAGGCAGGTGGCGAAAGCGCGCGAAACGCAGTACAACCCCTTCGTCATCTGCGGTCCCTCAGGATCGGGAAAGACGCACCTACTCAAGGCGATGGCCAACGAGATGAGCAAGACCGTGGATTCCAACGCCATCTTCTACGGTACGCCGGATGATCTGCGGGTCATGGTAGGCTCCAATAGCGGCACGCTCAAGGAGCGGTTCAACGATCACGTGTGTCTGGTGCTGGACGACTTCCACAGGGTGCAGGATCTGCCCGGAGTGCACGAGGCCCTGCTTGAGCTGTTCGACGATTTTCACGACTCCGGCCGGCAGATGCTCTTTGCCAGCACGCAGGGCGTGGCCGGCATGGACAACCTGCCCACGAGCCTCAAGTCCCGCGTGGAGGGCGGGCTGGTCATTACGCTCAAGCAGCACGATCTCGACGTGCGCACCCGCTACGTGAAACGGCTCTGCCAGTCCAAGCGGCTCAAGCTCACCAAGACGCAGATGCTGACCCTGGCCCAACGGTTCGAGGACTTCCGCTTCCTCCAGGGCATCCTGCTCAAGCTCTTTGCCTTCAAGGAGCTGGTGCACAAGGAGATTCAGGACAAGGACTTCCAGTCCATCCTGCAGTATGCCGAGGAAACCCCGGCGAGCCGCGTGGACCCCGATAAAATCATGCACGTGGTGGCCGACCACTTCCAGGTGCCCGTGCATGAGCTGGCTGGACACAAAAGGAGTCAGAACATAGTCTTCGCCAGGCAGATGGGCATCTACCTGTGCCGTTCGTTGCTGGGGTTATCTTACCCGGCGCTGGGACGTCTTTTCGGCGGCAAGGACCACTCCACGGCGATGTACGCGGTGAAGAAGATCGACGAGCGCATGGCCGATGATCCGGCCGTGAAACACCTTGTCACGCAGCTGAAGAAAAAATGTTCGTAACCTGTCGCTCCATGAACATGTATGCACCCGGTAGGAAGCGTCCGGCATTTGCGTGTTCGTGATGACGATTTTGTGTCGACACGATTGTTCAAATAAAGTTTCTGTCCTTTCAACTGGTTACGCCAGTTGCGAACACATTGGACAGACCTAATAACAACGACGAGGGAGATTGTATGATTGTTAAAGTTTATAAAGAGGACATCCTCGAAGGTCTCCAGAAGTCGGCCAACATCATACCGGCCAAGACTGGCGCAGCATATCTGCGGACCATCTGGGTGAAGGCGGAGAACGGACAGCTCTCCCTGATGTCCACGGACTCGAACCTCGAGTTCGCCGGCTCCTACCAGGCCGAGATAGTCGAGGAAGGTCTCGCCGGCGTGCAGGGCCGCTCCTTCTACGACCTCGTCAAAAGGCTGCCTCCAGGCGAGATCACACTCAAGCTCGAGAGCGACGGCCGCACCATGATCATCGAGCAGAACCAGCGGAACTACAAGCTGCCCACCAACGACGTTACCTGGTTCCAGAACCTCAACGCCTTCCCGGACGTGCAGACAGTGGTCTGGTCGGGCGATTACCTCGAAGAGCTCATCGACCGCGTGGCCTACTGCATCTCGGACGAGGACACCATGGAGGCCATCGCCTGCATGAGCATGAAGCCCTCGCCCGAGGAAGGCGCCGACGGCAAGCTGGAGGCGTGCGGCCTCAACGGCCACCAGTTCTCCATGGTCTCCTTTGTCAATCAGGATCTTGCCGAGATCATTCCGGAAGAAGGCATCCTGATCCAGAAGAAGTACATCATGGAGCTCAAGAAGTGGCTGGCCAGCGACTCCGTAGAGCTCGCCATCAGCGAGAAGCGCCTCTTTTTCCGCAGCGGCGACGGCCGGGAGACCTTCAGCCTGCCGCTCTCCTACTACCAGTACCCGGACTACCGGAACTTCCTCTCCAAGCTGAAGGAAGACTCGGTCTCCACCCTGGGCGTGAACCGCGCGGCCCTGGCCGACTCCCTGGAGCGCCTGCTCATTTTCAACACCGAGAACAACCGCTGCACCTACTTTGATTTCGGCGGCGATGGCCTTGTGCTCACCACCCAGGGCCAGGAAGTGGGCTCGGCCAAGGAGACCCTGGAAGCCGACTTCAAGGGCGATCTCAAGCGCATCGCGTTCCCCACGCGCAATCTCATAGAAATGCTGGGCCATTTCGCCTCTGAGTCTGTGGGCTTCACCCTGACCGGGGCCGAGGGTCCGTGCGGCATTCGAGGCGAGGATGATCCCGACTATCTCACCATCATCATGCCGATGAAGATAGTCGAGGAGACGTATTATAGTGAGGAAGACATTTAAATGACTGATCATTCCAATTCGTACGGCTCTGGGACCATCAAGGTCCTCAAAGGCCTGGAGGCCGTTCGCAAACGGCCGGCCATGTATATCGGCTCCACGGACATCCGCGGCCTGCACCACCTCGTGTGGGAGGTTGTGGACAACTCCGTGGACGAGTCCATGGCCGGGTACTGCGACAAGATCCGGGTCAAGCTGCATCTCGACAACTCCATCACGGTCAGCGACAACGGCCGCGGTATCCCCGTGGACATGCACCCCACGGAGAAGAAGCCGGCCGTGGAGGTCGTGCTCACCGTGCTGCACGCCGGCGGCAAGTTCGACAACGAGACCTACAAGGTCTCCGGCGGCCTGCACGGCGTGGGCGTTTCCGTGGTCAACGCCCTGTCCGAGTTCCTGGAGGTCACGGTTAAGCGCGACGGCAAGCGTTACCGCCAGCGCTATGAGCGCGGCGCGCCTGTCTCTCCTCTGGAGGAGCTTGGCGAGGCCGAGTACACCGGAACCACCATCCGCTTCCGGCCGGACGAGGAGATCTTCGAGACCAACGAGTACAACGCCGAGACCCTGCGCAAGCGGTTCGAAGAGCTCGCCTACCTGAACAAGGGCCTGGAGATCGAGTTTATCGACGAGCGTAGCGGCGAGTCGTTCACCTACCACGCCGAAGGCGGCATCCGGCAGTTCATCAAGGACCTGAACAGCGGCGAGACCGGCATCCACTCCATCGTTTACGGCGAAGGCTCGGCCGACGACGTGGCCATCGAGTTCGGCCTGCAGTACAACGCCGGCTACAAGGAAAACGTCCTTACCTTTGCCAATAACATTCGCACCAAGGAAGGCGGCACCCACCTGGCCGGCTTCAAGACCGCCCTCACCCGCGCGCTGAACAAGTACGTGGAGAATGCGGACCTGCCCAAGAAGCTCAAGCAGAAGCTTTCCGGCGACGACGTGCGCGAGGGCCTCACGGCCGTGGTCAGCGTCAAGGTGCCCATGCCGCAGTTCGAGGGCCAGACCAAGACCAAGCTCGGCAACTCCGAGGTTACCGGCCTGGTCTCCGGCCTGGTCTACGACAAGCTCAACACGTTCTTCGAGGAGAACCCCAAGGACGCCAAGATCATCGTGGAGAAGGCCGTGGACGCGGCCCGCGCCCGCGAGGCGGCGCGCAAGGCCAAGGACCTGGTGCGCAGAAAAGGCGCCCTGTCGGACAACTCCCTGCCCGGCAAGCTGGCGGACTGCCAGTCCAAGGACCCGGGCGTGTCCGAGCTGTTCATCGTCGAGGGCGACTCGGCCGGCGGCTCGGCCAAGCAGGGACGCGATCCCTCCAACCAGGCCATCCTCCCCCTGCGCGGCAAGATCCTTAATGTTGAGCGCACACGCTTCGACAAGATGCTCAACAACAAGGAGATCAAGGCGCTTATCACAGCCATGGGCGCGGGCATCGGCGAGGAAGACCTCGACCTGGAAAAGCTGCGCTACCACAAGATCGTGATTATGACCGATGCCGACGTGGACGGCGCGCACATCCGCACCCTGCTGCTCACCTTCTTCTTCCGCCAATATGCCGAGCTCATCGAGCGCGGCTACCTGTACATCGCGCAGCCGCCGCTGTTCCGCGCCTTCAACTCCAAGACGGAGCGGTTCATCAAGGACGAGCCCGAGCTCAAGGCGTTCCTGTTGGATCGCGTCAGCGACGACCTCGTGGTGGTCTCCGAGAACGGCCTGAGCTTTACCGGATCGCAGATCGTGGATCTGCTCAAGGGTGTCAGCTTCGTGCGCGACAAGATCGACGAGGTGGAGAACATCGGCATCGCACGCCACATGTTCCTGGATTTTCTTCAGTACAAAATCAAGCTCGTGCCCACCGACATCGAAGATGACAAGGGCCAGGAGTTCATGAAGTATCTGGAGGAACGCGGCTACGTGGTCAACCTCCATGTGGAGGAGGACGAGGAAGACCGCCGGGCCTGGCTTTTCCTCATCGACGACAAGGGCCATCGCGCGCAGATCGGCGTGGAGTTCTTCAACTCCCGGCTCTACAAGTCCGCCTATGAGTCCTTTGCCGACATCCGCGGCATCTGCGGCGGCCTCACCTTCACCATGCGCAGGAAAAAGGAGGAGGAGAGCGAGGCCAAGCCCATGGGAAGCATGTTCGAGCTGCTGGACGCCATTCTGGACGAGGCCCAGAAGGGCATCTCCATCCAGCGCTACAAGGGTCTGGGCGAGATGAACGCCGAGCAGCTCTGGGACACCACCATGAACCCCGAGAACCGGAGCATGCTTAAGGTCTCCGTGGACGACGCCATCGAGGCGGACTCCATCTTCTCCGACCTGATGGGAGACAAGGTGGAGCCGCGGCGCGAGTTCATCGAACGAAACGCACTCCTCGTCGAGGAGCTCGACATATAAACGATGGAACACGGCGCCCACCCGGGTGCCGTTTAAAATCCAAGCAACAACAGGATCACGTACGTGACAGATTCAATCTCCATCGAGAAAGAGATACGCAAGTCGTATCTGGAGTACTCCCTGTCCGTCATCATCGGACGCGCCATTCCGGACGTCCGCGACGGCCTCAAGCCCGTGCACCGGCGCATTCTCTACGCCATGTACGACCTGGGCAACTCCTGGAACCGGCCGTACAAGAAGTCCGCCCGCGTGGTCGGCGACGTCATCGGTAAGTACCACCCCCACGGCGACAGCGCTGTGTACGACGCCCTGGTGCGCATGGCGCAGAACTTCTCCATGCGCGATCTCCTGGTAGACGGCCAGGGTAACTTCGGCTCCATCGACGGCGACGCCGCGGCGGCCATGCGTTACACCGAAGTCCGCATGACCCGGCTGACCAGCGAGTTCCTCTCGGACATCGAGAAGGAAACCGTCGACTACCGGGCCAACTACGACAACACCCTGCAGGAACCCGTTGTCCTGCCCACCAAGGTGCCGAACCTGCTGCTCAACGGCTCGTCCGGCATCGCCGTGGGCATGGCCACGAACATTCCGCCCCACAACCTGGGCGAGCTCGTGGAAGGCCTGCTGCTGATCCTGGACAAGCCGGAAACCACGGTGGGCGAACTCATGCAGCTCATCAAGGGACCGGACTTCCCTACCGGCGCATCCGTTTTTGCCGGCGAGGGTCTGCGCGACGCCTACACCACGGGCCGCGGCTCCGTGCGCGTGCGCGGCGAGGTGGAGGTGGTGGAGCGCAAGAAGGGCTTCGAGTCCATCATCATCTCCGAGATCCCCTACGCCGTGAACAAGTCCACGCTGGTGGAAAAGATCGCCCAGCTGGTCAACGACCGGAAGATCGAGGGCATCAGCGACCTGCGCGACGAGTCCGATCGCAAGGGCATCCGTGTGGTCATTGACCTCAAGAAGGGCACCATCCCGGATATCGTCGTCAACTCGCTCTACAAGTACACCCAGCTTGAGACGAGCTTCGGCTTCAACATGCTCGCAGTGGTCAACAACCGGCCGCAGCTTCTGAGCCTGCGACAGATCCTGGAGCACTTCCTGGAGCACCGCCGCGAGGTCATCCTGCGCCGCACCCGCTACGACCTGCGCAAGGCCGAGGAGCGGCTGCACATCGTCGAAGGCCTGCGCATCGCCATCGACAACATCGACGAGATCATCGAGCTGATTCGCGCCGCGCCCGATCCGGCCACCGCCAAGGCAAAGCTCATGGAGCGATTCGAGCTCTCCGAGGTCCAGAGCCAGGCCATCCTGGACATGCGCCTGCAGCGCCTCACCGGGCTGGAGCGCGACAAGCTGGAGGAAGAGTACGCCGAGCTCATCAAGCGCATCGAGTACCTGAACTCCATCCTCCAGAGCGAGGGCGTGCTCGTGGGCGTCATCCGCGACGAGCTGGAAGAGATCAAGAAGGCCTACGTCACGCCGCGCCGCACGCGCATCATGGCCGAGGAGGCCACCGGCATCGACATCGAGGACCTCATTCCGGACGAGGAAGTGGTCATCACCCTGTCTCGCCGCGGATACATCAAGCGTACGCCGCTGGACACCTATCAACAGCAGCGCCGCGGCGGCAAAGGCATCGCCGGCGTGGCCACGTCGGACGGGGACATCATCCAGAACTTCCTCGTCACGACCAACCACCAGTACCTGCTGCTCTTCACCAACCGCGGCCGCATGTACCAGCTCAAGGCGCATCAGGTGCCGGAAGGTTCGCGCACGGCCAAGGGCGCGCACATCGCCAACCTGCTGCCCCTGGAAAAAGACGAGTGGGCTGCCACGGTGCTCTCCATCCGCGAGTTCAGCGAGGACCGCTTCTTCCTCTTCGTCACCAGGCAGGGTGTGGTCAAGCGCACCAGCGCGGACCAGTACTCCCGCTGCCGGCGCACCGGCCTCATTGCCGTGGGCCTGCGCGATGAGGACGAACTCATCACCGTGCGCAACGTGAGCAGCGCCGACGAGGTGATCCTGGCCACGGCCAAGGGCATGTCCATCCACTTCAGCCTCAAGGACGTTCGGCCCATGGGCCGCTCCTCCATGGGCGTGAAGGGCATTGCCCTGGGCAAGAAGGACGAGGTCGTCTCCGCCGTGATCCCGAGCGAGGAAACCCGTCCCCAGATCCTGACGATCTCGGAAAAGGGCTTCGGCAAACGCTCCTCGCTTGACCTCTACCGGCTGCAGTCGCGCGGCGGCAAGGGCATCATCAACATGCGGACCACCTCCAAGACAGGTAGCGTGCTCGGAGCAACCGCCGTGAACGAGGAGGACGAGATCGTCCTGCTCACCTCCACCAACAAGATCATCCGCACCTCGGTCCAGGACATCAGCCTTGTGGGCCGCGCCACGCAGGGCGTGCGCGTCGTTCGCCTGGACAACGGCGGAACGGCCGTGGCCTTCGACATCGTGCAGGAAAATACGATCTAGCCGAAAGGCGCTGGGAGCCGGACGCAAACCGGCTCCCAGCCGCCACAGCACACCGTTCTCATGGCACCAATTCGTCCGGAAACAACCGCCACGTCCGGTTCGCTTGTCCAGGTGCTCCGCGCCGCGATTCTCGCGGTGTGCATTGTCTCCCTGATGAGCCTTGCCGCATGCAATAGCCAGGAACAGAACAAGCCTGTTCTGGAAAGCGCACGCCAGGCCTTTCTGGACGGCAACTACAGCGAGGCCGAGCGGCTGTACGAGAGCTACATCCAGGCAGAGCCGCAGGGTGACGCGCGCTGGGAAGCGTGGAACCGGCTCTTGGATATGGCGTTGACCGTGCGCAACGACAGGCCACGCGCCACATCCATCCTGGACGCCATGTACCTGGAGTTCGGAGACTCGGGGCAGCGCGCCTTCGAGCTCCTCTCCCGGCTGGCCGAGATCTACGAGGATATGAACAACTACGGCAAGGCCGTGGAGGCGTGGCGCAAGTGCCTGAGCCTCCCGGGAATCGACCCTGCCGAATCGGCGCGGCTCCACTACCGCGTCGCGCGCGACCACCAGGCCATGAAGGCGTACGGACAGGCCGTGCAGGAGCTCAACCTCTGCATCCGCGATGCCCAGAAGCCGGAGCTGGCCCAGCAGTGCCGCTACACCCTGGCCCAGAACCTCATCTTCATGGGCCGCGTGGAGGACGCCAAGAAGATTCTCCGCTCCATCATGGCCAACCCCGAGATAGCCGACGAGGATCGCGCCCTTGCGGCATTCCTTCTTGCCGATGTTCTGGAAGACCAGGAAAAATTCGCAGAAGCTATAGACATTCTTGAATCAATTCGACTTACGTATCCCAATCCGCTTGTCGTCGACACACGCCTCAAACATCTCAAGCAGATGAAACAATAATTGATATTCAATTGACGGTGCTGCCCTTGCACCATGCTTCATCGTTGGGGTACTCTGAGAATAGGCAGGAGGGCCTATGCTCATCGATGTGTTATCTGATTTTTACCCGGACAAAGACACGCTGACTGTTCTGATCGTCGAGGACAGCGAAGTGCAGCGCATGGCCATTCGTTATGTCCTCGAAAGAGATACGGGGACGAAGTACGAGCTCATCGAGACCGCGTACGGCGAGAAGGCCGTCGAGCTCTACCACGAGCACGACATCGATTGCGTGATTCTCGACTATCTCCTCCCGGATTTTGACGGCCTCGAGTTCATGAACAGAGTCCGGCTGAAGGACGGTTTCATCGAGCGGCCCATTATCTTCATCACGGCCGAGGGCGACCGCGCCATCGTGGCCCAGGCCATGGAGATGGGAGCCACGGACTACATCGACAAGCACCGCTACGAGAAGGACAACCTGTTGTCGCGCAGGGTGCAGGAGGCCATCGAGAAAAAACGCTACGAGCACATACGCCGCGAGAGCGACGTGTTCCTGCGCTCCCTCGTCAACACCATCCCCCTGCCGTTGTACTACAAGAACAGGGATCTGAAGTTCGTCATGTGCAACGACGCCTTCGTCCGGTTCTGCGGCAGAAAGCGGGAGGAAATCCTCGGCAAAACAGCGCGCGAGATCTTTCCGGGCGCCTATGCCGGCGAGTACGAGGTGCACGACAAGAAGGTGCTGGAAACGCAGGAGTCCCAGCAGTACGAGATGCCGCTGATGAACGGCAGTGGCATCCTGCGTGAGGTAGTGATCCAAAAGGCTGTGTACCGGGATACACGCGGCACGGTGAAAGGCATCATGGGCGTGTTCACCGACGTCACCGACATGAAGCGGTCCCGCGACGAGCTGCTGAAGTCCAAGGTCGAGGCCGAGTTCGCCAACAAGTCCAAGACGCAGTTCCTGGCGAACATGAGCCATGAGATACGCACCCCCCTGAACGGCGTCATCGGCATGCTCAAGCTGCTGCGCTCCACCCCTGTGAACGCCGAGCAGCACGAGTACCTGGACGTGGCCGTCAGTTCGGCGGAAGGCCTGCTGGACGTCGTGGACGACGTCATCGACGTCACCAGCATCGAGTCCGGCAAGATCGTGCTCCAGCCCGTGGAGTTTGATCTGAACAACCTCGTGCGCACGGTGATGGACAGCTTCTCCGGGAACGAGAACATAGAGTATCTCGACCTGAGCTACGAGATCGAGAAGGGCACGCCGCAGATCATCAACACCGACGAAGGCGCGTTACGGCAGATTCTGTTCAATCTTGTGGGCAACGCCGTGAAGTACACACGGCGCGGCTCCATACGGCTGTACGTCCACCCCATCCTCCATGGATCCGGTGGACCGCGCATCCTGTTCAGCGTTGCGGACACCGGACCCGGCATCGATGAGGACTCGCTCCGTTATATTTTCCAGGCCTACTTCCAGGTAGGCTCGAAAGTGGATGAGCAGAACTACCGCCGGCATATCAAGGGCACCGGTCTTGGCCTCTCCATCGTCAAACGGCTGGTGCAGATGCTGGGCGGCACCATCGCCGTGGAGACCGAGCCGGGCGCCGGCACCACAATGCACTTCTGCATCCCCATCGAGCTTTCCGACGGAACGGCGGCCAAGCCGCGCGTGAAGGAGCCAGAGGAAGCCAAGAGCGTCGGCTCCTTGCATATTCTTGTGGCCGAAGACAACACGGTGAACCAGCTGGTGCTCTGCCGAACCCTGGAGAAGCTGGGCCACAGGCCTGCTGTGGCCGCGGACGGTTTCGAGGTGCTGGAGCAGATGCGGGACAAGGTGTTCGATCTCGTGCTCATGGACATCCAGATGCCGGAGATGGACGGGATTGAAGCCACACGGCGTATCCGCGCCGGCGGGGGCAACTGGAACCGTAAGATTCCGATTGTCGCCGTCACGGCCCACGCCATGAAGGGCGACCGCGAGCGTCTGCTCGGCCAAGGCATGGACGACTACATGGCCAAGCCGGTGGATATAGAGAACCTCCAGGAGGTCCTGGAGCGCGTGATGCTGAAAGAGAAGGGGTAGGGTGGCGGCGGCGCAAGGAGCGGCCACGATGAATAGCCAGGATTTCCGGCCCGCATATCTGGGCCTTGTGGAAAGCGACGGGTTGGCAGCCCGGGCCGAAAGAGCCCTGGCCGCGCTGCAGGAGTGCCGTCTCTGCCCGCGCAACTGCGGCGTGGACCGCACCCGCGGCGAGCTCGGTTTCTGCCAGGTGGGCCGCCGGGTGCGGGTGGACTCCGCCGCTCCCCATTTCGGCGAGGAGTCGCCCCTGGTGGGCGAGCACGGCTCCGGCGCCGTCTTCTTCGCAGGCTGCAACCTGCACTGCGTCTTCTGCCAGAACTATGAGATCAGCCAATGTCCGGCCAGCGTGGCCGAGACCACGGCGCAGGAGCTGGCCGACGCCATGCTCGCCCTGCAGCAGGCAGGGTGCGGCAACATCAACTTCGTCACGCCCTCCCATGTGGTGCCGCAGATTCTCGAAGCCCTGGTCCTCGCGGCCAAAGCCGGTCTGAATATCCCTCTGGTGTACAACACCAGCTCCTACGACGCCCTGTCCACGCTGGAGCTGCTGGACGGCGTGGTGGACATCTACATGCCGGACGCCAAGTTCATGAGTCGTGACGCATCGTCCAGGTTCTGCGCCGCGCCGGATTATCCGGATCGCGCCAGGGAGGCCATCGCCGCCATGCACGCCCAGGTGGGCGACCTCGTGCTGGATGAGAAGGGCAGGGCATTGCGCGGCGTACTGGTGCGCCATCTGGTCATGCCCGGCGACCTCGCGTCCACGCGGGAATGGATGGACTTCCTCGCCTCCCTTTCCACAAATATGTACGTCAACATCATGGATCAGTACCGGCCCTGCCACATGGCCGGAGGGATCGAGGAGCTTTCGCGCCATCTATCCGGCGAGGAGTACTCCGCAGCCTTGACGTCGGCGCACGAGGCAGGGATAAGGAGGTTGGACGAGCGCAATCCGGCGCGAGTACTTGAGCTCATGGAGCGGTTCTTCAAACGCCGGCAGTGAGCGGCGCTTCTCGCCGGCGGCTCAGGCCCGCGATACCGCGTTATTACACAAAATCGACAAATCGCCCGGTCCAAAAACATGGGCGTTTTACAAATTTGAGAAAAAAATATACGCTTCGAGACATCTACTTTTAATATACCCGATTGATTTTGTTGCATATGTTAGTACTGGTCCCCATTTTGTATACCCATGGGTTCATGCGCACTGGGTGGTGCTGCCACCTTTTCAAACCTTGAAATCTGGAAACGGAGGAAACCCCGATGGAGAACATTCCCGTTTTTAACTGCAAGAACGCCGACGACGTGCTGAAAGCCGTCAAGGACTATAATGTCAGCTTCATCCAGTTCTGGTTCGTTGACATCCTGGGCACGCTGAAATCCTTCCAGATCACCCCGAGTGAGCTGGAAAACGCCTTTGAGGAAGGCATGGGCTTCGACGGTTCGTCCATCCTCGGCTTCACCCGCATCCATGAGTCCGACATGGTTGCCTGGCCGGATCCCACCACCTTCCAGATCTGCTCCTGGCGCCCGCTGGATCGTCCCGTCGCCCGCGTGTTCTGCGATGTGAAGAACCCCGACGGCACCCCCTACGAGGCTGACTCCCGCTACATCTTCAAGTCCATCCTCGATAAGGCCGCCCAGAAGGGCTACACCGCCTACTTCGGTCCCGAGCTCGAGTTCTTCCTGTTCTCCTCGCCCACCAACCCCGAGATCCTCGACGTCGGCGGCTACTTCGACGCTCCGCCGCTGGACCTGGCCAACGATGTCCGCCGCGACATCATCTTCAACCTCCAGGCCATGGGCATCGCGGTTGAGTACTCCCACCACGAGGTGGCTCCGTCCCAGCACGAGATCGACCTGCGTTATGCCGACGGCCTGACCATGGCCGACACCGCCATCACCTACAAGGTCATCGTCAAGGAAATCGCCCGCAAGCACGGCTGCTACGCCACCTTCATGCCCAAGCCCCTCTTCGGTGAAAACGGCTCCGGCATGCACGTGCACCAATCCCTGTTCAAGAACGGCAAGAACGCCTTCTTCGACGGCAGCGAGAAGAACAGCCTCTCCGCTGAAGCCCGCGCCTACATTTCCGGCCTGCTGAAGCACGCCAAGGAGATCGTCTGCGTGACCAACCAGTGGGTCAACTCCTACAAGCGCCTGGTGCCCGGCTACGAGGCCCCGGTGTACATTGCCTGGGCTCAGCGCAACCGCTCCGCCCTCGTGCGCGTGCCGCTGTACAAGCCCGGCAAGGAAGCCGCCACCCGCGTCGAGCTGCGCAACCCGGATCCGGCCGCCAACCCTTACCTCGCTTTCTCCGTCATGCTGGCCGCCGGCCTGGAAGGCATCGAGAAGGGCTACGATCTGCAGAACCCGGTCGAAGAGAACATCTTCGACATGGGCCCGGCGGATTTCGCCAAGCACGGCATCGATGCGCTCCCCGGCTCCCTGTACGAGGCCGCCATGGAGCTCAAGAACTCCGAGCTCATGAAGCGCGTCCTGGGCGACCATCTCCACACGAACCTCGTGGAGAACAAGCTCATCGAGTGGGATCAGTACCGCACCCACGTCTCTGACTTCGAAATCGAAAAGTACCTCCCTGTTCTGTAAGCAGGAAGGAAGTTACGCCGCTGTACAAAGCCCCTCGGCATCGTGCCGGGGGGCTTTTCTGTTGGCAAAGACGTGCGCGTGCCCTACGTTGTGCGCATACATCCCAGAAGAGGAGGCATTGTATGGACGTACGCGAGGCCATAGCCCCTTGCGGGCTTTCCTGCGAGAAATGTCTGGCCATGAAGGGCGGCAGCATCCAGACGGCGGCGGCCGCGCTGTTGCACGGCCTGCGTGGGTTCGAAAAGCACGCGGAGCGTTTCGCGTCCATGAACCCGGCCTTTGCCCATTATGAAGCCTTCAGCGAGGTGGCCGAGTTCCTGGCGTCCGGAAGCTGCACCGGCTGCCGCACGGGCACGTGCCTGCTGGGCAACTGCCACGTGCAACGCTGCGTGCAGGAGAAAGGGATAGGCTTTTGCTACGAGTGCGCGGACTTCCCCTGTCCGGACCACGGCCTGCCGGGCCGGGTGGGAGAGGTCTGGAAAAAGGCCAACGCGCGCATGGCCGAGGTGGGCCCGGAGCAGTTCAGGGAAGAGACAAGGGACAAGCCGCGATACTGATATTCCTACGGCGCTTCACCCTTCGCGTCTAGAAAACTAGACAAACCAAGCGTAGCGCATATCCCGCGCGATCATGTCGATGAGCTTGCGGTGGCCAGCCGGGAACGTATACTTGCCCAGCTCGGCAAAGCTCACCCATTGGCCCTCGGTGGCCGCATGCAGCACCGGCTCGGGCCAGCCTTCGTGCTCGTCTTTGAATCGTAGCAGAAACGCCGAGAGCGTGACCTTGAAGGTCGTGTAGCCGTGGCGGATGATGGCGATCTTCTCCGCCGTCTCCACGTCCCACTCCAGCTCCTCCATGAACTCGCGCACCACGCACTCGGCCGGGGTCTCGCCCTTTTCCACGTTGCCGCCGGGAAACTCCCACAGGCCGGGCCAGACGCCGTCTTCCGGCCGCTTCTGGATAAAGATGTAGCCCTTGTGCACCAGCACGCCGCTGGCCACCTCCACGGGCACGGCAGGTCTGCGCTCGGCCGGCACCGGGCGGTGGTCCACAATGCCCAGGTAGTGCGCCTCGCACTGCTCAGTGAGCGGGCAGAGCATGCACGACGGCTTCTTGCCGCAGATCAGGTTGCCGAACTCCATGATCGCCTGGTTGAACTCCCGCGCGCGGCCCTTGGGGATGAGCGATCGCGCCGTCTCCCAGAGAAAGGACTGCGCCTGGCTGGACTTGATGGGCGCATCCACGTCGAACAGCCGGGAGAGCACGCGCTCCACGTTGGCGTCCACGATGGGTTCTTCCTGGTTGTACGCCTGGGAGAGCACGGCGCCGGCCGTGTAGCGTCCCACGCCGGGCAGGGCGCGTGCAGTTTGCACGTCCTCCGGGAACGTGCCTCCATGCTCCGCCACCATCTGTCGTGCAGCCAGCAGCAGGTTGCGGGCGCGGGCGTAGTAGCCCAGCCCTTCCCAGAGCTTCAGCACCTCTTCCTCGTCGGCCTCGGCCAGGGACTCCATGGTGGGGAAGCGCTCCAGGAATCGCTCGATATATTGCACGCCGCGATCCATCTGGGTCTGCTGGAGGATGACCTCCGAGATCCACACTTCATACGGGTCGTAGCGCTTGCGCCAGGGCAGGTCGCGTCGGTTCTCTTCGAACCAGTCCAACAGGGTCTTTTGCAGGGGGGTGAGATCGGACATGGGACGTTACATTATCCGCGCGAGAACGCGCCGGCAAGCGCCATGTGCAAGCCGGAGCGGGTTGAATGTCTGCGGGCTGAGCTCGGCGGGCGCGCGGAACCCGGAGAGGTCGAAATCTTCCGGCTGGGCAAGGGGATAGGCGATGTCCGCCGTCTCCGAACCGGGCAGCCGTCTGCGCCGTGCCTCGTTCCACAGCGGGACCCTGGCCGGCGTCAGGCCGAGCATGGCGTACATGGCGGTATCCAGGGCCACGGGCGACAGGCTCGCGGCCAACAGGCTCGTGGGGCAGGGCTCTCCGTTGATGGGGCCGGTGCCGTGCATGGAGACCACGGCGTCCATCAGGCTCGTCACCGGCGGCAGGTGGTCGGCGATCTCCACGAACACGCTCTCGAAACGCTCGCCCTTGTCTCCGTACAGATGATGGATGAGCGGTTTGCGCACGCCCACCACCACGCCGAAAAGGTTTTTCAGCGCGCCGGAGATGCGCATCTGCTTGTGCGCCTTGAGCCGCGGCAGGTTGAGGATGCAGTCCTGCTCCAGCGCGTCGCGAGAGACGCCGATACGCGCACCGAACGAGGTGTGCATAGGTGTGGGCCGTCCCAGGGTGATGACGCTCAGCCCGAGGTCGGCAAGAGCCTTCTCCAGCCCAATTTTGCGCGACACACGCGAGGCCGTACCGAAGCCGGGGGAGTCCCCCACGGTGACTTTGCAGCCGGCCTCCAGCAGCACCAGGCACACGGCGCGGACCACCAGGGGATGTGTGCACACAAGGCCGTCGTTGCCGGCGGACAGCAGATTCGGCTTCACCAGCACCCGCGCGCCGGAGCGCGGTATCCCGTCGATGGCCTCCAGCATGCCGGCGGCCGTCTCATGCAGAAATACGTCGCGATACCCGTCCGCGTGCATCAGGGCCACGGGGACGGGCGTGGAAAGGAATCCCAGGCTCATGACGAAGCCGGTCCGTGGTTGAGCTTTGGCGAGGGCGCGATGGTCCCCTGGGCCATCAGATCGTCAAAGGCGTCCAGAAGCATCCGGCCGTGCTGCTTTTCCTGCTCGGCAATCGTCAGGAAGATCGATGCAGCCTCGTCGCGCTCGCCGTCGGGCAGCCTGGGGCCGGTCTCGGCGCGGTTCTGGATGGCGAGGGCCGCCGACTTGTACAGATCGTACGCCGCATACTCGATCTCCAGGCCCAGCTCGGCCGTCTCCAGGCAGGTGGCGTCCTTGTCCAGCACGTCGTCCACCCAGGCGGCCAGGTCCTCCACCGTGAACCCGCCCTCCAGCACGTCACCGCCGGCCACTTCGAACATGGTCTCGAACGGCGGCGGTTCCGGAATTCGCCCGGCCAGATGGTGGTACACCTGTCTGGCGTGGGCCAGCTCCATACCCACGATGCGGTCCATGAGCCGGCACATGGACTCCCGGCCCAGCTCCCTGGCCCTGGCGCGCACGTCGCTGTAAAGCGCATAGGCCGCCTTCTCCAGGCTGAAGGCGCGGCGCAGCATGGCGGTCAGGTCTCTGTCCTCGCGGAACACGGCAATGCGCGGCGCTTGGGGCACGGCCCTGCCTGTCCACGCCGCAATGCCGCCTTCCAGGTTGCCGATGGGGTGCAGGCCCGCATCACGCGCCATCTGCGCGGCCACGTTGCCGCGGTAACCCTTGGCGCAGTAGAAAATCGTCGGCGTGCCGGGCTGCAATGGAGAACGTCCGGCGCTCAGCTCGGTCTCCAGCTGCGGCAGGGGAATGAACCGCGCGCCCGGAATGTGCCCCTGGTCGTACTCCTCGGGCTGACGCACATCCACGAGCTCGTAGCTGCCTTCCTTGTGCAGCCGCATGAACGTCCTGAGCGATTCCGGGGTGTATGTCTCGATCTCGACGGTGGAAGTCATGACTGCCTCCATCATTGGTTGCTGATAGCAATTCCTTGTCGATTCCTAGCACGATCCCAGGCGGTTTGCACATGTCTGCAATGCTCTTGATGGGGGACGCTGTCCGGATGCCTCCGGCGGGCCAGGGGATCGCGATCCCCCGGACCCCTAAGATCTTTAATATAGGTCCAGGGAGCTAAGCTCCCTGGCGGGGTGCCCGAGGGGCGGAGCCCCTCGCTCAACACGCCGAGATCCGCCGGAAAACCTTCCTCCCTCCTTACCTGCGCTGCCCTGCGTATTCTGCAGGGCATGGCAACCCGCAATCAACTTCAGGCGCTCGTCGCCGAGACAGCACAACGGCACAGCCTGCCGCCGGCGTTGGTATGCGCCGTAGTCACTGTGGAGTCCGGCTGGGACACCACGGCCTGTCGGCTGGAGCCGCAGTACCGTTACCTCTGGGACGTGCTCGTTAACGCGCCATTCCGGCGATTGACTGCGGCCGAATCCCGCAGTGAGCAGGCGCCGTCTGATTTTCCGGCGCCGCCTGGCCTGGGCCGGCACACCGAGTGGCAGCACCAGCAGACGAGCTGGGGCCTCATGCAGATCATGGGCGCGGTGGCGCGGGAGCGCGGCTGCACCGCCCGTTTCCTGAGCGCCTTATGCGAACCCGAGATCGGCCTGGAGTATGGCTGCCTCCACCTCGCCCACTACGCCTACGCCTGCCGCTACCTCGAACGCTTCGGCTGGGCCGGGGTCTGCCGCGCCTACAACGGCGGACCGTACGCGGCCATCCACGCCACAAATCCCGAATACCCACACAAGGTCCTCGCGGCGCTCGGCGGCGAGTGGCCGCAATCATAAGGAGGGACCATGGATCTGAAGTCCATCGTGTCGCGCGCTGGTTCAAGCGTGTCGACAACGTACCTGGCCGTCATCGTTGCTGGGATCATGAGCATCGGACGCATGGCCGGCGTGGAGCTAGTGGAGCAGGACGTCGCCAACGTGGTGATGCTGGCGGCCCTTGCCTACATCCTCGTTGGCCGCGCCAAGGCGCCCGGTCCCATGGCCTGGTGGACCAGACTCTTCGGTGGCGGCAAGATCGACGCCAAATCCGGGCAGTCTGGGCAATCCGGGCGGGTAGCGGGGGGCCTGGTGGCTGTCCTCGCCACGAGCGCAGTGCTGGCAACCATGTCCGCCGCCGGATGTGCGGCCCTTCAGGACCGGACCGATTACGCGCTCTACGAGATGGCCGACACGTACATGGATCTGCACGAGGACTATGTGACGGCCTTCGACGCCTCGGATGCAAGCGGCCGCGCCTGGATGCGCAGTGAGGTCGCGCCATCTATGGACAGGGCCAAACGTCTTCTGGATGCGGCGCTCACCACCGCCATCGCCGGTCAGGAAGTGCGGGAGCAGGACCTGTCCGGGGTCAAGGCCGCGTTGACCGAGGCGGCCCTCGCCATATCGGACATCATCGCCGGGAAGGAGGAGTAACTCATGGAGACCGCTCTCATCCAGACAATCCTGCGCGTCGGCGTTCCGGCGCTGGTTTCTCTGGCCGACATGTTCATCAGCCTCGCCCGTACTCAAGGCGTCGATGTCCCCAGCCTCGAAGAGCTCAAGGGCCGGCGCGACCAGCTGCGCGAGCTGCCCGACCTCTGCACATACGACGGCCCGGCAGACGGTCCCGAAGGCAACAGGGACGGATAACCCTGGCCGGACGTATCGATCGCGCCCAAGCGCGCCAACGACTTCTTCGGCGGCGCATGCTGGATCGGCTTTGGCCGGGCGGCGGCGCCGCCGTTGTTGTGTGTCGGGTTGCGAGTGTTCAAAAGACAACATCCAAATCGCGCATTGCGTTGGTGGTGCGCATTGGGATAGCGGTCTTCCATGACCCCAAAGACCATGGATGGAAAGGCCTCGAAGCGACGGCCGGGGCTGCGCGACCCACGGCTGAAGATAGTGCTTGCGGCGGTGGCCGGCTTTCTCGCCTGGCATTCCGGCGTTGTCGGTCTGGGCGTGTACCTGGCGGTTCTGACCGGGCTGGCAATGGTGCTGCGCGGCGGCCGCGTACCGCTGCAGACAGCGCTGCGGCGCGGGGCTGTGTTCGCCGGGTTTTGGGCCGTAGCCAAGCTCCTGCTGACAGTGTGGGAAGGTGCAAGCTGGCAGGCGGCGTCCGTGGACGCCGGGGTGCTGGGCCTGCGGCTGCTGGTGCTCATGGGAATCGGGTTCGCCCTGGCCGATTCGGCATCGCCGCGGGAGATGGCCCTGGGTGTGGCCTCCATGCTGCGGCCGGTGCTGGGCAAGCGAGCGTGGCGTCCGGCCCTTTCACTGGCGTTGATGATCCATTTTCTGCCCGTGGCGATGGCCCTGCATGAGCGCACCGCCGTGGCCATGGCCGCGCGCCGGGTGGAGCGGTCGCGCTGGGTGCGCTTCCAGCTGCGCGTATCGTCGTGGTTGGGTGGGCTTTCGCGGGAGGCGTCGAGCCAGGCCATGGCTGTTGCAGCGCGGGGCCTGGACCGCGAGGAGGCCTGGCGCGTGCCCATGCCCGTACACGCCGTGGAGTGGTTGTCCGGCTTCGCGCTGCTCGTCCTGCTCTATCTGGCCGGTCGCGTCTGACCGCGCCAACCAGTCTAATCAGTCCAAAATTTTAGAGCATCTTAACCTTGGAAAGGTTTAGACGCTCTTATGCATTTATCTGAAACAATAGTAACTTGTTTCAGATGGGAGTCTTGTTTCAAGACGAAAATGCGCTAGACAAGCCCTTCGGCCGTCTCGGCGAGCCCTTCCGGGTGAAGCAGGGTGATGCGCCGTCCGTGAATCTCGATGAGCTCCTGGGACGCCAGGGACTTGAGCGCGCGGGACAGGGTCTCCGGCGTGGCCCCGAGAAGTGTTGCCAGGTGGCCCTTGGCCAGGTTCAGGGTCACCGTGGTTTCGGGCTCGGGCAGATCACCCGCCTGCTCCGGAAGCTGGGCCGCGGCGAGCAGCAGCAAATGGCTGGCCAGCCGTGCCGGGACCTCCTTGAGGGTCAGGGTCTCCAGCTTGGTCACGAGCAACCGCATGCGCTGAGCCAGCAGGCCGAGCATGGCGAGAGCGAGGTCCGGGTCGCCGGCAATGGCGCGGCGCAGCTTGTGGCGGTCGAAAAAGAGCAGCAGCGAGTCCTCCAGGACCTGGGCCGATGCCGGATAGTTCCTGCCCTTGAACACGGCCGCCTCGGCAAAAACATCGCCTGGGCCGGGTGCATGGATGGTGTGCTCCTTGCCGGACGGGGACATCTGGTAGAGCCGGACGCGGCCTTCGAGCACGGCGTAGAAGCCCAGGGCCTCGGCCCCGGCCTCGAAGAGCAGCTTTTTGGCAGGCGCGCGTACGAAGCTGGCCGCGGCGGCCAGGCGGCTCCGGGCGTCGGGCTCGAGCTCGCTGAAGAGGTCCACGGCTTCCATGGCGTCTTCGGCCGATGCAAAGGACTGGGGAGTGGTGTCGTGTGCTGGCATATCCCAGTATCTAGCCGCAGCCGCGGCGCAGCGCAAGGGGAGGCGAGCAGGACTGAAGGATGTAGGCTGCCGCGCGACGTCGTGGAATCGCGGCAGTGATCGTCCCAAAAATTAGACAAAAAGCGGTTGTGGAAATAGCGGAAACAGCCGGGGCCGTCAGTTTTCGTACGCTTTCAGCACCTGGCGCACCACGCGGAGCAGCTCCTGGGCCTGCACGGGTTTGCCAAGGTAGCTGCATGCGCCAAGGGCGAAGCAGGTGTCCGCCGACTTGGAATTTTCGTCACGATCGACCACAACGATGGGGACATCCGATTCCATGGACCGCTTGACGGCGAGCAGGTCCAGCGCAGGGCCCTTGCCGTGGGCAAGGTCGGCGAGGACGAGGTGGAAATGGTTTTGATCCATGGCGTCCATGGCCCTACCCACGCCCCCCACGGAGGTGACGTTATAGCCGGCGCGCGTCAGGATGGATTCAAAGGTGAGCCGAGTCACCTTTTCGGGATCGACGACGAGGATATTCTTCTTGGCGGCGGTATCATTGCGAAAGGGCATGAGATCTCCGTCTGAAAAAAAGAATACCGGATCGGAGGGAAAAAGGAAAGTCGCCCGTGGCTCCGCGCCACAACGACAAACCCCCGCCGGGGAGCGGGGGTCTGCCTTGGAGGGAGGGGGGATGTTGAATCCAGTCGGTTGATCCGCTGAATCAATGATTGCAGTTGTACGAAAAGAACATGAAAGCGAGATGTCCGCAGGGTTAACAATACGTAAGGGGAGCGGCGGTGTATCAGCCGCAGCTATCTCCACTTTTCTCCTGCATTTCCCGCTGCATGGCGCGTTCGCCCGTGGGGTCGGCGTAGGTGTCGTTGAGCTTCTGCACCAGGCCCTCGGCCTCCTCGATTACGCGGTTCAGAGTGTCCACCACCTTGGGTTTGAGCCCCGCCGGAGCCGGGTGCAGCACGCTGTGCCACGGCTTCATATTGTGGCGCAGGGCCGTACGCATGCGGTGGCGGTGCTCGGGGTCCTTCTCCTCGTTCTCCAGCTTCGCGTCCAGGGCGCGTCCGGCCATGGCGCGGGCCTTGAAGTGCAGCCAGCCGCCGGCGCCCAGAACCAGGGCCGCGAGGACGGAGGGTTGCCACCAGTCGCTCCACAGCCAGCGCCACCAGCCGGCCGAGCCACCGTCGGCGCCGGAGGTCACGCCCAGGATGAGTATGGCTATGACGACCGCGGCGAGCCCGCCGAGGAAGAAGCCATCGCGGATGAAGACCCCCCGCCGCCAGCGGGCGCGCAATGAGGCCAGCCGGGAGAGCTCGGCGTCGCGAATCTCCAGGGCGATCTTCTTGACCGCGCCCACGATGCGGTAGGCGCGCTCCACGCGAACCTGAGACATGCGGCCGGTGATCTCGGCCATGTCCTTGTCCCGTTTGCGCTGGAAGCGCTCGCGCAGAGCCGGATCCACAATGGGTGCGGCGCAGTCCTCGTTATAGATGCGGAAGAAGCGTCCGGCCGTAAGGCCGGCCTGGGCGATGGCGCGTTGCCATGCGCCCACTACTTCCTCGGGGTTGTCCTCGCGCGCGGTGAGGTCGATCTGGTTGAGGATGTAGAGGAACTTGGCCGCGTCCTTGCGCTTCACGGTGCGTTTGACCAGGTGCTCCAGGGTGTCGCGCATGGCGCCGGGCTCGGGGCGGCGGGCGTCGAACAGGACGAGTACGAGGTCCGAGAGGTCGATGATGTAATCGGTGATGCGCAGGGTGGACGTGCGCTGGGCGTCGGCGTCAAAGCCCGGGGAGTCGATGAGGATCATGCCCTTGAGCTTGTCCGAAGGGCAGGTCTTGAGCTGCAGGTAGGCGTCCACGCGCATGCCCTCGCCAGGCTCCACCTTCTCCAGCTCCTCGCTCATCTTGTAGAAGGGGAAGCGGGGGTCGGCGTCCAGGGCGGAGCCGGGCAGGCTGCGCGCCTTGCCGTCCGAGGCGTAGCAGACCACGGTGAACTTGTCGTCCACGGCCTGGGAGCCGGTCTCCTGCAGGGGGAAGCCGAGAAAATGGTTGAGAAAGCTGGACTTGCCGGCCGAGTAGGGGCCGAGCACGGAGATGAGCGGCCACCACGCGATGTAGCGGGCGTAGGTCTCGTCCGAGCTGAGCAGGCCGACCTTGCGTGCGGCCGAGTCAAGGGATTGCAGGCTCTCCAACGCCTCCACAAGCAAAGGGTTTTCCCGCTTGAGGTGCTCCTTCAAGCGCTTGATGTCCTTGCGGGGGCTGATTCTGCGCTCCTGGAGTGGAGCGTCGGCCCTTCCGCCGCTATTGTCCAAAGATTTCGAAGTCCCGCGCCGCAGCAGTGCCATATCGCCACCTCCTGGAGCGCCAACTTGCCGCAGAAGTCGTCTCAAGACAAGCTGGCATCGTACGAAGGGGGCGCTGGAGGCGCAAATAGGGGCACCGAAAGCGCGAAAGAGACCGTCGGAAGCGGATTAAAGCTCGTTGATAGTGTCGACAAGCCCTTTGGTCAGGGCGTCCAGGGAGCGGTAGACCGTTTTGCAGGAGCACTCCAGCATGACGTTGACGCAGGAGTCGTCCGTGTCGCCGGCGTTGCGGAAGTCGGTGCGGATGCCCAGGATGGGGCCGCGGCCCAGGGTGTAGAAGGCACCCATCTCAAAGGCCGTGCCGTCGTCCACCTGCACGCCGTCCAGCAGGGCCACCACAAGCTGGGCGTTCTGCAGGTCCTCCATGCAGCGGTTGAAGATGTGGAACTTGGCCATGGGGCCCCAGGCGCGGATCTCCTCGGCCGAGAAGAACTCGCCGGGCCAGGAGATGCGGGCGAGAATGCCTTCGGCCGCAAGGGCCTCTTCCATGGCCGCCTTGGCCTTGCGGTGCCAGTCCTGCTCGGCCTGGGTGAACAGGGGGCCGGCTTGATAGATGTTGATCATTACTGCTCTGTCTTCCTCGTGGGGTGTACGTCTCCAGCGGGGTGCTGTTTCGAAAACGTAGGCGAGGAGTGCGCTGCCGGTCAAGATGAAGCTGACCGTTGTGGTAGTCGATGGTCAGTCCATGATGAGGGTTGCGGCGATGGCCCACATGGTGAAACCCACGAACGTGTCGAGGATGCGCCAAGCCTGGGGGCGTTTGAAGATCGGGGCGAGAACCCGGCCGAACAAGGTAAGGGACAGGAACCAGACAAGGGACGCCGTGAAGGCTCCGGCGCCGAAGGCGTAGCGGCCGGGGCCCTCGTAGCCGCCGCTGATGCCGCCCAGCAGGACCACGGTGTCCAGGTAGGCGTGGGGGTTGAGCAGCGTGACGGCCAGTGCGCCTGCGATGGCGGCCTTGAGCGTTTTATCCTGATGCGCGCCGGTGGCAAGGCTGCCGCCCCGGAAGGCGGAGCGTAGCGATCCGAAGCCGTACCAGAGCAGAAAGGCGGCGCCGCCCCAGGTGGCCATATGCAGCAGCACGGGGTTGGCGGACACGGCCGTGCCCACCCCGGCGACGCCTGTGCCGATGAGCAGGATTTCGCACAGGATGCAGATTCCGGCGACGGCCAGATGGTGGTTGCGCCGCATGGATTGGGACAGCACATAGGCATTCTGCGCTCCGATGGCGACAATCAAGCCGCCGCTGACGCCGAAGCCCTGGAAAAATGGAAGCAGCATGGGTTGGTCTCCGTTTTTTCGAGACCATAGAGCGCGCAAAGTGATAAATGAAATTCATTGTTTTTATTCTGTATAAATATTGCTAATGTACTCCCATGCTGGACTACAGATTGCTCGAAGCGCTGGCCCTTGTCGTCCGCGAGCAAGGGTTCGAAAAGGCGGCTGAGACCATGCACCTGACGCAATCGGCCGTATCGCAACGCATCAAGCAGCTTGAGGAGCAGGCCGGGCAGGTGCTTGTCCGGCGGACCTCCCCGCCCGAGCCGACCCGCGCAGGAAGAGAGATGCTCCGCCATTACAACCAGGTGAAGCTGTTGGAAAACGATCTCCAGACAACCGTGGGCCTGGGCCGGGACTCCGGGCCGGTCTCCCTGCCCGTGGCCGTCAACGCGGACAGCCTCGACACTTGGTTCCTCGACGCGGTCGGCCCGTTCATGCGGCGGGAAAAGGTTGTGCTGGACCTGCGCGTGGACGACCAGGAGCAAACCCAGCGCATGCTCCGGGACGGCGAGGTCGTGGGCTGCGTCAGCGTGGAGCCGCGTCCCATGCAGGGGTGCCGTGCGCTTCACCTTGGCGGAATGCGCTACCGGCTCCTCGCGTCGCCCAGGTTCATGGCCGAATGGTTTCCGGAAGGCCTGGACGAAGAACATGCGGAGAAAGCGCCGCTCCTGACTTACAACCGCAAGGACAACCTGCAGGTCAACCTGTTGCGCCAGGCTATCGGCGTGTACCCGGAAAAAGCCCCGATCTTCTATCTTCCGTCCACGGATGGCTTCACCCGCGCCATCCTCTCCGGTCTGGGCTACGGCTCGGTTCCGGACCAGCACAGCGCCCCCCACCTTGCATCCGGGGCAATGGTCGACGCGGCCCCGGGCTGCAACGTCGATGTCCAGCTGTACTGGCATTCCTGGAACATCAGGTCGGACATTCTGGAGCGCTTTAGTACGGATCTGGCGGCCAACGCCGCCAAGTATCTGAAGGGACAGATTCCATAGACCCAGATCCGCCGTCGCTCTGGCAACGGCGGAAACGAGGAGCAGGAAGGGGTTGCGGCCGTAGCTTAGACAGCGGCGCGCGAGGCCGGCGTATTGCGGCAATCAATCGGCAGGTCTTTCAACAACCCGTCAGTTGCTGCCCGCCACACCGCCAAGCTGCAGCACGGCCAGGGTCATGTCGTCCTCCAGGGGCACGCCGCGGGAGAACAGGTAGACCTCGTTGAAGACGTTCTTGACCACGGCCTCCGGGCCGTCCGCTGCGTAGCGCCGCACCACCTGCCGCAGCCGGTCCTTGCCGAACATCTCGTGCTCCGGGTTCGTGGCTTCCCAGATGCCGTCGGAGCCGATGACCACGAGCCGTCCGGGCGGCAGAGGCGGCTGCACGTTCTCCTGGTAGAGGAAGTTGGCCTCCACGCCCAGGGGCAGGCCGAAGCCGCGGAGTTCGTCAAAGCTGTCGTTCTCGATGTCGTAGATCAGGGCCGGGTCGTGGCCGGCGCGTATCCAGACCATACGCCCGCTTTTTGGCTCCACGGCCAGGAAAAAGAGGGTCATGAAGCGGCCGGACTGGCTCATGTCCTGGGCCAGGGAACGGTTCATGTCATCGACGATCTCGCTGATGGTGCCGCCACGTGCGGCGCGCATGCGCATGAAGGCGCGCGCCGAGGTCATCAGGAGGGCGGAGTCCACGCCATGGCCGGAGATGTCGCCCACGACGATGGCGATGCTGCTTTCGCCCAGGCCGAGGTCGGTGAGCACGTCCAGGTAGTCGCCGCCCACGCTCTGGCTGGCCACGGAGCGGCTGGCGATGATCAGGCCGGGCTGGATGAAGGGGCTGGCGGGCTGGAGGCTCTTCTGGACCTCTTCGGCCAGGGCCAGGGCCTTTTTCTGCTCGGTCAGGTCGGTAACAAAGGCCACGTTGCCGATGAGCCGGCCCTTGTCATCGTTCAGGGTGTTGCCGTGCGCGAGTATGGGCACTTCCCGGCCGTCCTTGGCCACCACGGAGCCCTCGAAGGTGCGGTACTCCTGGGAGAGCAGGGTGTGGCGGTTGGCCTCCATGAACGCGGCGTGTCGCTCGGTGGCCAGGTCGAACGGCGTGAGTCCGAGAATCTCCTTGCGGGTGTAGCCCAGCATCTGGCAGTAGGCCGCGTTCACATCGGTGATTACCAGGTCGCGGTCCATGAGCAGGAAGCCCTCGCCGGCTGTCTCCACGATGCGGCGGTACTTGTACTCGCTTTTTTTCAGCTCTTTCTGGGCCAGGGCTTTCTCGGTTACGTCGTTGAGCACGCCCTGGTAGAAGCGCGGTTCGCCGTCCTCGCCGCGTTCCACCGAGGTGAGGTCGTCGATGTAACGCACATCGCCAGAGGCCGTGCGGATGCGGTAGGTCAGGTAGTATTGGTCGAGCTTCTTTTCGGCCGCCCGGGCCACATCGCGGGAGAGGCGCTCCCGGTCGTCCGGATGCACCATGTCGACGAATTCGGTGCGTCCATTCATGAAGTCCGCGGCGCTGTAGCCGAAGCGGGAGACATTCTCCGAGACATAGAGCAGTCGGCCGTCCGTGCCGGCGGAGCGACGGAACAGGACCACCGGACTGCGCTCCACAATGGTCTTGGCCATGGCCAGGGCGATTTCCGCCTTTTTGCGCTCCGTGATGTCCACCACGATGCCCTGGTAATGGCAGATTTCTCCGTTGGCGTCGGGTTCCGCCCTGGTCTCGTCGTGCACCCAGCGCGTCTCGCCCTGCGGTGTGAGGATGCGGTACTCCTGGGTGTACTCGGAAGTGCGCTCGTTGGCGTGGTGATCTACCTCGGCGCGCAGCCGCTCCTTGTCGTCCGGATGGATGAGGTTGGAGAAATGCACGCGGCCCGCGAGCATGTCCTCGGCCGTCACGCCGAAGCGGGCGATGTTCTTGGAGACGTAGAGAAGCGTTCGCTCCTCGTCGGCACTGCGCCGAAAGAGGATCACCGGGCTCTCCTCCACGATGAGCGATGCGAGCCTGAGCGCCTCCTCGGCCTTTTCGCGCTCCTGAACCTGCTCGGTCAGAGACCGCGTCCTGTCCTCCACGCGCGCCTCAAGCTCCTCGTGCGAACGGGCCAGAGCGCGTTCGGCGCGGATGCGCGCCGTGATGTCCAGGCCGTAGACGTGCACATGGTTTTCACCGGCAACAGGTACCATGGAGAGCATGTACACGGTGTTGCCCACGGGCATTTCCACGTCCCGGCGACGGCGGGTGTGATGTGTGTCTTTCAGCTGCGGCAGAAGGCACGAGGGAACACGGTGCGGATTGTCCTCGGCCGTGCGCATGGCGTTGAGCAGGGCCATGGCCGGCGGGTTGGCGAAACGGATCTCGCCGTCCACGCTGGCGCTGAGCACCGGATGGGGGTTGTCCATTGGGTAGCGCGTTTGGGCGGCGCCGCTGTCCGGGCATGGCTCGCAGAGGGGCCGTAGCAGGGCGAGGTAGCCGCTCTCCCAGCGGTAGAGGTCGAGCACGCGTGTTTCGCCGCCAGGAGTCAGCGTGCAGGCGAGGCCTGCGCCCCCCTGCTCGGAACCCAACAAGGAGCGGACAGCCGTGGCGGCTGCCGGGTCGAAGAGGTCCGCAAGAGGGACGCCGGGCAGCTCCTGGACATTCCTGCCCGGAACCGGACCCAGAACGTTGCGAATGACGCCGTGCTCATCGAGAAGCAATGGCACGGCTGTTGTCGATATGGTCATGGTCCCGGACAGAGAGTCGGGCGGATTCTGATTCGTCACGGCTGTGCCCCTGGACGTTTGCAGCAGCGTCGCGCCGCATCGCCGGGGTTCGGACGAAGGCGCAGGCCGCTCGGAGGTGTTACTCGCCGTTGCGCATGCACGCCCGGCCCGAGGAGAAGGCCTGTCCGATCTGGTCGCCTACGGTGTAGTAGCGACGGGAGCCGGGGGCGAAGATGATCGGTTTGATCTTGGCCATGTCGGCGTGGGAGCCGTCCACGAACTGCTCCTGCACCTTTACGTCCTTGATCTCGCCGATGAAGAGGGTGTGCAGGCCGATCTCCACAGGCTTGATCAGGCTGCATTCCAGCACCAAGGGGAACTCGGCCACGTACGGCGCGTCCACCAGGTCGCTCTTCTGGGGCGTCAGCCCGGTAACCTTGAACTTGTCGGCGTCCTTGCCGGAGACCATGCCCACGTAGTCGCTTTTCTCCATGAACTCCGTGCTGGGCACGTTCACGGTAAAGGCCTTGTTGCGCATGATGTTGTGGTAGGTGGCCGTGGCCTTTCGCAGTGAGACCTGCACGCATGGCGGATCGGAACAGCAGATGCCGCCCCACGCCGCTGTCATCATATTGGGCCGGTCGTCTTCGAAATACGTGCCGATGACCCACACCGGAGCGGGCTGGGCCAGTGGCTTCGCGCCGAGAGAACGCATGTTTGTACTCCTTCAGTCGTTGGAAAGTTCATTGACGTATATTTTACCAATATCGTGTTTTTGCGGGTTGCACCAGAGGGCGGAAAAAAAGAGCCGTCTCGGCGATCAAGACGGCCTGTATACGCGCTGGCGAGGCCTTTGTCAGCGACCCGGAGCCGTCTTGCCCAGCGCGGGAAAACGCACCACATAGAATGGCGGAGTGGCGCTGTTGGTCCCGCCGGAAAGCATGGCCGAGCGGTGGAGCTTGTTCACGGTGCCGTAGATGTAGCCGTCCGCGCCGTTGGCCAGACCGTCCACCCAGTCCAGCAGGGAGGGGTCGCGGTAGAGGATGCGGTACTTGTCCGTCGTATCCAGCACGCCCACGGCGGCGTTGCCGATGTCGGTTATGTAGATGTTCCCGTCCGCGTCCATGGTGATGCCGTCGCACGGCGCCTTGGGGCCGTACTTCTCCACGCGCTTTTCCAGGGATTCTTCCGTCCGCTTGCCGGCAAAGACCTCGGCAAGATCGCTGGTGCGGACGCGGTAGAGGGAGGTCCCGTGCATGGGACCGTAGTAGAGCCAGTCGTACGAGGCGTCGATGGTGATGGGGTCCACCGGAACCTTCCACTCCTCGACGCCGCCGCCAGGACCGATGCGCGTCACTGTTCGGCCGGTCTCGAACTCGATGGTCACGTTCTGGTCGGCAAGCACGGACTCGTGGCCGACAAGCACGCGTTTCATAGCGCCGGTTTCCATGTCTACGATCAGGAGGGCGGATTGGAGGTCGCCGGCCGCGTCCGTGATGTAGATGAGACCGTGCTTCGGGTCCACGGCCAGGTCGTTGAGGAAAGAGTATCCCACCCCCTCCGGCTTGGGCAGGGAGAAGGAGTGGACGAGCTTCTCGTGCACGGTGTCCCAGGCAACGAGCTTGGGCGTGCTGGAGTCGCCGCCGTTGTCCAACATCCACAGCACGCCGTCTGGATCGCTCTGGATGCCGAGCACGGCCTGCAGGCCCACGCCGCTGTCTTGGTTGGGCGCGGAGGCCCAGGCAGCGGTGGGATAGGGTACGGGCTCGCCGTTCACCAGCTCCACCACGCGCACGTGCGGGCTGAAGAACTGGTGCAGTGACAGGAAGATGCGGCCCTGCGGCGTGACGGCGATGTTGCCCGGCGCCTCGTTGAGCATGGCCACGATCTTCAGGGAGGAAGGGTCGGGCAGGGGTTGCGTGGCGACCACGGCGGCGCCGGCCGGTCCCTTGTCTTCCATTGTAAAGAAGATGAAGACGAAGATCGCCAGAATAAGGATGATGCCGATTGTAACGCCGCGTGCGGAGCGCATGGGGGAGTCCTCCACCTGGAGCTTCCGCCGGGCAAGAAAACGTTCGCCCGGCCTTAATGTGAAAAACCATACACATATTGGGGCCGGAACGGAATGCGCTTACTGAATTTTAACAAATCATTGACGAAGCTCGGCTACTTCTCCCCCCAGCCACCGCCTCCGGGCGTCTCCATGCGGATGCGGTCGCCGGCGTGCAGGCATGCGTTGAACTTGCCGGGCTGCTCATCCAGCACCTCTGTGCCGTCCTGACGGCGGATGATCACGTTGCGGCCCTTGCCGCCGGCCTCGCCGCCCTGCAGGCCGTAGGGGCCGATGCGCCGGCGCTCCGAGAGCACGGTGGCCTCGGCGTCGGCCGTGAGCTCTATCTCCCGCACCATGCCGTTGCCGCCCGTGTGCGCGCCCGCCCCGCCGGAGCCGCGGCGGATGCCATACTCCCGCACCAGGAAGGGGTAGGCGTACTCCATGGCCTCCACCGGCGTGTTCAGGGTGTTGGTCATGTGCGAGTGCACGGCGGACTCGCCGTCGGCGTGCCTGGTAGCACCCATGCCGCCGCCCAGGGTCTCGTAGTAGGCAAAGGGCCGGTCCTTGTGCGGATCGTACCCGCCGATGGTGATGTTGTTCATGGTGCCCTGGCTGGCCGCGGGCATGGCCTGGGGCAGCGCCTGGGCCAGCGCGCCCAGAATCACGTCCACGATGCGCTGCGAGGTCTCCACGTTGCCGCCGGCAACGGCAGCCGGGAACCTGGCGTCCACAATGGTGCCGGGCTGGGTGACCACGGTGAGCGGCCGCAGGCAGCCGGCGTTGGTGGAGATGTTCTCCGTGATCAGCGCGCGGAATACGTAGAGTACGGCCGAAAGGGTGATGGCGCGTACGGCGTTTACGCTGCCCTGCACCTGCGGGCCCGAGGCCGAGAAGTCCAGCGTGGCGGTGTCACCCTGCACGGAGAGCAGACAGCGGATGGGCACGAGCTCGTCCGTGATGCCGTCGGAGTCCATGAAGTCCTCGAACTCGTACTCGCCGTCCGGAATGCGAGATACTGCCGTGCGAGTCACGGTCTCGGCATAGTCCAAGAGCACGTCGGCGTACTGCTGCACCACGTCCAGCCCGTACTTGGCGATGAGCTCCTGGGCGCGCTTCACGCCCGTGACGTTGGCCATGACCTGGGCCGCAAAGTCGCCCTCGCGCTCCTGCGGCGTGCGCAGATTGTTCAGGAAGAATATCAGCAGCGGCTGCACGATCTCCCCGCCCTTCACGAAGGTGAGCGGCGGAATGATGATGCCCTCCTGGAAGATGGAGGTGGACAGGGGCATGGAGCCGGCCGAGATGCCGCCCACGTCGGCGTGGTGCGCGCGGTTGGCCACGTAGAACGAGGGCTCGGTGGCCTCGTCATCCGCAAACACCGGGGCAACCAGGGTGATGTCCGGCAGGTGCGTGCCGCCCTTGAACGGGTCATTGAGGATGACCATGTCCCCGCGCTCCATGGGTTGCGCGGCAATGGCCGCCTGCACGGAAAGCGGCATGGAGCCCAGATGCACCGGAATGTGAGCGGCCTGGGCGATCATCTCCCCCTGCGCGTCGAACAGGGCGCAGGAAAAGTCCCGCCGCTCCTTGATGTTCGGGGAAAAGCCCGTGCGCATCAGGGTCATGCCCATCTCTTCGCAGATGGAGGCGAAGCGGTTCTTGAAGACTTCGATGAGTATGGGGTTCACGTCCATTATCGTGCTCCGCAATCGTTAGGAGATGGTCAGGATCAGGTTCTCGTACTCGTCCACCACGGCCGTGGCGTACGGCGGCACCAGCAGGGTGGAGGTGTACTCCACGAGCACGGCCGGGCCCGGAATGACGTTGCCGGCCTTCAGCTCCTCGCGTCGGTACACGCGGGTGGGCAGGGCCACATCATCGAAGATGACCTCGCGTTCGCCCAGGTCCGCGGCCTCGGGGGGCGTCTCGCCGGCCAGCTCCATCTTGGCGAAGGTGGGCTTGATGGGCGTGCCGCGGGCCCGCAGCCGCACGTTGACCACCTGCACGGGCTTGGCCTGGTTGCGGTAGCCGTAGGTGCGCTCGTGCAGCTCGTGGAACGCCTCCACCACGGTGTCGATGTCCGCGGCGTCGGGATCGAACGGCGTGAGGATCTCATAGGACTGCCCCTCGTAGCGCATGTCCAGGTAGCGCTCGAAGGTCATGCGCTCCGGCTCCACGCCCTCGGCCGCGAGGTCTTCGGAGCCGCGCGCCTCCAGCGGAGCCAGGGCCTCGGAGATGGTGGCAGGCGTGCATGCCGCGGCCTCGAACATCACCGTGTGCGAGTAGTCCTTGACGATGTCGGCCAGCAGCATGCCCACGGCCGAGAGGATGCCGGGATTCTTGGGGATGAAGACCTTTTCCATGTTCAGGAGCTTGGCCAGGGAGGCGGCGTGCAGGCCACCGGCTCCTCCAAAGGAGAAGAGCGTGAACTCCCGCGGGTCGAAGCCGCGCTCCACGCTGATCACGCGGATGGCGCGCTCCATGTTCGCGTTGGCCACGGCCAGGATGCCCTCGGCCAGCTCCACCGGCGTCAGGCCCAGCTTGGCTGACATCTCGGCAAAGGGCTTGTCCAACGCCTTGAGATCCAGCTCCATGTTCCCGCCCAGGAAGTGCTCCGGAATGAGCCGGCCCAGGAAAAGGTTGGCGTCCGTCACCGTGATGTCCGAGCCCTTGCCGTAGCAGATGGGGCCCGGGTCGGCGCCTGCGGACTCCGGCCCCACGGTCAGGGAGCCGCCGGCGTCCACAGCCGCGATGGAGCCGCCGCCCGCACCCACGGTGTGGATGTCAATCATCGGCGTCTTCACCGGGTAGCCGGAGATGGAGGACTCCATGGTCAGGGAGAGCGCGCCGTCCATGAGCGCCACGTCCGAGGAGGTGCCGCCCATGTCGAAGGTGATGAGCTTGGGGTGGCCGGCCAGGGTGCCGATCTCCAGCGCGCCCACCACGCCGCCGGCCGGGCCGGAGAGGATGGTGCGCACGGACTCGTGCATGGCCGTGGCCGCGGAGATGGAGCCGCCGTTGGACTGCATGATGCGCAGGGAGTCTCCCTCGAAGAGCCGGTCCTCCAGGAAGGAGAGGTAGCGATGCATCTTGGGCGAGACGTAGGCGTTGACCACGGTGGTGGACATGCGCTCGAACTCGCGGAACTCGCTGACGATCTCGTGCGAGAGGGAGACGGGGATGCCGAGCTCTGCCAGGGCCTGCCCCAGGCGCTGCTCGTGCTCGGGCCGGGCAAAGGAGAAGAGCAGGCATACGGCCACGGACTCTGCGCCGGACTCGCGCACCAGATCGGCCACGCGCTTGGCGTCCTCCTCGGTGAGCGGCTCCAGCTCTTCGCCGGCGGAGTTGATGCGGCCCGGCGCGCCGAAGCGCAGCTCCTCCGGCACGATGGGCGACTCGTGGCGATAGGCGAGGTCGTACAGCCGCGAGCGGTTCTGCCGGCCGATGACGATGACGTCCGTGAAGCGGTCGTTGGTGACCAGGGCGGTGCGCACGCCCTTGCGTTCGAGGATCGCGTTGGTAGCCACTGTGGAGCCGTGGACGACCATGCGGCCCGCATCCGGCGCCACGGCGGCCAGGCCGGCGAGCACGGCCTCGGCCGGGTTGGACGGGGTGGAAAGCAGCTTGTGAACTTTCCACGCCTCGCCGTCCTTATAGATGAGATCGGTGAACGTGCCACCGGTGTCGACGCCGATGATGCGCATGGAGCCTCCTTCAACAAGAACGTGAATCACGAAAAAGCGCGTTGGAATTACAGCGTTGCGGAGGATGGAAGATTGCAGAATGGCGGCCGGAGAGCAAGTGCGGAGAAGGGACGGGGCTCTGTTTCCTGGCGAATATCCGGAAAGCGAGGAGCGACGGGATTCCGTCGTTGAAATTATTATTCTGTTCAGTTTTCTTAAATCTACGCCGAAGAAAGTATGGATTTCAGGAGAGTAGGAAACGTTGCACGGAGATTGCAATAATGGCGTGCAGCACAAGGGATACGGCGAGTATTGGCGTTTTTTAACGTGACAGCCGCGTCGTACTTGAGTAGCAATCCGGCGCGAAGTCAGACCGCTATTCTCTTGAACGAATGTTCAAAAGCGCACAGTTTGGGTACATCAGATCTTCGAGGTGTTTTTTCAACGTGTAATTTCAGGTTGATAAGCCGCATCATTTCCTGTTGAATCGGGTACGCGGCGATAGCGAGATTTTCTAGACAATTTTTTAATAAAATCTATTTTTTCTTTAACTACCCTGGACCTTTCTACAAAAAAGTTGTACTGCGAAGGAAGTCTAATAGAGGTCTATAGGGATTTTGTACAACCAGAGTCCTCCTTCGCAACGAACAGAGGCGACCCATGTTCTCAAGCAAACGTAATGGCAAATCCCTCTACATCTCCCGCAATCGGTACGCTCCTGCAAGGAAGATGCGTGGTTCAGTGCTTTTGCTGCCGTGTCTTATTGCGCTGATTGCCGGTGCGCTCTTCCTCGATCCACTCTCCTGGTTTAAATCGGCCAGCGCGACACCTGCTCCGGCTGTCATGGAGCCTGCCAAGGCCGTTTCCGAAGCACCCGTTGTAGAGCCCAAGGCGTGTCCGCCAAAGAGCAATGTGTCCCTGAACAATGGCGTGCTTTTTGCCTCCACATCCAAGGTCACCAATCCGGAAAGCATGGCCGACGTCAATGACATCGTAGCCGGCGGTATTCCGGAGCCGGACGAGCTTGGCGTGGAGCACATCACCGCCAAGGTTGAGAAAGGGGACACGGCCTCCTCCATTCTGTCCGACTATCTGACGTATCCCGAGATCATCGCCATGGCCGATTCCTGCAAGGATACGTTTTCTCTCACCTGTCTCCGGGTGGGCAAGCCGTACACCATCGTTACGGAAAACGACGCGTTCAAGTCCTTCGAGTACCAGATCGACCAGGAAAACAAGCTCATCGTCACGAAGACCGAGGACGGTTTCCAAGCCGAAAACAAGAAGCTCCACTTCGACCTCAGGACGCGGCTCGTCCAAGGCACCATCAACTCCAGCCTGTTCAAGTCGGTGACGGACGAAGGTGAAACGCCGGAGCTCGCCGTCCGGCTCGCCGAGATATTTGCCTGGGAAATCGACTTCATCCGCGACATCCGCAAAGGCGACTCCTTCCGTGTGCTCGTGGAAAAGCGCTCCCGCAACGGCAAGGACATGGGCTACGGCCGCATCTTCGCCGTCCAGTTCGTGAACCAAGACGAGCTCTATGAGGGCTACCTGTACACCGACGCGGACGAGAACAGCGGCTACTACACGGCAGAGGGCAAGAACCTTCAGAAGGCCTTCCTCAAGGCCCCGCTCTCCTTCCGCCGCATCTCCTCCGGCTTCAACCTGCATCGCATGCACCCCATTCTCCACGTTGTCCGCGCCCATCCCGCCATCGACTACGCTGCGCCCACGGGCACGCCGGTCATGGCCATCGGCGACGGCACCGTGACGGCCAAGAAATACAGCAATGGGGCCGGCAACTACATCAAGGTCCGCCACCCCAACGGCTACGAGTCCGCGTACATGCACCTCTCGAAGTTTGCCAGGGGCCTGGCCGTGGGCCAGAAGGTCCGCCAGAGCGACGTCATCGGCTACGTAGGCGCCACCGGCCTCGCCACGGGTCCGCATCTCGACTTCCGCATGAAGAAGGCCGGGAAGTACGTGAACCCGACCAAGATCGAAAACGTGCGCTCCGAGGGCATCGGCAGGGATCAGATGGATATGTTCAAGCAGGTCGTGGCCGAGCGCCAGGCCGAGATGACCAGCCAGCTGGCCGATGCCGCAAGTGCCATGGAATCCTCCGACATGGCGCAGCAGTAAACGCAGCGAACAGAACACGACAGACGACCGGCGGGTGGGGCGACTCATCCGCCGGTTTTTTTGTGCGATGACGTATCGATGCGAAGTCGATGTACAAGGGGGCTTCTCTGGTGGCGGCCCGCAAAGCACTCAATAACTAGATTTTACTAGCACGCAGTATTGACGACAGGGGCCTTGGCTGGCATATCGGTACCATAACGATTTGCAGAATGTTGCCATGAACGCCGCCACGCTGACCCACAAGGACATTGCCCGCGCCCTCGACATCGCAGAGGCCACGGTCAAGAGCTACCGCCGCGCATTTCCCGAGTTCTTCGAGCTCATACACCAGGGCAAGCCCCTGCGGTATGCGCCGTCTGCCCTGGAGGTGTGCCGGGTCATTCGCGACGGCAGGCAGGAGTCCCTGTCCGAGGTCGATATTCGCCATCGGCTCCGCGAGATCATGCCGGAGCTGAACAAGGCAGGCGCGAACGACCCCAGGGAACTCGGCGGCGCACGCAGGGACGCATCTGCCGAGGCCGTCCCGGCCATGGGCGCGGAGCTCCTGGAGCGCTACGAAAACGCCCTCGCCCAGACCGCCGAGGTGCAGAGCCGGCTGGTGCGGCTGCACGAAGAGAGCGCGGCGCAGATGGAGCAGATGCAGCGCCGGATGTCCGAGGCGCTTACCATGCTTGAGGACCGCGCCGGTCAGCAGGACACGATGATCGAGGCGCTGACGCGGCGGCAGCATGAGATTCTGGACGGGCTGGCCGCTATCCAGGCACGCGTTGCCTGGGAGGAAACCGCCATGCCCGTCGATCAGGAGCAGCCCGAGGACGGTTCCGACACAAGCGAAAACGCGGTGCGGAGCCGCGTCACCCGTGTGGCCGTGCGCAATGCGTATGGCGACGTGCAGCGCTATACCCTGGCCACTGGCGAGCCGGATGTGCAGACGTCGGACAAGGCGACGGAAGCCGGCCCACCCGCAGCCGCTGCAGAGCAGGAGCAGCGTCAGGAAGGGCCACCGCCCGCCTCTCCTGGAGACGCGAATGCATCCGCTCCCGCCGATATTCCAGATCAGGCGGAGGAGGACGCGGCGAGACGGCCACAGGCGTCTGAAGACGAGGAAATGGAAATGGAGGAAGAGCCCACTTCTGCCACTGAAAAGGGCGAGCAGGCCGCGGAATCCATGGCCATGGATGCAGAAGCCGGTGCGCATCCTCTGCCGCCGCGTGACTACAGGGAGCTGCCTCTGGTGGTCCGTTCGGAAATGGGGGAGTACCTGGGCGTGGGCGGCAAAAACCTGGGCGCGTTCTCGCTGGAGGATCTGACGGCCCTGGTGGACAGGACATTTACGCCGCCTGCCAACATGCCTTTCGAGGTCCGCTATGCGCCTGCGTCAGAGGCGGTGGGCGCTTCCGGTCCGGCCTGGACCCTGCGTCTGGACCAGAGCACCGGCCAGAGCTACCGCCTGGAGCTGGAGCGCACCACCACGCCCCGCGGCAACGACGTCGTTGTGCTGTCCGCGCTTTATGTGGATGGCCAGGACGTGCCGCCGGCCAACCTCTATCTTTTCATCAAGCAGATGCTGCAGCTGGCCGGGGAGTAAGGCCGCCTTTCACAGGATGTCTTTGCGAGGCCTCCAGCCGTGCAGGCGCGGCCGGAGGCAGGTATCCCGCACATGCTCCGTGGCCGCCCGGCGTTATTCCGCCATGATGGCCTCAGAAGGACGCTGGCCGCACGCCACGCTCTGCAGGGTGGAAAGCTCTTCGGACGAGAAAATCTTGTCGATGTCGAGGAGCATGATGAAGCCGTCGCCGTGCTTGCCCATGCCGCGGATGAAGTCGGTGCGGATGGAGGTCCCCATCTTGGGCGGCGGGTCGATCTGGTCCTCCTTGAGCTCGAAGACCTCCTGAACCGAGTCGGCCAGCGCGCCGATGATGGTGGACTCGCCCTCCAGCTCCACCTCCACGATGATTATCGCCGTGCTGATGGTCTGGCTGGTCCTGGTGCGGCCGAACTTCATGTTCAGGTCGATGACGGGAACGGCGTTGCCGCGCACGTTGATGATGCCGCGCATGTACTCCGGCGTGCGTGGCACGCGGGTGATGCTGGTGAACTCCAGGACCTCCCGGACCGAGAAGATGTCGAGGGCGAAGAGCTCGTCCTCCAGCGTGAAAGTCAGGTACTGGTTGCGGTCAGTGGTGACGTCTTCGCTCATGGCGTTCTCCCGATCATTGAGTTTGGAAAAGGATACGATCTTTGGGCGAGCCGATCAAGCCATGTGGCCAAACGTATATAAAAAAGAAGCCGCCCGCAGACCGGAGCCGATGTGGCCCGGCCGCAGGCGGCTGACACACTGATGGCGAAAACGCCTAGATGACCTTGTTCAGGGCGTACTCGATGATGCCCTCGGCGCCCAGGCGCTTGAGCTCGGGGATGAGGTCGCGGACAACGCCCTCATCCACCACGATCTCGATGGAGAGCCACGAGGTGTTGTAGAGATGGGCCACGGTGGGCGCGGTGAGCGCCGGCAGCTTCTCCATGATCGCGTCCATCTTGTCCTCGGGCACGTTCATCTTCAGGCCCACGAGCTTTTCAGCGCAGAGCGCGCCCTGGAGCATGAGGTTCAGGGTCTCGATCTTCTCGCGCTTCCACGGATCTTCCCACGCCTCTTTGTTGGCGATGAGCTTCGTGTTGGTCAGCAGAAGCTCGGCGATGATCCGCAGGCCGTGCGCCTTGATGGTGGTGCCGGTCTCCGTCACCTCCACGATGGCGTCGGCCAGGCCTTCCACCACCTTGGCCTCGGTGGCGCCCCAGGAGAACTCCACATCCACCGGGATGCCGGCCTTGTCGAAGTACTGCTGGGTGAAGTTCTTCAGCTCGGTGGCGATCTTCTTGCCCTTGAGGTCCTCGGGCCGCTTGTAGGGGGAGTCCCCGGCCACGGCCAGAACCCAGCGCGCCGGACGGTTGGAGACCTTGGAGTAGACGAGATCCGCGACCTCGACCACGTCGGAGGAGTTCTCCAGAATCCAGTCCTTGCCGGTCAGGCCGGCGTCCAGGGTGCCGTCCTCCACGTAGCGGGACATTTCCTGCGCCCGGCACATGGAGAGCTTGAGGTCGTCGTCGTTGACCTCCGGGAAGTAGTTGCGGTGGTGCTGGCGAATCTTCCAGCCGGACCGCTCAAAGAGCTTGATGGTGGCGTCCTGGAGTGAACCCTTGGGAATGCCGAGCTTGAGAATGGGTTGATTGGCCATTTATTTGTAGACCTCCTTGGGATCGAAAACCAATGGCGAGCACGTCTCGCACACATCGCCCTTGAGCTCCCGGTAGAAGCAGGAGCGATATCCTTCGTGACAGGCGGCTCCGCCCACCTGCTCTACGAGCAGCAGCAGGGTGTCGGAGTCGCAATCCAGCCGCATGGAGCAGATTTTCTGCACATGGCCGGAGGTGCCGCCCTTATGCCAGAGGGTCTGGCGGCTGCGGGACCAGTAATGGGCCTCGCCGGTTTCGAGGGTTTTGTTGTAGGACTCCTCGTTCATGTAGGCGAGCATGAGCACCTCGCCGGAGGCGGCGTCCTGAACGATGGCCGGGAGCAGGCCCTGCATCTTCTCGAAGTCGGGCGCGAAATCTGTCGTCTGTTGGGTCATGGTCGTGATCGTTTAGTGTTTACGTGACGAAAAGTATCTGCGCCTGTAACCAAGCGCGGCGATTTACGCAAGTATTGGCGATAAGCCAGAGACGGTATCTGGAGGCGGTGACGATTTCAAGACGTCATGGCTCCGGGGCGAACTCGTGCGCGGCGCGAAGCTGGCCGCACGCGGCGCCGATGTCCTGGCCCTTGGATTTGCGCAGCATAACCGTAATATCCTTGTTGCGCAAAAGCTCTTGAAACTGCTCAACATCCTCCGGCGAGGGCGCCCGGAACCCCAGGCTCGGCCCCTGGGCCGGGGGGTTGAAGGCGATGAGATTTATCTTGGGCTTGGAGCCGCGGAAGCTGGAGAAAAGCCGCACCAGGTCGCGGGCATGGGCCGGGGAGTCGTTGATCCCGCCTAGCAGAATGTACTCGAAGGTGATGCGTTGCCTGGGCTTGAGCGGGTAGCGCATCAGCCGGTCCATGAGCTCCGGCAGGGGGCAGGCCCTGGCCGCGCGGGGCATGATCCGCTCGCGCAGCTCCTGCGTGGGCGCATGCAGGGACACAGCCAGTGATGCGAGCCCGGCCTCGCCGAGCCGTTCCAGCTTGTCCGGCACGCCCACGGTGGAAACGGTGACGCGCCGCGTGGAAAAGTTCAGTCCCAGCTCGCTGGTGATGGTCTCCAGGCTGGCCAGCACGTTGTCCAGGTTGTTCAGGGGCTCGCCCATGCCCATGAACACGAGGTTGCGCAGGGCCAGCTCGCTGCCCCGCTCCTCCAGAACGCGCCGCGCATGGAGAATCTGGGAAAGGATCTCGCCGGGCCGCATCTGCCGGATAAAGCCCAGGGTGCCCGTGGCGCAGAAGGCGCAGGCCATGGCGCAGCCCACCTGCGTGGACAAACACAGGGTGTAGTGGTCCTTCTCCGGGATGAGCACCGTCTCCACAGCCTCGCCGTCGGCAAGCTCCAGGAGCAGCTTGATGGTGCCGTCGCCGCTCTCCTGGAGGCGTGCGACCGTAGGCAGGACAACGGACAATTCCTCGGCCAGGCGCGCACGCAACGGCTTGGCCAGGTTGGTCATCTTCTCGGGATCGACCACCCCTTTCTGCCACAGCCATTGGTACACCTGCCTGGCGCGGTATGCCGGCTCGCCCATGGCGGCGAATCGTTCTTCCAGCTTTGGGAGCGGATAATCCAACAGGTCGGCCATACGGCAGCCTATTCCGAGCTCCCGGCGCGCTGTTGCACAAAGGCCACGGCCTCGGGAACATTGGTCACGTCGCCGGCGATCTGGGCCTGCAGCAGGGCGTCGCGCAGACGGCCGACCATGGGCCCGGGCTTGAGCCCGGCAAAGTCCATGATCTCGTTGCCGTTGAGCAGGGGCTCCAGCATCTCCTCGGGGATGTCGGCGCGGTCGAGCAGCTTCATGTTGTGGTTGAACGCGGCGTAGTTGCCGCCGGACGCCTTGATCATGGCGCGGGCGATCTCGATGAGCCGCGGATACTCGTCCAGGGCGCGGAAACGGCGGATGCCCTTGTCGTTGAGCATGTACGTGAAGCGGTCGTGGTAGCGCACGAGATGGCAGATGAGGTCCGTGTCCTGCGGGTCCATACCGAGGCTGCGCAGTATCTTGCGGGCGATCTTGGAGCCCACGCGCGGGTACTGGTGGAACATCCACTCGCCTTCGAACAGCTCGGCCGTGTACAGCTTGCCCACAGCGTGGAACATGCAGGCCATGGTGCCATACCAGTCGTAGGGCAGCTCCTCGGGGTAGCGGCGCATGATCTCCAGGGTCAGCTCGAACTCGGTGGCCAGCTCGTTGTCCTCGCTCTTTCGGGTCAGCTTTTTCAGCGCGGCCACCTCCGGCACGAGGGAGTGCAGAACCATGCTCGCATCGAGCAGCTCCACGAAGTAGTGCAAGTTCTCGGCCTCCACCTGGCGCCACTCGTCCATGATCTCGTTGATGGGCGTGTAGTCCAGGATGCGCCGGCGGTTGCGGATGATGGAGATCCAGGAGTTCGCCTCGATGGGCAACTGATAGTTGGCGGCAAAGCGCATGGCGCGGATGCCCAGCAGATAGTTGCGGCGCAGGGTCTCGTCCGGGATGCCCCTGAAGGCGATCTCGCCATCGCGCAGGTCCTCGAAGTCCTCGTGCTGATCCGCGGGACGGGGCAGATACTGGCATGTCAGGCTGATGGCCTCAGGGCCGCCCTTGTCCAGCAAGCCGCGCGTAACGCGGGCCACGGTGATCTCCGGGTGCGATCCTTCAACAAAGTCGGCCGGGTAGAAGCGAAAACGGATGCCTTCCTGGTCCACCACGGCCACGGCGTGGTCGTTGCTCTTGGCGGGCAGGGCATGGGGAAAGATCTTGATCAGCTCGTCAAAGGCGAGGTCCGAGGCCAGGGCGATCTCCACGTTGTCGCCGTTGCCGGATGCAAGATGCCGCTGCTGCATACGCGCATTGATGATGTACGCTTCATACCCGTTGCGGGCGATGGTGTTGCAAAGGCCTATGGCCGATTTGAAAGGATCGGGCATCCCCGTCACTCCTTGGCTCGTGCTATGAAATTACAAAGTATAGTATTCCGAGGGCCTTGCCCTCGGGCTCCCACCAGGGAGCAATGCTCCCTGACTCGCCCCGTCCTGGGGTTCGCCTTCGGCCGATTCGCTTTGCTCATCGTTCCGATTCTCCTGTTCTGGAGAATCGTGGACCCCATATAAGGGGTCCAGGGGATCATCGATCCCCTGGCCGCCGGAGGCTGCCAGAAGCATTCTGTAGAAATCGGGCGGCTCTGGTCAAGCTCGCGCTACACGATCTTCTTGCCCCCGATGAAGTGCGAGACCACCCGGCCCGAGAGCGTGCGGCCCAGGAGCGGGGTGTTGGCGCTCTTGGAATGCATGGTCTCGGCGGACACGGTCCACGTCGCATCGGGATCGAACAGCACGAAGTCCGCCGGCGAACCAGGCTCGAACGTGTTGGCCGCAATATTGAAGATGGAGGCCGGGCCGTAGCACCAGGCCCGCAGGAAGGTGTCGAGATCGAGGTCACCGCTTGCCACCAGCCCCCACGTCACGCTCAGCGCCGTGTCCAGGCCGGAGATGCCGAACGGCGCGTGGTCGAACTCCACTTCCTTCTCATGCGCGGCGTGCGGCGCGTGGTCCGTGGCCAGAATGTCGATGACGCCGTCGCGCAGGGCCTGCAGCAGCGCGGCCGAGTCGTCCGGCGTGCGCAGAGGCGGGTTCACCTTGGCGCGGGTATTGTAGCCCTCCACGCTGCTCTCATCCAGAACCAGATAGTGGGGGCAGGTCTCGGCCGTGACCGGCGCGCCCTTGTCCTTGGCCCAGGCCAGGAGCTCCACGGACTGGCGCGTGGAGACGTGGGCGATGTGCACCGGAATGTTCAGATACCGCGCCAGCTCGATGTCCCGTGCGATCTGGATGGTCTCGGCAGCCCAGGGCTGGCCCTTGAGGCCGAGCCGGCCGGAGACCGGCGACTCGTTCATGGAGCCGCCCTTGCCCAGGAACGGGTCCTCGCAATGATCGATGACGACCATGCCCAGGTCGCTGGCGTACTCCATGGCGCGGCGGAAGAGCTCCGTAGAAGCTATGGGCACGCCGTCGTTGGAAAAGGCCACGCATCCGGCGCGGGCCAGCTCCTCCATGGGCGCGAGCTCTTGGCCGGCAAGCCCCTTGGTGAGTGCACCGATGGGCGCCAGCCGCGGACCCTTGGGCCAACTCCGGGACGCCTGCTCCAGCATCAGCTCGGTCACGGAGGCGTTGTCGTTCACCGGGTCCGTGTTGGCCATGCAGAGCACGGTTCCGAACCCGCCGTGCACTGCAGCGTCAAGGCCGCTGGCAATGTCTTCCTTCCATTCCTGGCCGGGCTCGCGCATGTGCGTGTGGGCGTCGATCAGGCTGGGCAGCAGGGTCAGCCCCTTGGCGTCGATCACGCGGGCGTTCTTGGCCGGGGTGCCGCTCTTTTCGTACGGCGTGAGCTCCAGCACCTTGCCGCGGCGGATGAGGAGGTCCACCTCCTGCTGCTTCCAGCGCGCGCCGCGTACTATGAGATCGGGCATCGGTCGCTCCGTGGTCATCGCGTATCGCCGGAACGTTCCGGCCGCATGAGATGAAGGTAGAGAATGGCCATGCGCACGGCCACGCCGGAGGCCACTTGGTTGAGCACCAGGCTGCCGTCGGCGTCCGCCAGGACCGAGGAGATTTCCAGCCCGCGGTTCATGGGACCGGGGTGCAGCACCTTGGCGTCCTTTTTGGCCTTGGCCATGGCGTCCGGCGTCAGGCAGAAGCGGCGGGAGTACTCGCGCAGGTCCGGCAGCAGGCCGGCGGCCTGGCGTTCCAGCTGCAGCCGCAGGCACATCACCGCATCCACGCCGGTCACGGCCTTGTGCAGATCGCCGTACACATCCACGGGCCAGCTTTCCACGCCCATGGGCAGCAGGGTACGCGGCGCGCAGAGCCGGACGTTGACGCCCAGCTTGTTGAGCAGCAGCACGTTGGAGCGGGCCACGCGGCTGTGCGCAATGTCGCCCAGGATGGTCAGGGTCTTGCCCTTGAACTCGCCCCACTGCTCGCGCAGGGTGAAGGCGTCCAGCAGGGCCTGCGTGGGATGCGCGTGCCAGCCGTCGCCGGCGTTGACCACGGAGCAGTGCAGCCGCTCCGCCAGAAACTGCGCCGCCCCGCTGGAGGAGTGGCGGATCACTATGCCGTCCGGGTTCATGGCCTGCAGGGTCAGCGCCGTATCCTTGAGGCTCTCGCCCTTGACGATGGACGAGGAGCTGCCGCCGAGTGAGAAGGTGTCGGCGGAGAGGCGCTTGCCTGCCATGTCAAAGGAGGTCTTGGTGCGCGTGGAGGGCTCGGCGAAAAAGAGCACCACGCTCTTGCCCTTCAGGGTGGGGACCTTCTTGACCGGCCGGGTGTTGATCTCCTGAAAGTACGTCGCCGTATCGAGCAGATGCAGCGTTTCGGCGACGGAAAGCTGGGAGACGTCGAGGAGGTCTTTGTGTGGCCAGGACGCAGTGCTGGTTTCGTTCATGTCGGGTGCTCTGGCGGCGTGTTTCCGCGCATGCGAAAGACGTGCGCCGGTGCTGTGGAAAACAGGGGTTTGGAGCCCTATGCAAATTCGCGGAAGAGTACACCGAGATTTGAGATTTTCCAAGAGGAACGATGCGCCGAAAAAACTTCAGGCGGTCAATCCCCCCAAAAGCCTGGGGGGACGGTTGAAATCCTGTTGCGCAGACTCCGGCCGCCGGTTTGCCGCCCAGCAGGGTGGAAAACATTCAGGCACCTATCGTCCGGCCGCGACGATCACGCAAAAACGCAGACCGAGAAAAAGACGACCGTCTCCATGCAGACAATGGACGCGCCCATGAGGTCGCCGTTCATGGCGCCGTTGCGCTTGCCCAGCCGCGCCAGCCCGCCGACAACGACCAGGCCCAGGATGAACGAGAGTACGTATGCTTCCCAGCGGATGAGCATGAGCCCCACCACCTTGGCCTGGAGCACGCAGAATATGGTGATCAGCGGCGTGGCTCCGGCCAGAAGCATCTGGCCCAGTCCGGGCCGTCCCAGCGTGCGCCCGGCCCACGCCAGGCAGACACAGGCCGCTCTGCCGGCAATGGGCGCGAAGACGAGCGCGCCCCATCCGCCAAGCGAGATCACCTCCCGCACCAGAAGAAGCTGCCCGCCGCCGACCAGCACCAGGCCGAACACGGCGAATGCCCCGCTGCGGCTGTCCTTCATGATCTCCCAGAACCGCTCGCCGCGCGCACCGCTGCCCCAGGCGTCGGCCACGTCGGCCAAGCCGTCCCAGTGCAAGCCGCGCGTGAGCCACGCCGCAAGCGCTACGTACAGAACCGCGCCGGCCGTTGCTCGCGCCCCCAAGGGTGCTCCGGCGGCAAGGATCTCCAGGCCGTAGACCGCGGCCGTGCAGATCGCGCCTACGACAAGGCCCACGAACGGAAACCAGACGATGCTTCGCGCCAGAGCGCCGGGCGAGAAGACCCGCGCCGGGCCGAGCCGCGTCAGGAAGCCGAGGGCAATGGCCGCGCCGTCCATCCGGCTCGCGGGAGGCGCCGTCTTGTCGGTAGTGGATGAAGAATCGGGTGTGGGCTGCTCGCCGGGGGTCATTTGCTCCCCGTCCCACATGCGCTGGTGGAGGAGAGCCGTATCTGTCCGCCCGGGTGCAAGCCGAGCTGCTGCGCCGCGCTGACGCCGTTCATGGCGATCTCCATGAAGCCCTGGCTGCCGGCGAGGATGCCGGCCTGGCCGGAGGCCAGCTCCGCATAGGTGGCCACGTGGATCAGCGATTGCCGGCCCAGCTCCGCATACGAGGACACCCGAACCGCCGGGCCGGGCTCGGAGCCGTGCAGGCTGACGGACGGCCATGCGCCCAGCGTCTCGTTCCACGGTTCGACCGGCAGGGAAAGAATCGCGTTGCCGAAACGGTCCACATGCAACACATGGCAGTCCACGGCGTCGCCGTCGGCTGTTGCCCTGGACGGTTCCAGCGTCACCAGCTCGTTCCGGTCGATGCGCGAGCCGATGGAGTCCGGCGACGATCCCCGCGCCAGACGTGCCGACAGCGGGGCGAAGATGTCCCGGCCGTGGAAGGTCGCGCAGGTATCCGGCCGCCGCCGGGCAAAGCGGGTCAGATCGTACGTACGGGCGTTGGGGTCCTGCTCCAGCACCAGCGAAAGCAACCCGTTGTCCGGCGCCAGGCAGATCCGGCCGCGGCTGGCCGCGCAGACCAATCGGCGGTCCGTGCCCACGCCGGGGTCCACCACACAGCAGAACACCGCGCCCTCCGGGAAATGGGGCAGCGTGGTGGCCAGCAAAAAGGACGCCTGGGCCACGTTCTGCGGCTCCACCTCGTGGGTCAGGTCCACCACCGGGATGTCCGGCGCTTCCGAGAGCAGCACGCCCTTCATCTGCGCCACATACGCATCCGCCAATCCAAAATCCGTCAATAGTACGATCGCGTTCATATTTGATTCAATACCCAAGCCCTTCAAAGGGGGCAAGTAAATAGCCGAGGGGCTCTGCCCCTCGATCTCCCCGCCGGAGGCATTCCTCGCCCCTCGACCACCAAGTGCTGAATACTATAAATATTACAGCCTGCTCCAGAGAGAGGTGTAGCCCTGGGCGAGGTTCTCGTAGGTCTGGCGGCTGCGGGCCAGTGCGGGATCGAGGAGCTCGGCGGCGATAAAGGCCATGGCCGTGGCTACGCCCACGGCGGCGCGCTGGCGGATGGCGAGACGCCGCGCCGGGGCGTTTTCGCGGGCCAACAGTTGCGCCCATTCGAGGAGCAGGGATACGCGGGAACGGGAGGTGTGCTCGGCGCGGACCAGGTCGCGGCCGGCGCGGGCAATGGCGGCCAGCGCCTCGGGCCGGTCGAGCCAGAAGCGCGCGGCGGCAGCCGCGGCCTCCACATCGCCCTTGGGGTAGGGCGGCAGAATGGTCTCTCCGGCGGTGAAGATGTCGTCCAGGCCGTTGTCGGTTTGTTCGGTGAGGCAGGCGGCGCCGCAGCCCAGGGCCTCGAAGACGCGGTAGTTGAGCTCGCCGATGGCGGACTGGTTGAGCACGATGCGGCTGCGGTGGAAGATGGGTCGGTAGTCGCCCTGCCTGGTATAGAGAGGGTGGCGCTTCTTGAAGGCTTCCAGAAAGGGAAAGCGGTCCGGAATGTTTTTGGGCTGGAGCGTGCCCACGAAGGAAACCGGGATGTCGCGGGTTGCGCCGGCGTCCACGTCGCGCTCGTGGTCGCAGAAAAGCGGGGTCCAGCGCGCAGGCCGGGGCAGGTTCTCGGCCTCGAACAGCGGCACATAGTCGCGCTGGGCCACGAACACGGCGTCGAAGCAGGCGCTGAACGGCACGTGCCACGGGTTGCAGTAGTCGTCGATGGTGTAGCCCAGGACCACGCAGTCCAGCGCTTCCAGGCCGAAGACCACGGGCAGGTTGCCCTGGTCCATCCAGATCACGGCGTCAGGCCGGAACCCGCGGGAGTCGAGCAGGGCCCGGAGCCCTTTATAATAGAGGGGGCGCTCCAGAAGGACGTCGGCTGCGCGGTCGCAGCCGCTGATGTCGAGCACGTCGCAGCCCAGGGCGCGGAGGTCGCGCACCAGCCGCCTCCCTTCGATGGTCAGGATGTTCATTGCCGGCAATCTAATATTTCTTCATGCGCAACTCAACGCCGGCTCCGGGGCCGGCGCAACGCACATTCAAAGCGGACCGATATCATTATATATGAGAATGCTGGCGGTCATCGCGGTTAGTCTGGGAGCTTGCCGGCTGGGGCCTCGACCGCAGAGAGGCGGAAGCAGTCCGGCTCCCAGGGTTCGGGATGCGGCGTCGTGGCCCCTGGTATCAGGCCCAGGGCGGCGTAGGCCGGCACAAGCTCGCCGCGATGGCCCCAGAGCTCGCCCTGGAAGCGGCGGGGATAGTCGAGCCGGACAGGCCCCTGCCATGCGGCAAGGGCGGGCTCCAGCAGCCGGAAGAGCGCCAGGCTGCGGGCGCGCTGGCCCATGGCCGGGTGGCGTGGACCGGCAAGGAAGGCGTCGTCCAGCGTGGATTCCGGGGCGAGTCCGGCGCGGATGACACGAATGCCGGCGCGCCAGAGCGTGAGGAATGCGTCGGCCAGGGCGTCCACGGTCTGGTCCACGTCCCAGGGCGTGTAGGAGCCGGCGCGCCAGCGCCTGGCCAGGGCTGTGCCCTCCAGAACGAGCAAGGGGTAGAGCCGCGCCACGGACGGCGCCAGAGCCGCGGCGGCGGCCACATCGCGGGCAAAGACGGCCGGGGTCATGCGCGGCAGGCCGGGCAAAAGCTGGATGCCAAGCTCCAGGCCGGATGCGCGGACGGCCTTGCAGCCCTGTACGGCGGCGTCCGCCTTGTAGCCGCGTCCGGAGGCGGCGAGCACGTCGTTGTCGAAGGACTGGATGCCGATCTCCACAAGGTCCATGCCGGAGCGGGCGAGCAATGCCAGTACCTCGGGGGCCAGGCAGTCCGGCCGGGTGGAGCAACGCACCCGCGAGACAAGACCGGCTTGCCGCAGCTCGGCGGCCACGTCCAGGTAGGCGAGCATGAGCTCCTGCGGTAGGGCAGTGAAGGTGCCGCCGTAAAAGGCGAGCTCAACGGGTTCGCTGCCTGCGAGCTCCTTGAAGAGAAGGCTGCGGAGGCTGCCGGGCGCGATCGCACGATTTCCCACACCGGTCTGGACGTCCTGGGCGCAGTAAATACAGCGATAACTACAGCCAATAAAAGGCAAAAACACCGGATATACGGGTGGGTGCGCGAGGGGTTTCGGCTCTGGATGACGAATTGTTAAGAAATCTGAAGAAGAAGGGGACATGGTGGGTATGTTCTCAGCACTCAATGCGGTAAAACAGGCTAAAAGGTAAGAGGGACAGGCTTTTGCAGATTTGGGAGAATACATCGTCCTGGAAATTTTCACAGAAACGCTTGATCTTGTTAAAAGGTTCAGTTATGTCAACGGGTAACATTGGAAGCATGGCCGGTAGCCCTCCACCGTGTCCGGATGTGTCAAAAATGGTTGAAAACGCGCACTCCGTCCAGTGTTCCCGGAACGGTTTTCGAGACGGGACGGAGGCACAGAGTTTTTGTTTGTGACGGCCGCTAGGGAGCTATGATTTTCCTGAAGCAGGCCGGAATGAGACACGACATGAAACGTGATGCCGACTGCATTTTCTGCAAGATAGTGGCAGGCGAGATACCGAGCCAGAAGGTGTTCGAGACCGACACGGTCTTTGCTTTTCTGGACATCGCACCGGTCAAACCGGGCCACACGCTTGTGATTCCCAAGGAGCACTTCGCCACGTTGCTGGAGATGGACGCGGCCCTGGCCGGCCCGATGCACGAGGCCGTCCAGAAGATCGCCGCCGCAGCCATGGAGGCTACGGGCGCCAAGGGCTTCAACTTGCAGGTGAACACGCATAAGGTTGCAGGACAGCTTGTGCCTCACGTGCATTACCATATCATACCTCGGCATGAGGACGACGGGCTTTCCCTTTGGGCGCAGAGCCCGTATGACAGTGACGCGGCCATGCAGGAAGTGGCCGACAAAATGCGAGCAACCATCACCAAATAACGGCCTTCTGTGGATTTCGTGTATCGGAGGTAATCCATGAGCAGCAAGACACTGACCAAAGCCGACATCGTCGACGCCATCTACGAAAAGACACAGCGCAACCGCGCCGAAGTGAAGGCCATCGTGGAATCCCTGCTTGGCATCATGAAGCAGGCCATCAAAAAAGACCATGCGCTGCTGATTTCTGGCTTCGGCAAGTTCGAGGCGTACGACAAAAAGGCGCGCAAGGGACGCAACCCCCAGACGGACGAGACCATAACTCTGCCGCCGCGCAAGGTGGTGGTCTTCCGCCTTTCCAGAAAGTTCCGTTCGGAGCTCAACAACCAGTAGGAGACGCTGTCCGCTGTGCGACGCCACTGTAGAGGTATGACGCACAGCGCTGGCGCGCCCTTTACCGGTCGCGTCTGAGGACACGTATTTTTTGGGTGCAGGAGACGGCTTCCCGGAACCGCCATCGGTGCGGCGCCGGGAGGCCGTTTGTCGTGTTTCTGTCGGTTGAGAGCCGGGCCAGGCCGTACGCTGGCCGAGTCTATCCCCGCGCCATCTCTTTGCCGCTAGACAGAAAGCCCGGCGCAGGACGCCGCGGCGTATCTTCCATACATCACTCCGCTATGACGAAGCACTGCGGGTAGCTGGACTCGAGCATGTCGCTCTGGCGTTCCGCGGCATGCAGGCTGGAGAACGTGCCCGCCTGTACGCGCCAGAAGGACATGCCGCCCACCACGGCGTACTGGATGCGGCTGCCAGGGTAGCGGCTGCGGATCTGCGCGAGCAGCCTGTTGGCGTTCTGCTGCACGGTGAACGAGCCGATCTGCACGTAGAACCGGCCCTGCAGGTCGCCGTCCTTGAGCTGCGGCAGGCTGGAAAGCGAGGAGACGCGCACCCGCGTCGTACCCTTTTCCAACATGCCCAGCCGGCGGGCCGCCTCCCGGGAGAGGTCGATGATCCTGGCGCGGACAAAGGGGCCGCGATCGTTGATCCGCACGTCCACGGAACGCCCGGAGCTGAGGTCGCGTACGCGCACCACGGTGCCCATGGGCAGAATCTTATGCGCCGCGGTCATGTCGTTCATGTTGTAGATCTCGCCGCAGGAGGTCTTGCGGCCGTGGAACGGGTGGCCGTACCAGGAGGCAAGGCCTTCTTCCGTAAAGCCGTCGGCCGAGGCGATGGGGTGGTAGGTCGTGCCCTTGATCGTGTAGGGCCGCTGCGTAGCCTTGCTGTACGTGCCGGGCTTCTGGCTGGGCGGCGTGGAGCGGACGCTGGAGGAGCCGCAGGCCGAGGCGAGCAGAGCCAGGGCGAGCAGCGCGAGGAGAAGGGCGGGAATCCGAAGGGTTCCGGGGACAGGGCGCATGGTCATCAGTCTCCGTTGAGGCCAGGGGTTTCCGGGGGCGAAAAGAGCTCCGGCATGCTGGCGCGCGCAATGTGCACGAGCTCGTCGTCTGTCAGGCGGCCGCGGCCGCCGTCGCCGTAAGCTTCCACAATGGCGCGTTGCATGGCGGCTACGCCGGGGTGGGACTTGTCCACCATGGCCGCGCCTTCCAGGCCGAAGCGGTCGTTGAGCCACATGGCCACGCCGGCAAGGCCGGAGCGGTCGGTCAGAGCCACGCGGGCCGGGCGGTTCAGCAGTGCGCCGGCGTCCCAGGCGGCGTAGGTTTCAGGGTTGCGGGCGATGCCGTGAGCGTGGATGCCGGCGGCCGTGGTGGAGACCTCGCTGCCGGCCAGGGGGTAGTTGGGCGGTACGGAGAGGCCGAGCTGCTGCTCGAACACGCGCGCGATCTCCGGCACGGCGGTCAAATCGCAGTCCGCATCCTGGCCGGTGAGGGAGACGTGCTCCAGGCAGAGCGCTTCCACCGGGGCGTTGCCCGTGCGTTCGCCGAAACCGAGCAGCGTGCCGCTGGCGCCGGCCGCGCCGTACAGCCATGCCGTCACCGTGTTTACCAGGGCCTTGTGCAGATCGTTGTGGCCGTGGAACTCCAGGTTTTCGCCGGGGATGCCGGCCTCCTCGATAAAGGTGCGCACCAGCCGGGGGATGGAACGCGGCAGCGCGGCGCCGGGATAGGGCACGCCCAGGCCCAGGGTATCGCACAGCCGCACCGTCAGGGGGCGGTTTTCCTGCGCGGCCAGGGCGGCCAGATCGCGCGCCAGCTCCACGCAGTAGGGGATGTCGGCGCGGGTGATGTCCTCGAAATGCATGCGCGGCGAGACGCCGGCGGTCAGGGCGGCCTCGGCCATGGCCAGCGCCTGCTTCTTGTAGCGGTCCCGGTCCGAGCCCAGCTTGAGATGGATGTGGTAGTCCGACACCGAGAGCAGCATGCACGCCTCGGTAAAGCCCATGTCCGTGACCAGGCGGAGGTCCGGCTCGGCGGCGCGTATCCAGGGCACGATGCGCGGGTGCTCGTAGCCGCGCTCCAGGCACTTCTCCACGGCTCGGCGGTCGCGCTCCGTGTACAGGAAAAACTCGCTGGTGCGGATCAGGCCGGAGACGCCGCCCAACTGGTGGAGCAGGTCGAACAGGGTGACCACGGCCTCCACGCGATACGGCGGCGCGGCCTGCTGGCCGTCGCGGAAGGTGGAGTCCGCAATATACGGACGGGCGGCAGGCGCCGGGAGTTCCGGCGCGCCCTCGAACGGTATGCGCGCCACGGCGCCGTATGGAAAGATGCTGCGGAAGAGCGCCGGCTCCTCCGGACTCCCGGAACGGCTCATCCGGCGGCCTTCCTCCTTTGCCCGGAGAGCTTCATGCCCTTTGCAAGCAGGGCCCGCTCCGCGGCAAGATCGGGGTGGTCCGGCCGCATGGATTCGAGCATGTCCAGCGCGGCGTTGGCGTGATCGACCCAGCCGCCTTCGCGCAGGCTCCGCGCGGCGAGCAGGGGCATGTTCTCCGGGGGAGCGCCGTAGATGCCTTCCACCAGGGGATCGTACTTGTTGCGGAACACCTCGCGCACGATGGCCTGCTGATCGAACAGGTAGCGCGCCAGGAGCTGGCTCTCGGCGTACTGGTTGTAGCAGATGGGGAAGAGGTCGAGGCAGGCGTCCATGATGTAGCGGATGCGGCGAATCTCGCGGTCGATGGACTCGCGGGTCTGGCCCAGGACCACGGTAAGCCGCTCCATGAGCTCGCGTTCCGCCTCATCCAGGGGGGAGGCGGCGATGTCGCTGAACCATGGCGCGTAGTTCTCAAGCTGGTGGGCGTCTTCCTTGAGCTTCACGGCTTCGTGGAAGATGTAGCCCAGGCCCCAGTCCAGGAACCGGCCCAGCAGCCCTTCTTCGCCGTGGCGGAACAAAAGATGCGCCGTGTCCTTGAGACGCCAGAGCAGCCCCTTGTTCATCTCCTGGCCGATGAGGTCGCGCAGGGAGGGAAAGCCGATGCGGCCTTCCTGCTCATACGAGGTGAAGCACGCCTCCAGCTCTTTGCTGGATATGCAGAAGTCCCGCAACACGTCGCGGGCGAATTCGAGCCGTTTGGCCTTGATCCACACCTTAGACATAATGTTCCTTCATGCAATGCACTCGACAGCTCCGCATGTACCATGGCCACGCAGGGACGACAACACGCAACGCGCGCCAGGGCTGTGCCAATGGACGGCCCACCCATTTGATGGACGGATGTTCGCCTCGTTGCGGCGTGCCCGCCCGAATCGACACGGCGCGACCGGCCATGCCGCCTTGGCGGCCGGCCGCAGCGCTACATGGCCCGGCGTCTGCCTCCGGGCAGGGTCTGCTTGGCGAGCCGCGCCAGCTCTGCCAGGCGGGCGTCCACCCGGGCGTAGAGCGACCCGGCCGTAAAACCGCCGCGCTTGAGGGGGTTGCCGGTGGGCATGCCGGTGAGCAGCTCCAGGGCCTGTTCGATGGTGGAGACGGGCCAGATGTGGAAAAGGCCCTGCTCCACGGCTTCCACCACGTTGTCGTCGAGCATCAGGTGGTCGCGGTTGTCCACCGGGATGAGCACGCCCTGCCTGCCGTTCAGGCCGCGGCGCTGGCAGACCTGGAAAAAGCCCTGGATCTTGCGGGTTACGCCGCCCACGGCCAGGATGGCTCCGGACTGGCTGACCGCGCCGGTGAAGGCGTAGCAGCGCTTGATCGGCACCTCGGCAAGGGCGGAGAGCAAGGCGGCGAGCTCTGCGGCCGAGGCCGAGTCGCCCTCCACGCGGGCGTAGGACTGCTCGAAGCAAAGGCTGCCTGAGAAGACCAGGGGCTTGTTCTGCGCAAAACAGCCCATGAGGTAGCTTTTCAGGATCATCATCGCCTTGGTGTGGATGGGGCCGCCCAGGTCGGCCTCGCGCTCCAGGTCCACCACGCCCTCGTCGCCCACGCCCACGGTGCAGGCGATCTGGTGCGGCAGACCGAACTCGTAGTCCCCGAACCAGGTGACGGAAAGACCGTTGACCCGGCCCACGGCCGAGCCGTGAGTGCCCACCTTGATGAGCTCGCGGTCGTACTCCTCCAGGAACTCTTCTTCATAGAGGTTGGCGCGGTACTCCTTGGCGCGGCGTGCCCGGGCCAGGCTTTCCACATCCACCACGGACTTGCGGGCGGAACGGGCCATGGCGTCGGCCTCCAGCATGATCTCGCGCACCAGCGGCGTCTTCAGGGAAAGCTTGCGCTGGTCCTCGGCCAGGGTGGAGGCGTAGTCCACCACGCCGGCCAGGGCGGCGCGGTCGAAGGGCATGAGCTTGGCCTCGTCGATGACGCGGGCCAGGGCTTTGACAAAGCTCTTGATGGCCGGAGCCTTGCGCCAGACGTGCTCCTGCAGGTGGGCCTTGATCTTGAACAGCTTGGGAAAGCGGTCGTCGTAGGCCAGAAGCGTCTCGTATGCGTCGTGGTCGCCGATGAGCACCACCTTGCAGTTCACGGGCATGGGCTCGGGCTCCAGGGTCTTGGTCTTGACCTGGTCCTGCCCCTCGTCAACCTCCTCGATGCGCGCCAAGCCGGAGCGCAGCGAGCGCAAGAGCCCTTCCCAGGCGCTCTGGTACTGCATCACGTCGGTTATGTGGATGATGAGGTAGCCGCCGTTGGCGCGGTGCAGGGCGCCGGCCTTGATCAACGTGAAGTCCGTGACCAGGGTGCCCATCTCGGACTCGCGCTCGATGGAGCCCAGCAGGTTGCGGGCCGTGGGATGGTCCTCCACCACCACGGGCGCGCCTTCGGCGCCGGCGTTGTCCACAAAGAGATGGACCTCGTAGCGGCTGAAGTGGTCCTCGTTGGACTGCTCGCCGCCGCCGAGGAGGCCGGCCAGGCTGGTGGGCTCGCTCACGCCGTCGCGCGGGGCAAGCTGCTCCAGGTTCTTGATCAGATCTTTGCGCATGGCCTCGAAGTGTTCGGCCAGACCGCTTTCCGGGCAGCGCTTGGCCCATTTTTTCGTCAGGGGATCAAGATGGATGGCCAGGACGGACTCCACGAACTCGCGGTCCAGCGCGTCCTCCTGCTCCTTGAAGTCCTGGTCCTCCTTGCTCACGCGGCGCAAAACATCGTTGACGGCGTGGAGCAGGGTGTCGCCCTGGGCCTTCAGCTTGCTGCGCAGCGAGGGCTCCAGCCGCTCGTAGTCCTCCTCGGTGAGCACCTTGCCCTCCACAAGAGGGTAGATGGTCACGCCGCCCTCGTCGTCCATGTCGAGGTTGAAGCCCTTCTTGGTGGCCTGGCTCTCCATCTCGGACATGAGCTTGTCGCGCGTCTTCTGATACGCCTCCAGGATCTCCCGGCGGCGGTGCAGATACGAATCGCGCTCGAAGGAGGCGGGCACCTCCTGGCGCACGCGGTCCACGGCGTCGGCCAGCTCTTCCTTGAACACGCGCCCCTGTCCGGCGGGCAGCGTGACCACGATGGGCTTGTCCGGGTCGTCGAAGTTATAGAGGTAGACAGCGTCCGGCGGCGGCGGGGCCTTTTTGGCCACCGGGTCGAGGTAGTTCCGGATGAGGTACGTCCGGCCCATGTTCTCCTCGCCGCACAGGAAGATGTGATAGCCGGGGTCGTCTATGGAGAGGCCCAGCTCCAGGGCCTCGAGAACACGTGGCTGCGGCGGATGGTCAGCCACGGCCGCGCGGCGGATGTCGTCGCTCGTTTCAAAGGGTATGGATTTGGGGTCAAGCCGGGCGCGCAGTCGGCTGGCCGGCAAAGGCTTTACCTTGGGCATGTATCTCCTCACGTTCGGTGTCTGCTGCACGCGGCGCGCAGCGTGTGCACGAATGTAGTGACGACGGCGCTGGTTGTCGATGGCTCAGCGGGCATGTCCGCACATTTCTTTTTGCAGTCTGCGCCGGCCAATGGCATATTCGCGCAGCCGCGGCAGGGAAGGTCGTGGAAAACGCCGCCGTACAGCATGTACGTGCAATGCGCGCCAGGCGGTAAATTCCGCGAAGGGCAGCGGCGACGGCATTCCGGAAATCTCGTTATGGCCCGGATGACGTTGGCTGACGCAGTGTTACCAAATTCGTTTCAAGGGTCAATTCGCGTTGACTGGCGCTATGGGCTGTGGTAGAGGCAAGCGACTTGTGAACAATTGCACGAAGTGATCGCGCCGGAAATAAACGGCCCCCGATGCCTTCCAGGCAAAGTGGCCAAGAGGTGGGACAACATTCGCGCATGTTCAAGAAGGGCAAATTTCGGATCTTCGACAAGGACGCACGGGACGCGCTCTTCGGCGTCGGCACCATAGGGATGCATCTGGTGGGCAGCACCTTCATCGGACTGGCCATGGGGTACTACCTGGATAAGTGGCTCGACCCGAAATACGGCACCAAGCCGTACCTCACGTTCTTCTTTCTGTTCATGGGGATCGTGGCCGGGTTCCGGAACGTTTTTTTCGAAGCCAAGCGGTTGCAGCGGATGCACGACAAGAACGCCGTGCCCTCGCCCAAAGCCGCGCTGGCAGAAGACGAGAAAGACAAGGCGCAAGGGGCGGAGCCCGACGCGGGCGACGCCAGCAGGAAGAAAACGAACGACAAGGACTGACAGGCGACGCAGCATGCAGACGCAGGGAACCACAATGATGCAGCAAGCCCGGGCCATGGCCGGCCGTCTGAGCCATGGCGTGGAGGCGAAGCTGTACAAGCGCGGCTTCACCCAGCCGGCGGTGCGCCGTCTCATCACCTGGCAGGTTCTGGTGACCCTGGCCGTGTTGCCCGCGGGCGTGCTGTTCTTCTGGCTGGGCCTGTGGCCGTTGGCCTTTGTGGCCGGGTCCCTGCTCGCCACGTTCAACTTCTACTTCCTCGCCAAGTCCTTACAGCAGATAGTCTTTGTCAAATATGACCGGCAGTTGCTCGTATCCGTGCTGCTCCGCTTCTATGGGCGGCTCGGAATCACGGCAGTTGCACTGTTCCTGTTGATTGTCTGGTGTCGGGTGCCTGTTGTCGCTCTCGTGGCTGGTTTGTCCACGGTTGTTGCGACCATAGTGGTGTGGGGCGGCGCTCGGCTTTTCGAGCAAAACGCGAAGGAGGCTTAGGCATATGGCAGGTGGACTTCCGCATCCGGTGCTCTTCTCCAACCTGACGGGCGCTGACGAGGCACTCTCGCATATGTTGGGCGTGCACGAGGCGAAGCATATTTTTTATACATGGATCGCCATGGCCATCCTCTTCATCACCGCGTTTTTCGTTCGCAAGAGCCTGAAGACGGTGCCGGGGACGCTCCAGAATATTTTTGAGACCATCATAGGCGGGCTCGAAAACTTCGTTGTCGAAAACATGGGCGAGGACGGCCGCAAGGTTTACCCGGTGCTCATCGTTCTCTTCCTGTTTATCGTCACCCAGAACTTCCTGGGTCTTGTTCCCGGTTGCGACGCTCCTACCGCGAACGTCAACACCAACGCCGCCATGGCCGTGTTTGTCTTCCTCTACTACAACGGCATCGGCATCATGCGTTGGGGTCCCGGCTACATTAAACACTTCATGGGCCCGATGCTGCCGCTCGCCCCGCTGATGCTGATCCTTGAGATCATCTCGCACATCGCGCGGCCGCTCTCGCTTACGCTGCGTCTCTTCGGTAACATCCGCGGCGAGGAAATCGTGCTGATCCTCTTCTTCATCCTGGCGCCCATCGTCGGCACGATTCCGATCTACTTCCTGTTCATGCTCGCGAAGTTCCTGCAGGCGTTCATCTTCTTCATGCTGACGATGATCTATCTGAAGGGCTCCATGGAGCACGCGCACTAGTCGCGCCTAACATTGGGGAAATGGCTAAGGCCTCAATCATAACCACTTTTTTACCGGAGGGATTATCCCAATGCGCAAGACCTTCTTTATCGTTCTGAACACCATGGCCATCCTGCTCGTCGGCGCCGTTGCCGCTTTCGCTCAGGAGCATGCCGGCGGCGCCACCATGGACGCCAGCGCTCTCGGCCTGACCTGCTTCGCCGCCGCCATCGGCATGGCCATTGCTGCTGCCGGCTGCGGCATCGGCCAGGGCCTGGGTCTGAAGGCTGCTTGTGACGGCACCGCCCGCAACCCCGAGGCTGGTGGTAAGATCATGGTTACCCTGATCCTGGGTCTGGCCTTTGTTGAGTCCCTGGCCATTTACGCCCTGGTCGTCAACCTGATCCTGCTCGTCGCCAACCCCTTCATCGGCTAAGCGACTTCTTTTCGAGGAGGCCGTCTCCGTTCCGGACGGCCTCCTTTTTAGATTCTACAAGTTACAGATTTCACAAGAAAAACAGTGCCTCCCAAACAGCTTTACTCGCTCAAAAGCGAGAACATCCCCAGAGCCACTATCCAAAGGCTCGCACTCTATGTCCAGGTGTTGGAGGATCTCGACCGCCAGGGAACCGAGGTTATCTCGTCCGAACTGCTGGCCAAGGCCTGCACGGTCAATCCTTCCCAGATCAGAAAGGACCTCGCCTACTTCGGCGAGTTCGGCGTCCGCGGTGTAGGCTACTACATCAAGGACCTCATTGGCGCTATCAAGCAAAGCCTTGGCGTCGACCACGTCTGGAAGACGGTACTGGTCGGCGTAGGTAACCTTGGCCGGGCCTTGCTCAATCACGCCGAGTTCCGCCTCCGTGGTTTCGACATCATCGGGGCGTTCGACTGCGATCCTTTCAAAATCGGCGAACAGGTCTCCGGGCTGGAAGTGCTCTGCACCAAGCGGCTCAAGGAGAAGGTCCACGAGCTGGACGTGAACCTCGGCATCATCACCACGCCGCCGGAGCGCGCCCAACGCGCCGCCAACCATCTGGTGGAAGCCAACATCCACGGCATCCTCAACTTTGCGCCCGCGCGCATTACCGTGCCCGACTACGTCTATGTCGAGTACGTGGACTTCTTCCACCACATGTACTCCCTGGCCTTCCACATCACGCTGGAAAAGGAACGCTAGGAGCGCCTCCACGCGTCCATGGCAGGGCGCGTAGACTCCCTTTCGAGCTGCGTTGTGCACCGCTTCCGGTGTGCAACGTTGTGTTGTGCCCTCTCTCGCCCGGCACGTTCCGCATGGCATGCCATGGCGGTTGTGCGCGATGACGTCCGCCCGGCGAAGAACTCGACCCGCCGAAAGCCCAGGACCACATAAGAAAGGCCCCCTGTCGGGGGCCCCTACTCAATGCAGCAAAGTGGCGGCCGCCAGTCATCAACCGGCGGCTATGCGCAATTGCTAGCTTCTTAACGAGTTGGCCAGGTCCTCCAGCCGCCTCATCATGGAGATGAAGTAGCGCGCCATCTTGCCGCGGTGGTCGGCCAGCAGGGAGTCGTGGTCGCCGCGCAGCACGATGAGCGGATCAAAGGTGCAGATCCTGTCCATGTCCTTGAAGGCCACAGCCACGTTCTGCTCGCCGCCCTTCTCCACAATCTCCGGGTAGAGGTGCACGAGCATGGTCAGGTAGTCGCGCACCACGAGGACAACGCCCTGGGCGTACTTGATGCGGTCGTCCAGCTCCCAGAAGGAGACCTCGTCGTTGGCCTGCACCAGGGAGCCGAGCACCTGCCCCAGGAACTCCTCGCCGTCGATAAAGGTGAGATTGTTGTAAATGTCGTCGGTGCGGGCGTTGAAGGTGGCCTTGCCGTCGGCAAGCTCGGCCTTGTACTCGTCCATCAGCTCGATGCTGCGCTTGTATTCCTTCTCCGCAGAGGCGCGGAAGAAGCCCCAGATCTCGGCGCCGTAGACAATGTGCTTCTCGCGCACCTCTTTGAGGTGCTCGTTCTCGGGGTCGGCCTGGCCGAGCTTGGCCAGATGGGTGGAGAAGTACCGCGTGAGCATGCGCGTGGCGAAGATGACGCCGCGCTGGCGGTTGGCGCGGTTATCCAGGTACTTGGTCGGGAAGTAGAAGGCGTCGTTCGCGCTCCAGCCAAAGGGCGAGTCCAGCTCCCGCTGGAGCTGTGCGCTGACCGAGGTGAGCAGCGCCGCGCCCTTCTCGGGGTCGGTGGCATTGGCGCCGGTCAAGGCCATGGTTTCCGAGACGGCCTCGCTCACCGCCGGGAACTGGGTGGGATCAACGGAGCGGTAGAGGTTGTACATCGCGTAGTACCCCCCGAAGAGTAACGGCCAGAACAGGAACAATGCCACTATAATTATAAGGTATTTCAGAGGAATACGTGGCAGCTTCGGCATCTTTTTCATGGAGAGCTTCCCTTTTTGACTCTTGAGAGGTTGCACGGAAAAAGGCAGGATAAATGGGCAAACCACGGGTTGCAAGTGTGGGAAACTGACACAGCTGGGGGGATTGTGCCGACGCATAGAAAAATCCGAGCCACGACGCTCCATGACACGCCGCTCGCCGGGCTTCCCCGGGAAGGCGTGCGCTTGTTGGGAATGGGTGCCGTGGGCAAGCACCATCTGCTGCACACCTCGCGCACTCTCTTCGACGCTACGTCCCATGTCCCGCCGGAGCATGCCGAGCGCTGCGCCCGCGTGGGGCTGGGGCTCATGCTCCAGGCCTGGGTGGACGATCCGCTGGACGGCGGCCTGGCCGAGTCCATCCGCTCCATCCACGGCCGCCACGCCTATCTGTTCGATCCCATTCCGCCCGTGCTGGCCGAGGCGCTCTCGACCGTTGCATCCACGTGGAACATGCCCGAGGAGGACCTGGAGTTCCTGACCCTTTTTGAGCAGCGGGATGCCGAGGCGGCGCTGTCATACCTGGACAAAGAGCTCGCCTCGTCCAATCATCTGCTCTATCGGCTCAACCAGGCGCGCCAGCTCGCCGGTATCTTCGGCCGGTCCGAATGGCTGGTGGATCGCATTCGCAATCTGCCCCTGAACAACGGCGCGCTGGTCTCCAAGATTCTGGGCGATGCGCTGTTTCTGGCCGGCGAGTTGGACGACGCCGTGGCCTCGTACGACGCCATCGAGGGCGGGGCCGAGTGGCCGGGGCTGCTCTTCCGGCGTGGCAACGCCCTGGCGCGCGCCGGCAGGCTGGATGACGCCCGCGAGTCGTGGCGGCAGAGCGTGGAGCGCTCTCCCTGGCTGATAAACGCGCTGCTTGTGCTGCACGATGCCGTGAGCCGCGCCGACCGCAGCGTGGCCAGGGTTCCGGAGAGCTGCGCCGTGCTCCTGTACTGCTTCGACAAGCCCGGCGAGCTGGACGCCACCCTCCAATCGCTCTTTGCCGGCGAGATCGGCGGTTCCAAGGTGCTGGTGCTCGACAACGGCAGCGGCACAGAGACGCAGGACATGCTGGCCGGCTGGAGGTCGCGTATTTCCGCAGACCGCCTGGAGGCTTTGCGCGCGCCGGTCAACGTGGGCGCGCCGGGGGCGCGCAACTGGCTCATCCGGGAGGTCGTGGAGCGCGGCTACGAGTGGACGGCGTTTCTGGATGACGATGTGGAGCTGCCGGCCGACTGGCTCGGCAGGCTCTCGGCGGCGGCCAAGGCGTATCCCGAGGCCGGCGTCTGGGGCGCCAAGGTGGTCAACGCCACGGTCCGCGAGGCCATCCAGGGAGCGGACTTCACCCTGGAGCCAGACCCCGGAGAGCAGCCGTCCCTGGGCGCTCAGGGCGAGAAGGTCCCGTCTCCGCTGGCTCTCAGCGCGCTGCACCATTTTGATCCGGATTACGGGCAGTTCCGCTACATGCGGCCGTGCGCCTCGGTCATGGGGTGCTGCCATCTCTTCCGGACATCCACGCTGGAGAAAAGCGGCGGCTTCGATCTGCGCTTCTCGCCAAGCCAGTTCGACGATGTGGACCACGACCTGGGGCTGCTCGCCGCCGGAGCCGCGCCTGTGTACCAGGGCCACCTGGCCGTGGGCCATCGCCGGCCCTTCCCACACCTGGCCAACATCACCTGGGAGCAGGCCAAGGCCGCGGAAGCCAACCACTACAAGCTGCGCGCCAAGCATACCGCACACATGGCCAAGCTCCTCAACAAGCAGGAGGCCTTGCTCCTGGACGACATCAACGCCAAGTGGCGTCGTTTGATGGACGGCGGCGTGATCGCGCTGGGCCGTTAACCGGCCTGCCTTGCGCTAGTTGAGCACTTCCATGAGCGTCGGCTGGAGGTTGGTGGTCCCCGGACCACGCGCCATGGCCTTGCCCAGGGCGCTGTAGGCGGATTCGGCAAACCGCTCGTAGTCGCAGCCGGAGACAGGCACGGCCGACGTCATGCCCATGGAGATGCTGACGTACTCGGCCAGAGGCAGCCTGGTCACACTGCCGGGGAAGGCGAGCTGCAGGCCTTCGATGGAGGAGTGCATCTGCCGGGAGACGTGGGCCGCGCCATGGTGGTCCGTCACAGGCAGAATCACAGAGAAGATGTCGTCGGAGAATCTGGATATGAGGTCGCCCGGCCTGCGCAGGCACGTGCCTAGCGCCTCGGAGAGCATGGTCATGCACTCGCCGGCGCTTTCGCCGCCCAGCCGTTCGGCATAGGTTTCATAGCCGTCCATGGCGATGAAGGCCAGGGAGAGCCATACATTCTCGCGCATGGCACGGCCCCATTCCCGCCTCAGAGAATCCGCGAATAATCGCCGGCTCGCCGCGCCTGTGGCCAGGTCGGTCATACTCATGCGGGCCAGGCTCCTGGTGACGCGAGTCCGGCGCGTATGCACGGCCACCCGCGCCAGCAGCACCTGATCGGCGATGGGCAGCGTCCAGAAGTCCGCGGCGCCGTGCTTCAGCGCATCCAGCTCGGTCAAGCAGGCTGAACCCTTCTCGGAGACGATGACCACGGGAATCATGCGCAGCGACGACGAATCCTTGATCTGCGAGAGGACCTCCAGGGCGGCCTCGGAGTCGGAATCGTCCAGAATGACGATGTCGATCGGGTGGTCCGGCGTACTGCCGATGATCAACCCTTCGTGCGGCGGCGTTTCAGCATGCAACAGCTCGATCACACGGCCATGCTCCGGCGCGCGAAATACCTGGAAACACGATTGCAAGGTCTGAAAAAGTCGCTCCCCGTCGTGCATTTTCGCAACAGAGATAAGGGCCGAAGGCCGAGGGGAAGAGAATGCCATCCGATATAATTACCATGGGTGGCTTTGCCACGACAACCGGAAACCAAAAGGAACAATGCCTTCAGCCGTGCCCCAGGTCCTCTACAGGCCTCCTTTGGGCGACGCGAACGCAGTTGCGGCCGCTGTCCTTGGCTTCGTACAGGGCCGCATCCACGGAGGCGAAGAGCTCGGTGGTGGTCTCGGGATACAGGGTATCCATTCCGGCCACGCCTATGGAGACCGTGACTGAGAGCTGAACGTTCCCGGCCAGTGTCAGGGTGGTCTGCTGGATGGTTTCGCGGATGCGCTCGGCAAGCTCGGCTCCGCCTTCCGTGTCCGTTTCCGGCAGGATGACGGCGAACTCCTCGCCGCCCACCCGGGCGACCATATCGCCGGTGCGCACCTCGCCCGTTACCTTCTGGGCGATGGTGCTGAGCACCCTGTCGCCAACCTGGTGGCCGTACGTATCGTTCACGCGCTTGAAGCGATCCACATCCAGAAGCAGCAGTGTCAGGTTGTGGCCATGGCGTTCCGCCAGGGAGAACTGCGACTTGAGCGTGTCATGGAACAGCCGCGTGTTGTACAGGCCGGTAAGATGGTCGTGCATGGAGAGCTCGGCGAAACGCTCCTCGCTTCTGCCGAGAACGTACGAGTACACGCCAAAGACGATGACAGAGCCGAGGAACATGTAGAGGACCACACCAAACGTGTACGTCCCGGAAGCCTGACTGCCGGCGCCCATGAGATAAACGATGAGCAGCCAGCCGGTGGGCGCACCAAGGGCGAGGGTCGCGCTCTGGAGAAAGCGCTTCAGCGGGCGGCCCATGTTCGGGCGGCAATTCTGGCAAGCCGCCTCCTGCTTTGGAAAAACGGCGTCAGGAGGCTCGGGCGATGCGATAGGCGACGTATGCAGCTTCGATCTTCGAGGCATGGACACCCCATTCAACCGGAGGCATTAGCGGTGGATTACCAGGTGCGACTGCCGCGCCAGCCGGGCGCATTCAGAGAAGAACGGTCCGGACTACGGTACTTCGCTACAGGGCTACTCGTGGCGCACAGGCACGGTCACCACAGGAATGCGCGACTGCTTCACCACCTTCTCGGCTACGGAGCCGAAGACGATCCGGTCCACGCCGCGACGGCCGTGGCTGCCGATGATGATGGCCTCGGCACCGGTCTCCTCGGCGTACTCAAGAATCTTCTGCGGCGCATACCCCGTGCGCACAACGCCATGGGCCTTGGTGTTTGCGAACTCGGTATCCAGGCATTTGCGCATGTTTTTTTCGGCCCCGCCGATGATGTTGTCCACAAAGGAGTCGATGTCCCGCGAAGGAACCTCAAAGAGATTGTAGCGCTGCAGGTCGGGGGCGACGTACAGCACCTCAATCGAAGCGCCCAGCGCATTGGCGAACAGCACGGCGTAGCTGCTGACCGGAGCCGTGGCTTCGGAAAAATCGACGGCGCAGAGTATCTTCTTGATGGTCTTCATGGGAGCTCCTTGTCGGAATTGGGCTGACCGGGATCCGGGCACGGCTCATCGGCGGTGCAACCGCTAAAGGGCGACGGAGTATCCGTTTGGGGGAAAATTGGCTTGGGAATGCGCGGCGCCGTGGGCGAGACGGCCGGGGGGAGCTCGTGCGACATGCCCGGCATGCCCGGGTGCAGGGGCATTGGCCTGTCCGGTTGTGCCGGAGCCGGCGTGGCGGGCGCTTCCTGGGCTTCCGGAACCAGCGGTCCGGGACGGCCCGTGATCATCATGAAGGGTATGGTGTCGCCGCCGCTGTAGGAGTAGAGCGCCAGTCGGTTGCGGAAGAGCTTCCAGCGCAGCTCGGTGCCGGGCTCCGGCAGGGTGTCCGCATCCACGCCGGCGAAAAAGGCGCGCAGATCCCGGGGCATGCCCTTGCCCTCGGCAAGGCTCCTGACCAGGGCGGCTATCTTGCGCTTGTCAGCGTCGGATTCTGCCACTGGGAACAGCGCCACGTACTCGGGGTACGCCTCCAGCGACTCCTTGGTGGAAAGCATGCACGCCGGACATGAGGGAGAAAAGAACAGGCGCATGGGCGCGTCGGCCTGGCCGTAGATGGGCCACGGGCTGGTGACGGAGCGCATGGAGCCGATGACGTTGGGCGAGAAGACAAGCAACCAGGCGATGACGACGGTACGGCCGAGAAGCCCCATGGGCACGGCGAGCACGAGAAAGAGCAGAAGCAGCAGGAACCCGGCGATGAGGCAGGCCAGGCACGGCGAAGTAATCGCGAGCAGGGCCAGGAGCCCTACATCTATGAGCAGGCCCATCCCGGCAGCGAAACGCGCCAGGCTCATGCGGTGGAAGATGGCCAGAAGGGCGATCAGTGCGAAGCCGGCTGTCCCCAGCCACCATACCGAGTACCCGAAAAATGTCTGGCCCTTGTACAGCGCGCATCCGGCTGTGACGCACACCGAGTCGGTAACTCCTTTAGCGCCAGCGACAGTGTATGCCGCGCCTGCAAGGGCGATGATCACCGCAAGCATTCTGCGCAGCGGAGAGGAATGGCTGTTGGAGCGGCTGCTTAAAAGAGTGCTCATGTTGTCATGGAGGGGTCGTGTGCATGATGTTGAACATTGTAAGAATGAACGACGACTGAGGAATACACCATAATATAAAAGATTTCATCCCCGAACAGCCAGGTAGCCCACGTAGGCGGCGTACATGAGCAGAAACAGGGCGGCCTCGCCGCGATCCACTGTGTGCCGGCGGCCGGTGTATGTGAACAGGAAGAAGAGCAGGGTTCCGGCGGCGAGCACGCCGAGGTCCGCGTTGAGCCGCGTATTGAACGGCACCGGCGAGATGGTGGAGGAAACTCCCAGTATCCAGAAAATATTGAAGATGTTTGAGCCCACCACATTGCCCACGGCCAGGTCCGCGTTGCCCTGCCGCGCCGCGGCCAGAGAGGTGACGAGCTCGGGCAGGGAGGTGCCGATGGCCACGATGGTCAGCCCCACCAGCGCTTCGCTGGCGCCCATGGCCAGGGCCACGCCGCTGGCGCCGGACACGGTGAGTCTGCCGCCGGCGATGAGGGCGATGAGGCCGCCCACGGTCATCAGCGAGGCCACGGGCAGTGAGAGCGTGGTGACTTCCTCCTCGGCCTGCATGCCCGAGGATCGCGCCACAGAGACCACGTAGTATAGATAGACGGCGAAGAAGCCGATGAGCGCCACGCCTTCGCCGCGGCCCAGCACGTCGGGTCCCGTGCCGGACCCCATGCTGGAGAGGGAGGCGTCGTTCACCAGCGCGGCGAGCACAATGATCGACAGGAGCATGAACGGTATCTCCCGCCAGCGGATGGAGGTCGTGAGCGTCAGTGGTCGCAGAACACCCACCGCCCCGAGGATGAGCAGCAGGTTGGCGATGTTGGAGCCGATGACGTTGCCCATGGCGATGTCCGGCGAGCTGCGCATGGCCGCCAGCAAGGAGACGGCCAGCTCCGGGGCCGAGGTGCCCATAGCCACGATGGTCAGCCCCACGGTGAGCTGCGGGATGCGCAGCCGCAGGGCCAGAGCGCCTGCGCCGGTGGCGAGAAAGTGGCCGCCGACCAGGAGCAGCGGCAGACCAATGAGCAGCTGGAGCACCGGAGGCATGGATCAGTACTCGCCAAGGAGCCTGATGTTGGCGTTTTCCTCGATGCCGGCGAGAATCTGTTCGGTAATCTCGTGTTCGCTGTCGCGCCGTTGCCGCGCCGGGCACAGATAGCGCACCGTGACGTTGATGGTGCCGTTGCCAACGGAGACGTAGACCCCGGGCCGGCGGACGCGGAACGTCACCTGGGCGCGCTGCATTTTGCGCTGGAGCTTGTCCAGGTCCAGGTGGGAGCGCTCCAGCCAGTCGTCGGCCGCATGGCGCATGATGGTCTTGAGCTCCCGCCAGTCGCTGTCCGGCGTCACCCGTATGGGTATCTCGTGCCAGACGGCGTCGAATCCCTTGGTCGCGTTGATCACCGGGTGGGTGAACACGACCATGTTGGGCACGCGGATGAGCCGGCCCGTGGACTGGCCCTGAATGTCCTGGGAGATCTCCAGGACGGTGAAGAAGAGGATGCCCTTGCCGGTCACGTCGCCCCAGATATTGTCGCCCACGCACACGCGGTCGCCGATGCCGAAGTGGTCGCGTGTGACCAGCGCGAAAAAGCCGAGAAAGCTCATCACGACTTCTTTCGAGGAGATGGTGAGGCCCGCGGCGATGAGGCCCAGCACGGTGAAAAGCGGCTTGAAACCGTCCAGCCAGATGAAGACCATGGCCAGGATGATGGCCACGGACGAGGTGATGGAGAGGCCGTTTTCGATGACGAAACGGAACTTGATGTCTTCTTCCGTGGGCCGGACCATGGCCAACAGCAGTCGCTTCACCACCAGCACGACGACAACGGCGATGAGACTGAGGATAATGTTCTCGGCCCAGCTCGGCATGCCGGAGAACCACTGGTGGATTTCGTTTATATCCATCTACGCTTCCTGAAGAATAAGAGCATGGCAATAGCCACGATAAGCATGATGCAGAGCACTATGTAGTAACCGTAGTGGGCGTGGAGCTCAGGCATGTTCTGGAAGTTCATTCCGTAGACGCCGGCAATGAAGGTGAGGGGGATGAAGATGGTCGCGATGACCGTGAGCACCCGCATCACGGCGTTGAGCTTGAGCCCGGCCAGGGAGATGGCCGTGTCCGTAAGGTTCTCCAGCAGGGTGGAGAGCAGCATGGTGGCGTCGCGTACATGCACGGCGTGGTCGCGGATGTCACGCAGGAAAGGCCGCACCTCCTCGGAGAAATGCTGCTGCTCGTCGCGCACCAGGCGCGCGGTGGTCTCGTACATGGGCAGCACGACGGACTGGAAGAGCAGGAGCTGCTTGCGCAGGCTGTAGATGTCCTTGAGCAGGGGGGCGTCGCCGTCCTCGCCTTGGCGGATCAGGGTCTCCTCCATCTGGCGGCTGGAGGCGGCAATGGCGTCCACCACGAGGAAGCAGTTGTCCACCAGGGTGTCGTACAGGCAGGAGAAGAGGTAGTCCGCGCCCATCTGGCGCATCCGGCTCTTTGGGGTCTGGAGCCGGGGATAGATGGCGTCCCAGGGGTTTTTCGGGTTTTCCTCCAGGGTCAGGCAGATGCCGTCGGCCAGGGCGATGACCACGTGCTCCGAGAGAATTCTGTCATTCTCTTCGTCGTATGAGAGCGCCTTGGAGGTGGCGAAGAGGATGGTTTCGCCCTCGTCCAGAGAGGGCCGGTGCGCCGTGTTCAGGGCGTCCTCGATGAGCAGGGGATGCAGGCCGATGGCCTCGCCCGCCTGACGCGCCAGGGCCGGATCGTGAATGCCCACCAGCCGTATCCAGAGCACCGTGCCGGTGGCTCGGCATGAATCAAGCACATCGTGCAGCTCGGAAGGTTCGATGCGCCGGCGCTCCATGGCCTCGCCGGAGTAGGTCACGCACTCCATGTACGGGATGAAGTCCTTTACCGGACCCACGTAGGCCGCCTGTCCAGGCGGGTCGCCGGCCTTGGCGGAGTGGCTTCGCAGCAGGTCGAACATGCGATTGTGGTGCACCAGCGGCAGCGTTGCGTCAAGACTCGCCGTATCGCTTGAGCTTCTTGTGCAGTGTCGCCCGGGTGATACCAAGGCGTCTGGCGGCCTCGCTCTTGTTGCCGTCGGTCTCGCGCAGGGTGCGCAGAATGGTGGAGCGCTCCACGTCGTCCAGGGTGGCGGCGCTATCTGCTTCGGGCGCGCACTCCGATGTCTCGCCGGCGTGGGCCACCTCAGGCGGGAGCTGCGGCGCGTCCACATACTCGGCCGTGGCCAGCACCACGGCGCGCTCCACGGCGTTTTCCAGCTCGCGCACGTTGCCGGGCCAGCCGTAGCGGGACATCCGGTCCATGGCCTCGGGGGTAAAGCCCTTCACCGTCTTCTTGTTCCGCGCGGCGTAGCGCTCCAGAAAATGGCTGGCCAGCAGCGGAATGTCCCCCCTGCGATCCCGCAGCGGCGGTACGTGCACCGCCACCACGTTGAGGCGGTAGAAGAGGTCCTCGCGGAATCGGCCCTCGCGCACGTCGGCAGAGAGGTCGCGGTTGGTGGCCGCCAGCATGCGCACGTCCACGGCTACGGGCTTGTCGCTGCCCAGCCTGGAGACCTCCCCTTCCTGGATGACGCGCAGCAGCTTGGCTTGCACGGGCAGGGCCATCTCGCCCACCTCGTCCAGAAAAAGGGTGCCGCCGTCGGCGGCGATGAACCGTCCGGCGCGGGCCTTCTCTGCTCCGGTGAAGGCGCCCTTCTCGTGGCCGAAGAGCTCGCTCTCCAGCAGGGAGTCCGGCAGGGCGGCGCAGTTCACGGCGATGAAGGGTTCGGGCGCGCGTGGGCTTTCGGCGTGAATGGCGCGGGCAATGAGCTCTTTGCCGGTGCCGGACTCGCCGGTAATGAGCACCGTGGCCTCGGACGGCGCCACCTGTGAGGCCAGGGCAACGCAATCGCGCATGGCCTCGCTCTTGCCTACGATGGAGGCGAAGCCGTCGCCCGTGCTCAGGGCCTTCTTCAGGTCCAGGTTCTCGGCGCGCAGCCGGGTGTGCTCCAGGGCCTGGTCCAGGGTGTGACGCAGAAGCTCGAAGTCCAGCGGCTTGAGCAGGTAGTCGAAGGCCCCGGTTTTGAGCGCTTGCACCGCCGTATCAACAGAGCCGTAGGCGGTCATGATGATCACCGGGATGGCCGAGTTCAGCTCCATGATCTTCTTGAGCGCGGTGAGGCCGTCCATGCCGGCCATGCGCACGTCCATGAGCACGGCGTCAAAGGGACCGGCCGCTATATTCTCCACGGCTTCGGCCCCGTCGCCGGCTGAGGTGATGGCGTATCCCCAGCCTGCAAGCAGGGTTTCAAGCATGGACCGGTGGCCGGGATCGTCGTCGACAATGAGTATGCTGGTCATGAATCGCTCCGCGTGAATGGCAGGACAAGGGTGAAGCGGCTGCCGGCGCCGGGCGCGGAGTCGATCTCCACGTACCCGCCGTGCGCCTGGGCGACCTTGCGCACCACGGCCAGGCCGAGGCCCTGCCCGCTCGCCTTTGTCGTATAGTATGGATCGAAGATCTGCTCAAAGAGATCAGGGTCGATGCCCGGGCCGGTGTCCTCGACATCGATCCGTAGCGCACCGTTTTCCACGCAGGCGCGCACGATCAGCTCGCCGCCGTGATCCATGGCCTGGATGGCGTTGAGGCAGAGGTTGAGCAGCGCCTGGTTCACGCGGTCCGGGTCGATGTCCACGTCGTACAGCTCGCCGCACGGCTCGAACCGCGCGGTTACGCCGGCGTCCGCAGCCTGCTGGCGGACCAGACGCAGGGTGTGCTCGATGACCATGGCCGGGTCGGTGGGCTGCCGCGCCGCCTCGGTGGGCCGGGCGTACTCGATGAGTTCGGTGACCACGCGGTTCAAACGGTCAGTTTCGGCCACCAGGGTCCGCGCGGCCTGGGCGTCTGCGCTGTCTTTGGGAAAACGGCTGCCCAGGTGCACGGCAAAGCCCTTAATGGAGCTTAGCGGGTTGCGGATTTCATGCGCCACGCCGGCCGCGAGCTGGCCCACGGCGGCCAGCTTCTCCTGGCGCCGGACCTGTTCCTCCAGCTGCTTGAGCTCGCTCACGTCGCGCAGGATGAGCACGCTGCCGGCAGCCTCGCCGTTGGCTGTGCTCACGGTGGATGCGGAGACGAGCAGGGTGCGCTCCTGCGGCGCGGCGGGCGTGCCTGCCGGCACGGCGATCTCCTGCTCCACCACGCGCTTGCCGGCGTGGGCCGCGGCAAAGACGTCATACAGCTCGCCTGTGAGGAAGTCCTCGGGTTTGCGGCCGATGTGCTCCTCCGTATCGAGCTGGAGGATGGCCCCGGCGGATTCGTTCATGGAGACCACGGTGCCGGAGGCGTCGCAGGCAATGAGCCCGGCGGGCAGGTTGGCCACGAGCTCGTCGGCAAAGGCCCGGGCCTCGGAAAGCTTGCGGCCGGATGCGCGCGCCCGTGCGGCCCAGGAGAGCGCGGCGATGGCCGCGCCGCCGGCCGCGAGAATGAGCAGCGCAAAGAAGATGGTGGCGCGGGCGTCGGCGTGCACGGCCTCGTAGAACGGCGCGGGGTCCAGGCCCACGAAGATTACCAGGGAGTGGCCGAACTGCTGCGCGGCGCGGTCCGGCGGGCAGGCGCCAGGGCAGAGGAACTGGTTCATGCCGTGTCTGTTGCGTGCCTCGCGGGGGTCCAGAAAGTCGCGATAGACCAGGAACACGTCGCCCGGGGCGTCCTCCAGCTGGCCGGGGTGATCGGGGTTCGGAGGCCCGTCCGGCGGCTTGGGCACGAGCCGCGATTTGGCGTGGGGGCCGGGCATGAAGCCGCTCATGACCGGCGGTGGGAAGAGCGGCTGCTCGATCCGCGCCGGGTTGCTGTGCGCCAGGATGCGGCCCGTGCGGTCCGTCACCGCGATAAACAGGATGTTGTCCTGGCGGCCAGCTTCCTGCAGCAGTGCTTCGAGCCGCACGCCACGGCCCAGCCTGCCGCGCATGCCGGTGCGCGCGCCGGCCTCCAGGGCCTTGATGAGCCCGGCGCCCTGCTGGGCGAGCAGCCGGCCCGTGGATTCCCGGTTGCGTTGGATGTCGCGAAGCGCCCAGACGGTGACCACAGCCACGAGAACGGCCACGGCACCGGCTACGAGCCAGCTCGATGAGGATTTGGATGAGGTCTGCATATGGTAAACCTGCTCAATCTTTATACAGGAACAACACGTATATGTATAGATTATGAACACTCAAGGGAGTCGCACCTGAATTATTGAGGACTGCTTTCTGTATTAACTATTTAAAATAACAAGATAAAAATGTTTATTGAAGAACTTGGCACCGACATTGCTCAGAAGAGATGCAAGTGACGCACCGAATATGTGTTTTCATACACTTTAAGGAGGATACCCATGAGACGCACACTTTTCATCCCTCTGGCGATTATGGCGATTCTGGTTGTGGCCGCCATTGCCCAGGCCCAGCCCGACCAGACGCCGCCGGCGGCGCAGCAGTACGGATGCCCCTATGCCAAGGGAACGGCCGCGGGGCCGCTTTCCCCCGAGAAACAGGAAGCCGTGCAGAAGGCGTTCGATGAGTTTCAGGATAAGATGGAGCCCCTGCGCGACGACATGTGGGCGTACCACACCGAGCTCGACGCCCTGAGCCAGGCCGGAGCCGACCAGAAGACCATCACCGACCTGGTCGAGAAAATGCGCGAGGTGCGCAAGCAGATGTATGCCCAGCGTACGGACCTGCGCGCCAAGCTCGATGCGATCGGCGTGCCCGGCGGTTTTGGTCGCGGTTGCGGCGGTCCCGGATTTGGTCCTGGCATGATGGGGCAGCGCGGTGGCTGCGGCGGCTACGGTCCCGGCATGATGGGCTCGCGCGGCGGTCCTGGCATGCGTGGTCCCCACCACGGTCGCGGCGGTGGTTACGGCATGATGGGGCCCCGTGGCGGTTGCGGTGGCTACGGCCCTGGCGGCTGCGGAGCATATTAGCAGATAAAGTTCGGAATGCGGGCTGCGCCCGCTCCTTCCGGATAGGGAGTGTCCCTCAGGAACAGAAAAGCCCGGTCCTTGTGTGAGGCGCCGGGCTTTTCCTTTGGCGACCGAGGCAGCGAAATTTGCGGCCGGCCATGGCGCGGCCCTGGCAATGGATGTATACTCCCTGGCAAAAGGAGGAACGCCATGGCCTGGATCAAACGCATCATCCTCTGTCTTGTGGCCGGAGCGCTGGGCGGTCTTGCCAACTCCATCGCGGTGTGGCTGTTCGGCGCTGTGGGCATCAGCCAGGCCCTGGGCTTCATGATGGCCCCGGCGCTGACCATAGGATGGCTGCTGCCGCGGCTATTCTACGGCGCGTTGTGGGGGCTGCTGTTCCTGCTGCCGTTCTGGGAGCGCCGTTGGGTGCTCAAAGGTCTGCTCATTTCGCTGGCGCCCACGGCCTACATGCTGCTCGTGGTCTTCCCCAAGCTGGGCAAGGGGATGTGGGGCTTCGGCGCTGGCGCCACGGCCCCGCTTTTCGTGCTTTTCTTCAACGCCATCTGGGGAGTCGTCGCCGCGTACTTTCTGCTGCGCACGGACGGCAAAGCCTGAGCTACAAGGAGCAGCATCCGATGTGTGTCTAGATTTATGGACAGTTAGACGGGATGAATCTGTCTCTTGCTGTCCAGAATACTGGATAGGTCAGGCGGCTTGCGAGCGCAGGCTGCGGATACGTTCCAGAAGCGGCGGATGGGAGTGGTGCAGCACCACGGCGATGCGCGGGGGCGACGGGTTGGCAAGGTTGTCCGTGGTGAGTTTTTTCAGTGCCCCGGCCAGGCTCGCGCCGGCGTCGATGTTCAGAGCCTTGCCCAGGGTGCGCGCGGCATAGGCGTCGGCCTGGCGTTCGTGCTTGCGCGACAGGGCGTTATCCACCACGCCAAGCACGTAGGAGAGGGGCGCGATGACCAGACCGAAGCAGACCAGCCCGGCCGCTACCGGCATGCCCGTCACGCCGAAGGAGGCGTACAGGTCCGGATCGGCAAGGGCCAGCCCCAGGAGGAAGAAGAGCGCGGCGTTGCGTATCAGGGAAAGCGCCACCGTGCGCGGGATATGCCCCAGCGTGTAATGGCCCACCTCGTGCGCCAGCACGGCAACGATCTCGTTGGTCTGCAGGGATTCCATAAGGGTGTCGAAAAGCGCGATACGCTTCTTGGACCCCAGCCCGGTGACAAAGGCGTTGGAACGCGATGAGCGGCGCGAGCCGTCCATGACAAAGACGCCGGTCACATCGACGTTCTGGGCCGAGCAGTACTTCTCGATATCGCTACGCAGCTCGCCCTCCTCCAAGGGCTCGAACTTGTTGAACAGCGGCAGCAGCAGGGAGGGGCCGAGCCAGAGCATAAGCAGGGAGAAGGCCGAGGCCACGGCCCAGCCGGCGAGCCAGGCCCAGCTTCCGGCCAGGTGGAAGGCGGCGATGACCAGCGCAATCAGCGGACCGCCCAGCAGCGCCGTAAGAATCGCGCCCTTGATCCGGTCGAGCAGAAACGTCTTCCATGTGGTACGATTGAAGCCGTAGCGTTCTTCAAGAACAAAGGTGTCGTACAGCGTGAACGGCAGGCCGAGGGCGGCGGAGAGCACGGCGAGGATGACCAGGAAGATGAGACCGCGCACGATATCGCCGGACATGCTGGCGGCGTTGAAGCCATCGAAACCCAGGGAGGTGGCTATGGACGCGGCCCAGAAGTCCGCGAGGCCGATGCCGCCCAGGGCAATGAAAAGAAAAATCGCTCCGGAGGTGATGACGCCCTGGACATTGCCGAAATGCAGGCGCGCGCGGGTGTAGTGGATGAAGCGGCTGAACTCGCCCGGCGCGTAGCTGTCGTCCAGCTCCTTGGGCGGAACGGCCGGCAGGCTGTGCATTGTTGCCCGGCGCACCATGGATTCCAGGAAAAAGCCGCCTGCAATGGCGGCCAGAGCAACAGCGAGGTAGACGTGTTCCATCGTATACTCTTTATCACGTCACGGCAGCGGACGCCATGATTTCCGATGGGGAAACGGGGAACGCGCGCGGGCAATCCGTGGAGTTTGTTCTTGGAGGCGATCTTGATGCGCTGCTGCATCACCGCTACCGGGAGCAGTGCGTGGACGGCGTGCTCCGCTACCCGCTGGGCCGGCGCACCTCGGTGAAGGATGCGCTGGAGGCGGTGGGCCCGCCGCATACAGAGGTGGAGTCGCTTATCGTGGACGGGCGGCCAGTGGATTTCGGCCATCGGCTCCAGGAGGGGCAGCGCGTGGAAGTGCTGGCCCCGGAGCCGCCGGTGGACTTCCATACGCCGACGCAGCTCAAGCCATGGGCGCCGGGCCGGCCGGCATTCCTGGCGGACGTGAACGTGGGCGGGCTGGCCACGCAGCTCCGTGTGCTTGGGTTCGATACTCTGTACGACAACACCCTGGACGACGAAGACGCCGCTGCGATGGCCGAGGCGGAGCGGCGCATCGTGCTCACGCGGGACCGCGCGCTGCTCAAGCGCAGCAACGTGGTCTGGGGCAGGTTGCTGCGAGCGCAGGAGCCGGAAGAGCAGCTTGCCGAGGTGCTGACCCTCTACGGGCTGCGGCCGCCCTTCGCCACCTTCACGCGCTGCGTGCGCTGCAACGATCTCCTGGTGGACGTGGCCAAGGCGGATGTGCTGCACCTTTTGGAGCCGAAGACCAAGAAGTACTATGACGCGTTCAAGATGTGCCCCTCATGCGGCCGGGTGTACTGGGCCGGATCGCATCACGAGCGACTGCAGGAGCGTGTGGAATGGCTCTCCAGGCGGCTTGAGGAAGGGGAAAAAAAGAATTTTGCAAATTCGTGAAAATGACATTATGGTAACCCCAGCTACCGGATGTCCTTTTTTACACGCCAACCCTTACTTCGAGATCATATGTCATGCGTCAGAATATAATAGCTTTGGAGCTCCAGGTCCTTTACGAGATCAGCCGTGTGATAGGCGAGACCCTCGATCTCGATGAGACTATCGGGGTGATCCTGCGCATCCTTGGCGAAGAGCTCTCCATGAAACGCGCCACTGTGACGCTGCAGGACGACCAGTCCGAAAAGTTGCTCATCCGCACATCGCACGGCCTCAACGACGAGGAGATCCGCCGCGGAGTGTACAACCTCGATGAAGGCGTCACGGGCCGCATCTTCCGTACGGCCAAGCCGTTCGTGGTGCCGGACATCGCCAAGGAGCCCCTGTTCCTGGACAAGACCAAATCGCGCCGGTTCGAGAAGGACAAGGTCTCGTTCATCGGCGTGCCCATCATGCTGCACGGCCACCCCATCGGCGTGCTCAACGTGGACCGGCTCTTCGGTCTCGACGTCTCCTTTGAGGAGGATATCCGCTTCCTCACCATCGTGGCCACGCTCATCTCGCAGATGGTGAACATCCAGCGCCAGGTTCGCGCTCGCGAGGAGAATCTGCGGCTGGAGAACGTCAGCCTCAAGGCTAAGCTTTCCCAGAACTACCAGCGGTTCTTCATCGTGGGCAAAAGCCGGCCCATGGCGCGGGTGCTCCAGCTCATCGAGAAGGTGGCCCCCACCAAGGCCACGGTGCTGCTGCTGGGCGAATCGGGCACGGGCAAGTCGCTCATCGCGCGGATCATCCACGAGCTTTCGGACCGCTCCAACCATACCTTCACCATGGTCAACTGCGCCTCCCTGCCGGAGACGCTTCTGGAAAGCGAGCTCTTCGGCCACGAGAAGGGCGCCTTCACCGGGGCCACGGACTCCAAGGCCGGGCGGTTCGAGGAGGCGAACAAGGGCACGGTGTTCCTGGACGAGATCGGCGAGATCCCCATGAACATCCAGGTCAAGCTGCTGCGCTTCCTGCAGGACCGCGAGTTCGAGCGGCTCGGCTCCACCAAGACGCGGCGGGTGGATGTACGCATCGTGGCCGCCACGAACAAGGACCTGGAGGCCGAGGTCGCGGCCGGCCGCTTCCGCGAGGATCTGTACTACCGGCTGAACGTGTTTCCGATTCTGGTGCCGCCGTTGCGTGAGCGCAAGGAGGACATCCCGGCGCTACTCAACCATTTTCTGGACAAGCTCTCCAAGGAGTACGACCGCCGCCTGCGGCTGACGTCCAAGGCGTTGGACGCCATGGTGCGTTACGACTGGCCGGGCAACGTGCGCGAGATGGAGAACCTGATGGAGCGGTTGTCCATCATGACCGACGGCGACACCATCGAGCTGAGCGACATTCCCTCGTTCTTCTTCCACAAGACAGACGTGCCCATGCAGCGGCCGCCGGAGCTGGCCTCGCTGGAGGACATCGAGAAGCACGAGATCATCGCCGCGCTGGAGCGCAACGGCTGGGTGCAGTCGCGGGCCGCGCGGGAGCTGAACATCACGCTGCGGCAGATCGGCTACCGGATCAAGAAGTTCGGTCTGGAAGGCGTGGTGGCCGAGCGGCGGGGACGGTAGGGCGAACGATTCGCCCGGGGTCTGGGGGGCGGCGCTAAATAGCGCAGAAAATGTAGGAGAAACGCGGAGATAATAGATCTTCCGGGCTCATTGTTAAATTTGTAAACCTTACACTATTGTAGCATTTTCCCTTCGCTTTTGTAAGCCAAAGCCACCAAATGTAAGCCCTGAGAGGACAGCCTCTCGGGGCTTTTTCTTTTTGAAATCAGTATGTTTTGATTTGTTTGTCATATTTGGCACACACCTTGCCCTATGTCAGTCACCCTCAGGTTGTTTTTGGAGAACAACGCGACACCAAACCCATGGGAGGAAGCTCATGAGAAAGATCGCTATCTACGGCAAGGGCGGAATCGGAAAGTCCACTACCACGCAGAACACCGTCGCCGGTCTCGCAGAGATGGGCAAGAAGGTCATGGTCGTCGGCTGCGACCCCAAGGCCGACTCCACCCGCCTGCTGTTGCACGGCCTCAACCAGCAGACCGTTCTCGACACCCTGCGTGAAGAGGGCGAGGACGTCGAAATCGAAGATATCGTCAAGGAAGGCTACGGCGGCACCATGTGCACCGAGTCCGGCGGCCCCGAGCCCGGCGTTGGTTGCGCCGGCCGCGGCATCATCACCTCCATCAACCTTCTGGAGCAGCTCGGCGCCTACAAGGAAGAGAAAGAGCTCGACTACGTGTTCTACGACGTCCTCGGCGACGTTGTCTGCGGCGGCTTCGCCATGCCTATTCGTGAAGGCAAGGCCCAGGAGATCTACATCGTCGTCTCCGGCGAGATGATGGCCATGTATGCGGCCAACAACATCTGCAAAGGCATCGTGAAGTACGCGGACGCCGGCGGCGTGCGCCTCGGCGGTCTCATCTGCAACAGCCGTAACGTCGACAACGAGCAGGAGATGATCGAGGAGCTGGCCAAGCGTCTGGGCACCCAGATGATCCACTTCGTACCCCGCGAAAACCAGGTGCAGCGCGCCGAGATCAACCGCAAAACCGTCATCGACTTCTCGCCTGAGCATCCCCAGGCCGACGAGTACCGCACTCTGGCCAAGAAGATCGACGGCAACGAGATGTTCATCGTGCCTACGCCGCTGGCTATCGAGGAGCTCGAGCAGCTGCTCATCGACTTCGGCATCGCCAACTAGAAACCGCGGACCCTACCGCAGACCCAGGATTTAAGGAGAGACCACATGTTCAGCATGGTTAGGGCCGTGGTTCGGCCGGAAAAGGACAACGACGTATTGGCAGCCCTTATGGATGCGGGATTTCCCGCAGTGACCAAGTTTTCGGTTGCCGGCCGCGGCAAGCAGCGCGGCATCAAGATCGGCGAGATCACCTATGACGAGATTCCCAAGACGCTGCTCATGTGCGTCATCTCGGAATCCGACAAGGACTTCGTGGTGAAGACCATCATGGAAGCCGCGCGCACCGGCGAAAAGGGCGCGTTCGGCGACGGCAAGATCTTCATCACCCCGGTCGAGGAAGTCTACACAATCTCGTCCGGCATCAAGGAGACCGCTCCCGGAGAGGTCGAGGAGGTTTCCTAGCAATGAAGGAGATCATGGCAGTCATCCGCATGAACATGGTGAACCAGACCAAGAAGGCCCTCTCGGACAACGGCGTGGATGCATTCTTCGCCCGCGAGGCCACGGGCCGGGGCAAGGGACTGGTCAGCCGCGACATCCTCGAAGGCGCGGAAAAGGGTCACGAGGAAGCGGTCGCCCTGCTGGGCGACAAGGGCCGGCTCTACCCCAAGCGGGTGCTCACCGTCGTCGTTCCGGACGAGCAGGTGGACACCGTGGTCAAGACCATCATGAAGGTGAACATCACGGGCAAACCAGGCGACGGCAAGATTTTTGTCATGCCTGTGCTGGACTCCGTACGCGTCCGCACCGGTGAGTCCGGCGATGCCTCCATCGCCTAGCGAGCACTGAAGACGAAGGAAAGAAAGGTCACACCATGGCTACGAAAGACAAGCTGGTGAACTTCACCAACAGGGATTTGAACGACCTGAAGGAGGAACTGCTCAAGAAGTATCCTCCGAAGGTCGCCAGAAAGCGGGCCAAGCAGTTTATGGTCAACGAGGCCACAGACGGCAACCCGCCAGAGATACAGGCCAACGTCCGGACCATCCCGGGCATCATCACCATGCGCGGCTGCACCTACGCCGGCTGCAAGGGCGTTATTCTGGGCCCCACCCGCGACATCGTGAACATCACCCACGGGCCTATCGGCTGCGGTTTCTACTCCTGGCTTACCCGCCGCAACCAAACCAAGCCCGAGTCCAACGACGATTGGAACTTCATGCCGTACGCCTTCTCCACGGACATGAGCGAGCATGACATCGTGTTCGGCGGCGAGAAGAAGCTCAAGCAGGCCATCCGCGAGGCGTATGAGATCTTCAAGCCCAAGGCTATCGCGATCTTCGCCACCTGCCCCGTGGGCCTGATCGGCGACGACATCCACGCTGCGGCTCGCGAGGTCAAGCAGGATCTGAATGACAAGGGCGTCGACATCAACATCTTCGGCTTTTCCTGCGAAGGGTACAAGGGTGTCTCCCAGTCCGCCGGCCACCACATCGCCAACAACCAGATCTTCAGCCACGTTGTGGGTCTGGACGATGACGCCAAGCCGGCCAAGTACAGCATCAACATGCTGGGCGAGTACAACATCGGCGGCGACGCATTCGTTATCGAAGAGCTGCTCAACCGCTGCGGCATCGAGATCAACTCCACGTTCTCGGGCAACTCCACCTACGACCAGTTCGCCCGGGCGCATACCGCCGACCTCAACTGCATCATGTGCCACCGGTCCATCAACTACGTGGCCGAGATGATGGAGACCAAGTTCGGCATTCCGTGGATCAAGGTGAACTTCCTGGGCGTGGACTCCACGGCCAAGAGCATGCGCAAGATCGCCCAGTACTTCGGCGACAAGGAGCTCATCGAGAAGGTCGAGGAAGTCATTGCCGAGGAAATGCCCGCGGTCGAGATGGCCCTGGCCGACATCAAGCCCCGCACCGAAGGCAAGACGGCCATGCTGTTCGTGGGCGGCTCCCGCGCGCACCACTACCAGGATCTGTTCAAGGAAATGGGCATGCGCACCCTGGCCGCTGGTTACGAGTTCGCACACCGTGACGACTACGAAGGCCGCCGCGTGCTTGGCGACATCAAGGTCGACGCCGACTCCCGGAACATCGAGGAGCTCGAGGTGGAAGCCTGTCCCACGCGCTTCAAGCCGCGCAAGACCGAGGAAGAGAAGGCCCAGCTTGAGGCCGAGGGCTTCGAGTTCAAGGGATACGACGGCATCATGTCCGACATGTCCACGGACTCCCTCGTCATCGACGACCTCAACCAGTACGAGGCCGACGAGCTGGTCAAGCGGTTCCGCCCGGACGTCTTCTGCGCCGGCATCAAGGAAAAGTTCGGCATCCAGAAGATGGGCATTCCCATGAAGCAGCTGCACTCCTACGACTCCGGCGGCCCTTATGCCGGATTCAAGGGCGCGGTGAACTTCTACAAGGAAATCGACCGACTGGTGAACAGCCGTGTCTGGAGCTTCATGAAGGCTCCCTGGGAAAAGAACCCCGAGCTCTCCGCCACGTTCGTGTGGGAGAACAACTAAGCCAAGAAGGACGAAGCATATGGATAAGCTTCTACGCCATACACCAACCGAGGTTGCAGAGCGCAAGGCGCTCTCCATCAACCCGGCCAAGACGTGCCAGCCCATCGGCGCCATGTACGCGGCGCTCGGCATCCACGGCTGCCTGCCGCACTCGCACGGTTCCCAGGGTTGCTGCGCCTACCACCGGTCCATGCTCACCAGGCACTACAAGGAGCCTGTTTCGGCGGCCACCAGCTCGTTTACCGAGGGTTCCTCGGTCTTCGGCGGCCAGTCCAACCTGCTCCAGGCCATCAACAATATATTCACGGTCTATGAGCCCGATGTCATCGCCGTGCACACCACGTGCCTCTCCGAGACCATCGGCGACGATGTGCCCCAGATCGTGGACAAGGCCAAGAAGGACGGCAAGGTTCCGGACAACAAGTACGTAGTCTCCGCCTCCACGCCGTCGTACGTCGGCTCCCACGTCACGGGCTTCGCCAACATGGTCCGCGGCATGATCAAGGACTTCGCCGAGCCTACGGGCAAGAAGAACGGCAAGGTCAACATCATCCCCGGCTTCGTGGAGCCCTCCGACATGGAAGAGGTCAAGCGCCTGGCCGAGCTGATGAAGGTGAAGACCATTGTCATGCCCGACACCTCCGGCGTGCTCAACGGCCCGCTGACCGGCGAGTTCCACATGTTCCCCGAAGGCGGCGTGACCGTGGATGAGCTGAAGGACAGCGCCAACAGCCGCGGCACCCTGGCTCTGGGCGAATGGGCCTCTGCCGAAGGCGCCCGGTACCTGGACACCGAGTACAAGGTTCCCTGCACCGTGCTGCCGCTGCCCATCGGCCTGAACAACACGGACCGGTTCGTGGACACCCTGCGGCGCCTTGGCGGCGTGAGCGTGCCCGAGACCATCCTGCACGAACGCGGCCAGCTCGTGGACCTCATCTCCGACTACCACCAGTACTTCTACGGCAAGAAGGTGGCTCTGGTCGGTGATCCAGACCAGCTCATCGCGCTCACCGAGTTCCTGGTCTCCATCGACATGCAGCCCGTGCACATTGTCACCGGTACGCAGGGCAAGACGTTCTACAAGCGCATCGAAGAGATTACCAAGGATGCGCCGTTCGAGCCGAACGTCAAGGAGCACGGCGACATGTTCCTGCTCCACCAGTGGATCAAGAACGAGCCTGTCGATCTGATCATTGGCAACACCTACTGCAAGTACATGGCCCGGGACGAGGATATTCCGCATATCCGCCACGGGTTCCCCATCATAGACCGTGTGGGACACCAGTACTTCCCCACCGTAGGTTATCGCGGAGCCATCAGGCTCCTGGAAAAGATAGTTGACGCGCTCCTCTCCCGCTTGGATCGCGACAACCCTGTGGAGAGCTTCGAGCTGGTTTACTAGCACCGGACTCCCACACTCCCTTGGGCTCGGGCGCGTGGACCGGCGCAGTCGCCTCGTCGGTCCCGCGCCCCCTTTTTCCCAAGGAAACAACTCTGGAGACAACGTGACGCACATGCCGCCCCATACCACCCGGATCAAGCTCCCGGTCTCGGCGCTCTGCAATGTTCAGTGCCGCTTCTGCGACAGGAACATGGACTGCGCCTACACCGCACCCAATGGTGTGGCGTCCGAGACGCTGTCCGTCCAGGAGTCGGCCCGGTATCTGGCCGCGCTGCTGGAAAAGGCCGAGCCTCCGGTGGAAGTCTGTCTGTCCGGTTCCGGCGAGCCCCTGGCCCGGCCGGAGGAGACCATGGCCACGGCGCGCATGGTGCGGAAGGCGTATCCGGATGTGCGCATCAGCGTGGCGACCAACGGCCTGGCCCTGCCCGGCTACGCCCACGATCTGGCCGAGGCCGGCGTGGACTGCGTGCGGCTCTCCGTGGCCGATGTAGACCCCTCCAGGCTCGGCGGGCTCGTGGCCTTCATCCGCACGGGCAAGCGCTCCATGCGCGGCGACGACGCCATGCAGGTGCTCCTGTCCCAGCAGAAGAAGGGTGTGGCCGAAGCTAGGCACAACGGTCTGTACACGACGGTCGTGGTGCCGGTGGTTCCGGAGATCAACAAGGACCACATGGCCGAAATCGCGGCGACATTGAAGGACTGGGGCGTGGACGCCTTGGAGCTCGTACCGTTCGAACCGCGGGAGAAGTCCGGTCTGGGCAAGGCGCGCCCTGCAACAAAAGAAGACATGGAAGAAGCGCTTATGGCGGCCCGTTCGGTCATGCCGAGCGCCATCATCGGCAGCCTCGGCGGCGACGTAGTCTCTCTGCTGGGCGAGGAAAACGCGGCCACTCTGCTGCGGGGCATCAAGCTGGCGTCCCAGGCGGAAGCGGTCACCGACCGGCCCATGCCCGATCTGGACCGGCCCTACGTGGCCGTGGCCACCTCGGACGGCGAGGCCGTGGACGTGCACCTCGGCCATGCCGAAACGCTTCTTATCTACAGCAACGACAACGGTCTCGTGACACTGCACGAGGCGCGGAAGACCCCGCCCAGGGGCGGCGGCGACAATCGCTGGAGCGCCCTGGCCGAGATTCTGTCCGACGTCAAAGTCCTGATCGCGGCCGGCGCCGGAGACAATCCGCGCACGATTCTCGCCGACAAGGGCATCGACGTGCGCGTGTATGAAGACGCCCCGCTTCAGGGGGCCGTGCTCTACGCCTTCGGCATCAAGCCCAAAGGCCGGGGCAAGGGAAAACAATAACCACCATTCGCATCGAGATAGCGAAGGAGGAATACGACAATGGCAAAGCCCACGTATCATATCCTGATGTGTCAATCGTTCCGCGCCAAGGGCGAGCCCAAGGGCGTCTGCCACAAGAAGACCGACGGTCTTGCCCAGTATCTCGAAGAAGAGATCCTGGACCGCGGCCTGGACGCCCTGCTCACCACCACCGGCTGCCTCAAGCAGTGCGAGTCCGGTCCTGTGCTGGTCATCCAGCCCAACAACACCTGGTACGGCAACGTGGAAAGCGAAGAGGCCGTGGACGCGATTCTGGACGCGTTGGAAGAGGGTGAGGTCGCCGAAGATTACGCACTCGATTAGTCGAGATTCGGCACAGTCTGGGGGCAACGGGCGCCGGCGCTGCGGGAGGCGCCGGCCGCATCGGAAAAGCGAAGCGATTGCATAAAACAGACCCAGTAAAGGGTCCAGGGAACTGAGTTTCCTGGCGGGGTCCCAAGGGGCAGCGCCCCTTGGCTCAAAAGGTCAAAAAAGTTTCATCACGTAGCCCAAGGATGACGTCATGACACAGCCAATTTTCGAAGACCGGAAAGATCAGATATATGTGAAGGGCGGGGCCGAGCCGTTTGAGATGGCCTGCAACCGCGACAGCCTGGCCGGAGCCGTAAGCCAGCGCGCCTGCGTGTTCTGCGGCTCCCGGGTCGTGCTCTACCCCATTGCCGACGCCCTGCACCTGGTGCACGGCCCCATCGGCTGCGCGGCCTACACCTGGGACATCCGCGGCGCCGTCTCTTCCGGGCCGGAGCTGCACCGCCTCTCCTTCTCCACGGACCTGCGCGAAAACGACGTGGTCTTCGGCGGCGAGCAGAAGCTCTACCGCGCCCTGTGCGAGCTCATCGATCGCCACAATCCCAGCGGTGCGTTCGTCTACTCCACCTGCATCGTGGGCATCATCGGCGACGACATGGAAGCGGTGTGCAAGCGCGTGTCCGAAGAAAAGGGCATCCCGGTCATTCCGGTGCAGTCCGAAGGCTTCAAGGGCAACAAGCGCGAGGGCTACGACGCCGCGTGCAAGGCCTTGATGCGCCTGGCCGGCACCGCGCCCACCGACGATATTTCGCCTCTGTCCATCAACCTGCTCGGCGACTTCAACCTGGCCGGCGAGATCTGGGTCATCCGCGACTACTTCAAGCGCATGGGCGTCGAGGTCGTGGCCAACGTCACGGGCGACGGCCGCGTGGCCGACATCCGCCGTTCCCACGGCGCGGCCCTCAACGTGGTCCAGTGCTCCGGCGCGACCCTGCCCTTCGCCCAGTTGATGGAAGAGGAGTACGGCATCCCCTACATCCGCGTCTCCTACTTCGGCATCGAGGACATGTCCCAGGCGCTCTACGACGTGGCCAAGTTCTTTGCGGAAAAGGACCCCGAGGTCATGAACCGCGCCAAGGAGGTCGTGTCCGAGGAGATCAAGGCGATCATGCCGCGGATCAAGGAGCTGCGTAAGGATCTGGAAGGCAAGAAAGCCGCCGTCTACGTGGGCGGCGCGTTCAAGGCCTTCTCCCTGGTCAAGACGTTCCGGCACCTCGGCATGCAGACCGCCGTTGTAGGCTCCCAGACCGGCACCAAGGAAGACTACGCCGAGCTGGAGGCCATCACCGATCCCGGCACCATCATCGTGGATGACGCCAACCCCCTGGAGCTCCAGGCCTTCATCAAGGAGAAGGACGTGGACATCTTCGTGGGCGGCGTCAAGGAGCGGCCCATCGCGCACAAGCTGGGCGTGGGCTTCTGCGACCACAACCACGAGCGCAAGGAATGCCTGGAAGGTTTCATCGGCATGGTCAACTTCGCCGAGGAGGTCTACCGCACGGCGATGAGTCCGGTATGGCGTTTTGTGCCCCGTCGCGCGGCCCAGAACAAGGTCGCCCTTGAGTCCAAGAATATAGACTCCGCATGCAGCCTGGATGCGCCTGAAGGGTGCATGAGGGAGGGAGCGTTATGACCGTCGAGACCATCACCCGCATCAAGCCGGAAAAGGTGGACTACGTCTCCACCACCAACGCCTGCAAGGCCTGCGCACCGCTCGGCGCGTCCGTGGTCTTCCGCGGCATCGAAGGCGGCGTGCCCTTCCTGCACGGCTCCCAGGGCTGCGCCACCTACATGCGGCGCTACCTCATCAGCCACTACCGCGAGCCCATCGACATCGCGTCGTCCGCTCTCGGCGAGAAGCACGCCATCTACGGCGGCGGCCCCAATCTCAAGCTCGGCCTCATCAACGTGATGAAGAAGTACGGGGCCCAGGTCATCGGCGTGGCCACCACCTGCCTGACCGAGACCATCGGCGACGACGTGCCCATGATCCTGCACGAGTTCAAGAAGGAGTTCGCCGACCTTGACCTGCCGACCCTCGTGTGGGTCTCCACGCCCTCGTACAAGGGCTCGCACGTGGAAGGCTTCCACTCGGCGGTCCGCGCGGTCTGCGAGCAGATTCCCGACCCGGCAATGGACAAGCACGACGGCGTGAACCTGCTGCCCGGCTTTGTCTCGCCCGAAGACCTGCGCCACCTGCGCGACGTGTTCGACGACTTCGGCCTGGCCGTGACCATGGTGCCCGACTACTCCGACACCCTGGATGGCCCGGCCCTGGAAGACTACGAGAAGATTCCCTCCGGCGGCACGCCTGTGGAGGACATCCGCGCCATGTCCGGCGCGCGCGCAACCTTCGAGCTCGGCGCTGTCCTGGCCGGCGCGGAGAAGACCGGCGGCACGGCCTTGCAGGAGAGCCACGGCGTGGACCTGCACCGCCTGCCTATGCCCATCGGCCTGCGCAACACGGACGCCTTCTTCGCCGCCCTGGAAGAGGTCAGCGGCCAGGAGACCCCGGCCCGCCACGCCAAGGAGCGCGGCCGGCTGGTGGACGCCATGGTGGACGGCCACAAGTACATCTCGGGCAAACGCGCCGTTGTCTACGGCGACGAAGACCTCGTGGCCGGCCTGGTGGCCATGCTCGCCGAGATCGGTATCCAGCCCGTGCTGGTGGCCTCCGGCGGCAACTCCGGTCGCCTGCCCGCGGCCATCGAGGAAGCCGGCAGCGACATCCTGCGCCAGCCGCCCAAGGTCATGCCCGGCGTGGACTTCTACGAGATCAAGAACGAGGCCGAAAAGCTCGCCCCGGACCTCGTCATCGGCAACTCCAAGGGCTACCGCATGGCGCGCGAGTGGAACGTGCCCCTCGTGCGGGTGGGCTTCCCCATCCACGACCGCTTTGGCGCGCAGCGCACCATGCATGTCGGCTACAAGGGCACTCAGACTCTCTTCGACCGGATCGTGAACGCGGTTCTGGAGAAGAAGCAGGCCGATTCGCCTCTTGGTTGGGGATACTTATAACAGGCTGTTGCAACACAACAATCTGTTTGAATACGACGTCTTACCAGTCTGCGAGTCCGCGCTTACGCGGCGCAAAGGATGGGACAGCCATGACAACGATCAATCCGAAATCAGAACGCCACCCCTGTTTCAACAAGGACGCCAAGGGCAGCTACGGCCGCGTGCACCTGCCGGTCGCGCCGCGCTGCAATATCCAGTGCAACTTCTGCAACCGCCGCTACGACTGCGTGAACGAGAGCCGCCCCGGCGTGACCTCCGCTGTCCTGGCCCCGGCCCAGGCCGCACGCTACATGGACCGCGTGCTCGAAAAGGAGCCGCGCATCTCCGTGGTGGGCATTGCCGGCCCCGGCGACCCCATGGCCAACCAGGAGGAAACCCTGGAGACCATCCGCCGCCTGCACGAGAAGCACCCGGACCTCTTGTTCTGCCTCTCCTCCAACGGTCTGGCCCTGGAAGAGAAGCTGGACGAGCTGGCCGCCTCCGGCGTCAGCCACATCACCGTCACGGTCAACGCCGTGGACCCGGCCATCGGCGAGAAGATCTACGGCTGGGTGCGCGACGGCAAGGTGGTCTACCGCGGCCGCGAAGGCGCGGAACTGCTGCTTTCCCGCCAGCTCGCAGCCATCAGGAAGGCCAAGTCCCTGGGCATGATCGTCAAGATCAACACCATCCTCATCCCCGGCGTGAACGACGCGCACGTGGAGGACATCGCCATCACCATGAAGGAGCTCGGCGTGGACATCCTCAACGTGCTGCCCATCAAGCCCGTGGCAGGCACGCCCTTCGGCGATCTGGAAGAGCCTAGCGGTGAGCTGCTGCGTACGGTGCGCGCCGCCGTGGAAAAGCACCTGCCCCTGATGCGCCACTGCCGGCGCTGCCGCGCGGATGCCGTGGGCCTGTTGGACAACGACCGTTCCGGCGAGTTTTCGAGCTGCCTCAAGGAGTGTTCGAGCATGGAGATTCCCCGCTATGAAGCACGGACCCGCGTGGCCGTGGCCAGCCACGAGGGCCTGCTCGTGAACCAGCACCTGGGCGAAGCGCCCGCGTTGCAGATCTGGACCGAGAAGGACGGCGGCTTCGAGATGATCGAGGAACGCGCCACCCCGGACATCGGCGGCGGCCCCAAGCGCTGGGAAGCGCTGGCCGCCCAGCTCAAGGACTGCCGCGCGCTGCTCTGCGCAGCCCTGGGCCGCACCCCGCGCGAGGTGCTGGAGAAGTCCGGCGTCACCGTGGTGGAGATGTCCGGCTTCATCGAGCAGGGCCTGGAAGCCATCTATAAGGGCGGCGACCTGAGCAAGCTGATGAACAAGAAACCCAGCGCCTGCGGCCACGCCTGCGGCGGCTCGGGCGAAGGCTGCTGATGACGCTGTAGATAGTTAGTTAGTTTATAATGAGAAGAATGAGGCCGCTCCTCCTGGATGGGGGAGCGGCCTCAGCTCATAGTTGTCTTACTTTATCAGGGAAATGAGAGAACATTACTTGTTCTGTAGAGCAGTATGAGGATCGAGTGTAAGCGTGAGCGTTCTTTTCTTACGTTTTTTACCGTCCGTGAATTGTATGGGGTAGTATTCAAACACAAGATCATTAGACAATTTAACGCGTTCATCTTTTTGGGCGGAATAATAATCTGCTAGAAAATTATCCATAACGTTATTGATATAACGCAAAGCGGCATCGTCAAGGTTACCTTGAGAAGAGAATACTCCCTCCATTTCCCATACTAATCCATCTATCATTATGTACACCTCTTGGTTGTTGTCGCTTTTAATACTGTGAGATGGAAATGGATACATGAGATTCGTAATTCGTGCGATTGTGATTGCAGAAGCGATACACGTCTCTTCTTTGCTGCCAAACAAGAGAACTCCAAGGTCAAGACCTTTCGGGGAGGGGAAGTAGTTAAATTTGTCTTCATGCACCTTTATCCCAGCCTCTTCCAGACGAAAACGGATTCTGTCCCGTAACTCTTTTTCATTTGTAAGGCAGTTGTTGTTGACAGTGTTATATACACTTAGATTAATTTCTTTAACCAGTCCGATGACTTGTTCTCGGGAAAGGTACAAGTTGTTCTCATTACACCAGGCGATATTTGTTGAGAACAAAATGCAGATTAAAATAGCAAAAAGTATAGGTTTCACAGCTATTGCCTCCTGCGTATTATGTCTGCGCTAGTTGTTATATAATTTGCAAGAAGGAATCACCATAGAAAATCTTTATGAAGTTGGTCTCATGGCGAAGCGAGGATCGTCCCCCCCTCCCTTGCCTCCTCCTCCCCCTCTCCGCTACAAGAAGCCATCCTGAGCGCGGACTCGCAGCCCTCCCGCGAGCGTTGCGCCGACCCTGATTGTACCCCCAGCAACCGCACCGCCATGTCCATCGCCTCCTACCTCAACATGCAATCCGCCGTGGGGCATTTATTGTCCCTGCTCGGCAAGACGCAGCACCCCGTGCCGTTCGCGCTGCAAAGCTCGGTGAACTTCATCTACGAGGACGAGGGCGGCCGCACCGGCATCGACATCCGCTCCAAGGTGCCCTCGGCCATGCTCAACATCATGGCCGACAAGATCCGCCGCCACGGCGAGCACTTCGACACCTTCATCATGGTCACGCCGTACGTGCCCAACCCGGAGGAGGTCGGGCTGCTGCACACCAACTATCAGGACATCGCGGACACGCTCAAATGGCTCACCGTGGACGACTACGCCCGGGAGATGGGCCTGGCCGAGCAGTACGACATCGCCTCGCCCGAGTTCCAGAAAACCCTCAAGGCCGCCTCCGTGGCCATGGCGCTCGCCCGGCCGCGCGACACCGTGCCCGGCACCCCCTCACAGGGACAGCCCGCCGCATCCGCCTCCGGTCCATCCACTCCGGTCACGCCCGAGCAGGTCACGAGCATCCTGGAGTCCGTGCGCCAGGGCCGCACCAAAATCCCCATGGAGTACGTGCACCTGGCGCGCAAGATGCCGCCGTCCATCATCCGGGCGCTCATGGACTCGCAGCAGGACTCCGAGGCGTTCTTCCGCATCGGCTCCGCGGCCCAGGATGCCATCATCGTCATCACGGACATCAAGAACTTCTCCGCCCTGGTGCGCACGGCCGCGCCGCAGGACCTCAACGAGGCGCTCTCGCGCTACTACCGCGAGGCCAAGCGCCTCATCGACCAGCACGGCGGCATCCTCGACAAGTTCATGGGCGACTCGGTGCTCGCCGTGTTCAACTATCCCCTGCGCGACGACAGCGCTTACCACCGGGCCCTGGCCTTTGCCGCCAACATCATCCTGCTCGGCAAGCAGGTGCTCGGCGATCTGCAGCAGTCCATGGACGAGACCATCGCCATGGGCACGCGCGTGGGCATTGCCAGCGGCGAGATCTGGGTCCTCAACATCGGTCTCGACGATATCGACCTCACGTTTGTGGGCGACAAGATCAACCTCGCCGCGCGGCTCGAAAAAAACTGCGCCACCAACGGTATCCTGCTTTCCAACATCACCCGACGGAAGCTCGACGCCGCCAGCCCGGACCTCGCCCCACAGCTCGACCCCACCCGCCGCGTGCTGCAAAAAACCGCGATGAAAGGTCAGGAAAGCGACATTCTGAGCTGGCAGATTGATGAAAGCGCCTTGGGCGCGCTGGTGGAAGGACAGTAGGAACATGGTCCCGAGGGGCGCGCCCCCTCAGGCACCCCGCCAGGGAGCATGGCTCCCTGGACCCTAATATGGGCCCGGGAGAACCGTGTTCGCCTGGACGTCGGGGCCTAAACCTAGATGAAAGTCTTTGGAAGGGGTGCGGGGGAGAACCTTTCTTCCAGAAAGGTTTCCCTTGCCAAGCGCGGTCCGTAAATCTACGCCACTTTCTTGACGCCTTCTTCGAGCAGGGCGAGGGCCATGTGCTCTTCGCGGGAGAGGCGGGCTTTGACGGCCACGCGCACCTGGTGGGTGGAGCCGCCGAAGTTGCGTTTGCGGCGGTCGTACACGGCTTCGATGAGTCGTTTTTCGAACCCGTCGGCATTGGGCGAGCCGGCGCTGTGCACGGCGCGGGAGAAGATGCGGGCGGCGCCGTTGGCGCCGTGCTGCACGGCCGTGGAGTGGAGCACCTCCTGCACGGCGTGGGAGAGATCGGCCACGTCCAGGTGGGTGGAGGTCTTGATGGCTTCCAGGGCGGGCCGGTAGCTGGTTTTCATGATGAAATTTTCCTGCAGCGCCTCGAAGCGTTCCGGGCTTTCGGCGGCGATGGCGCGCCACTCGGTGGGCATTGTGCCGCGGCGGCCGCGGGTGTTGGCCGGGCCGGCGTTTTTCAGGCGGTCGGCCCAGGCCGGCTCCTCGGTCTTGAGGTAGTCGATGAAGCGGGACATGGTGCCGGCGCGGGAGGAGAGCTGGTACTTGCCGTAGGAGGTACCGCCCATGCGGTCGTAGCCGATGGCGGCGATGCCTTCCTTGCCGGACTCGAAACGGGCGGTGAGTGTACCCAGGGTGATGTCCCGGCCGCGGGCGGCCACATCGGCGTAACCAATGTCGCGTAGCTTGCGGCGGACCACCTCGGACTTGTCGGCCACGAGATCGTCGAAATCGGTGGAGGAGACGTAGGTGGTGCGGATGGGCATGCGCACGGACTGGCCCAGGTTCTCCACCGGCGAGGGCTTGAGCTCCGCGGCCTCGGCCTCGGCCGGACCGAAGAAGCTGTCCGAGGAGTCGGCGCTTTCGGTGGCCGCGGCGTTCTGGATGCGGTTGGATCTGTCAATGGGCCGGCGCACCTCGTAGGGCGTGTCCGCGCTGGCGGACTCGATAAGCGGGGCCTGCTCGGGCCGTTCGGCGCGGGCGTCGCCCGGCATGGGCATGGGGTCCGGCTTGGCCAGCCGGTCCGCCTCGTTGGACGTGAAATGGCTGGATCGGGTGGCCATGAGGGGCAGCTGGGCGGAATCTTGGCTGGCAAGCGTCACCTGGGCCAGGGGCTCAGGAGCGGGCGCGGGAATTGTGGCGCCGGGCCGCTTGGCCGTGATGGGCATGCGCACCTCGGTGCCGAGGAGTTGCGCCGGGCCGTTCTGTTTGGGGTCGATGCTTTTAATGAGAGAGAGGGCCTTGAGGTTCATGAGGCCCATGGCGCCGGTGAGCGCCTGTTGGTCCGGGCCGGCGTCTTCGCTGTCCATGGCTCCGGAGGCGTCCTGCATAAGGACGTCGGCCATGGCGTCGCTGTCCGGCTGGATGAGCAAATCTTTGACGAGCGCCCGGAACTCGTGCTGGTCGGGCGAGGTGTCCTCGGCACGGCTCACCTGCTGGCGTGCCATATTGTTCAGACGCTCGTGGTCGATAAGAAAGTCGAGGGGCGTCAAGGCCATGAAAGCGCTCCCTGGGTCATTTCATGCGGCAGATGCATCGAATACTTCTTGCATGCTATGGTTCGTCTCAGGTACGGCCTGCACAAGACGGCCGTTTTTCTACGACGAACAGACAAGCAAACCGTGTGCCACGCGCAGGAACGTGGCCGCCAAACCATAGATATCGTCACGCTTTTTTCTGCGGACCTTGCCTAGAGGCGTGGGGCTGATTAGAGTCGCAAGTTATGGGAAAAAACCTGATTATCGTTGAGTCACCGGCAAAGGTCCGGACCATCAAGAAATTTCTGGGTTCCGACTACGAAGTGGAAGCGAGCGTGGGCCACGTGCGTGACCTGCCGCCCAACAAGCTCGGCGTGGACGAAGAGCACGACTTCACGCCCGAGTACCAGGTCATCCAGGGCAAGCAGAACGTGGTGAGCAAGCTGAAGAAAGCCGCGGCGCGCTCCGAGCGCGTGTACCTGGCGCCTGATCCGGACCGCGAAGGCGAGGCCATTGCCTGGCACGTGGCCGAGCTGATCAAGGGCACGAACCAGAACATCGAGCGCATCCAGTTCAACGAGATTACGCCGCGGGCCGTGCGCGAGGCACTGGAGCACCCGCGTACGCTGGACGGGCACCTCTACGAATCGCAGCAGGCGCGCCGCATCCTGGACCGTCTGGTGGGCTACAAGCTCTCGCCGCTCTTGTGGAAAAAGGTCAAGCGGGGCATCTCCGCCGGCCGGGTGCAGTCCGTTGCGCTCAAGATCGTGGTGGAACGCGAAAAGGAGCGCCGCGCCTTTGTGCCGGAGGAGTACTGGCTGTTCAAGGCCAAGCTCGCCCTGGAAAGTCAAAAAGCCGACGAGGCCGCCGCGTTTGAGGCCGAGCTCTCCAAGGTCAAGGGCAAGAAGCCCAAGATCGGATCGGCTGACGAGGCCGAGGCCCTGGAGAAGGACAGCAAGGCCAACCCCTTCAGCGTTGCCGACGTGCAGGAGAAGGAACGCTCGCGCACGCCTCCGCCGCCGTTCATCACCTCCACCCTGCAGCAGCACGCCAACCAGCGCCTGGGCTACTCGGCCAAAAAGACCATGTCCACGGCGCAGCGGCTGTACGAAGGTGTGGACCTCGGCGACCGCGGCGTGATGGCGCTCATCACCTACATGCGTACCGACTCGGTGCGCATTGCCAAGGACGCGCAGGATGCGGCGCGCGAGTTCATTCTCGACAGCTTCGGTAAGGAGTACTACCCGCCTAAGGCGCGGCACTTCAAGACCAAGTCCGGCGCGCAGGACGCGCACGAGGCGATCCGCCCTGTTGACGTGGCCATCACCCCGGACAGCGTGAAGGCCGATCTCCCCCGCGACCAGCTGGCCCTGTACCGCGTCATCTGGGAGCGGTTCGTGGCCTCGCAGATGGCCGCGGCCAAGTTCTGGGACACCACCGTGACCGTGGCCAACGGCGATCTGGAGTGGCGGGCCAAGGGCGAGCGGCTGCTCTTCCCGGGCTTCCTGGCCGTGACCAAGGCCGGCGCCTCCAAGAGCCAGGACCTGCCCAAGCTGGAAACCAAGGACATCCTCGCGCTGCTGAACATGAACAAAGAGCAGAAGTTCACGCAGCCGCCGCCGCGCTACACCGAGGCGTCGCTGGTGCGCGAGCTGGAGGAGAAGGGTATCGGCCGGCCGTCCACGTACGCGGCGATCATCTCCACGCTGCTGGACCGCGACTACGCCCGGCTGGAGGACAAGCACTTCGCGCCTACGGACCTGGGCGGCATTGTCAGCGACCTGCTGGACCAGCACTTCCAGGAGCTCATGGACGTGGACTTCACGGCCAACATGGAAGCCTCGCTGGACAAGGTGGCCGAAGGCGGCGCCAACTGGGTGGAGCTGCTGAAGACCTTCACCGGCGGTTTCTACGACACCCTGGCCGAGGCCGCGGAGAACATGGCCTCGGTCAAGCAGGGCCTGCCCACGGACATCGTCTGTGAGGAGTGCGGCAAGCCCATGGTCATCAAGTTCGGCAAGGCCGGGCAGTTCCTGGCCTGCACGGGCTACCCCGAGTGCCGCAACACCAAGAACTTCTACCGCGACGAGAATGGCACCATTCAGGTGGCGCCCGAGGACCTGGAAAAGCCGCAGAAGGTGGGCGAGTGCCCCAAGTGCGGCTCCGACCTCGTGATCAAGAAGGCCCGCACCGGCAGCCGGTTCATCGCCTGCACGGGCTACCCCAAGTGCGACTACGCCCAGCCGTTCTCCACGGGCGTGGCCTGCCCCAAGGAGGGCTGCCCCGGCGAGCTGGTGGAGAAGAGCTCCCGCCGCGGCAAGGTGTTCTATGCCTGCAACCAGTACCCCAAGTGCGACTACGCGGTGTGGGACTGGCCGGTGCCCGAGCCGTGCCCGCAGTGCGGCTCCAAGATTCTGGTGCGCAAGACCACCAAGGCCCGTGGCGAGCACCTGGCCTGCCCGGACAAGAAGTGCCGCTACACGCGCGAGCTGGAGGAAGAAAGCGAGACGACCGTATGAGGCAATAAATTGCTTTAATCTGCACGGAACCAAATGTGCAACGGAAGCTTAAATAAAGGACGGTGTTTTTGAAGACACTATTTGTCAGTCAAACAAGAACTGAATGAGGCGTAATAAGAATCCACTTAAGCCAACCGTTAAAACAAAAAAAAGGAGTTTGCTGCAAGCTGATGTAATTTTTCTTTCCTTAATATGGTTGTCAACACAAATTGGTTTTGAAAACAAGACCCACCAAACACGTAACTTGTCCCAAATATCAGGTTCGCCATCCATTGAATAGGATTCCGCAAAAGAGGAAAAAATTTTCCAATGTTTTCTTAAAGTGTTGTCACCTGTTAGGGTATAGGGCTCTATGCCATTTGCTAAAATAACGAAATCAAAACTTGGAGAAAGTGTTTGAGTTCTTGAGGGGATAAGAATGCATAATACCAAGCCGTTAGGTATCTGCTGATATCTGAGAGTCGTGCCGGATTCAGCAAGGGTTTCTTCCTGTACATCGAAGATGCTCGTGCTCTTTCCATAGTTTCTAAACCTGCCCAAGGAGCGTCTTCCATAAAAAATATCGACGGTTGTGGGATCATTTCTACCCCAACGGCCTTTGGGAATAATGTAAAATGAAAAGAATTGGGATCGGCGCTCATGCCGTAGGTCAGATTTTGCCAATCTAAGGAAAACATTTTCGGACTGACTTCTAAATATGGTGAAGGAGTTATGTCTTGACCGGCGTCGAGTGGTATCCATTGCGGCATCCTTGGTATTATAAAATCTACAAAAAAATTAAAGATATCTAGTGCTGTCGTATTAGTAAACAAGCGTGCCAGATAGCGCAATGCCTATGCGATACCAGAACTGCATGGGCCTGCTGTTCAGTCCCAAGCGACGGGTTGCCGGACTCTTTTTGAGGATCGCCCCCGACCATGGACCGCATCGCATGTGACGGTTCGTGGACAGAGCCGGTTCGAAATTTTTCGCATAGGGCCTCCGCGAGCCTGCAAATGACATCATTCCATGAGGTTTTGGCCAAAACCGCCTCTGGCGCTCCGCTGGGAAACCTGTTACGGGGGTATTCCCTTTCAATAATGTTGCGTGTTGCGTCCGGAGGCTCCTCCTGGAGCCGGTTTCTGGCTTCTGTCGCGGACGCTTTCAGCGAAGGCAAGGCAGTTCACTCATGAGAACGATCGAGATATACGACACCACCCTGCGCGATGGCGTTCAGGATGTGGAGATACATCTTTCCCTGACGGACAAGCTGCGTGTGGCCAAGAGTCTGGACGACCTCGGGGTACAGTACATCGAGGGCGGCTGGCCGGGCTCCAACCCCACGGACAAGCAGTTCTTCAAGGAGATGCGGAGCTACGACCTGAAGTACTCGCGTCTGGCCGCATTCGGCTCCACCCACAATCCCAAGCACAAGGCCGAGAACGACGCCAACCTCAAGGCGCTCATCGAGGCCAAGCCGGCCGTTGCGACCATTTTCGGCAAGAGCTGGGACCTCCACGTGACCGATGCGCTGCGCATTCCGCTGGAGCGCAATCTCGAGATCATTCGCGACTCCGTCGCCTTCCTCAAGCCCCACTTCGAGGACGTCTTCTTCGACGCCGAGCACTTTTTCGACGGTTTTCGCGAGAACCGCGACTACGCCCTGTCCTCCCTCAAGGCGGCGCATGAGGCCAGTGCCGGCGTCCTGGTGCTGTGCGACACCAACGGCGGCACCCTGCCGAGCGACCTGCGCGAGATATTCGATGTGGTCAGAAAGGAGCTGCCCGAGGCGCGCCTGGGCATCCACACCCACAACGACTCGGACATGGCCGTGGCCAACTCCATCGTGGCGGTCAAGTCCGGCGCAAGCCAGGTGCAGGGCACCATCAACGGCTACGGCGAACGTTGCGGCAACGCCAACCTCTGCTCGGTCATTCCGGCGCTGGAGCTCAAGTGCGACGGCAAGTTCCAATGCCTGCCCGAGGGCAAGCTCACGCACCTGACCACGGTCTCGCAGTTCGTGGCCGAGATCGCCAACCTGCGCCCCTTCCTGCGCCAGCCGTACGTGGGGCGCTCCGCTTTTGCGCACAAGGGCGGCATCCACGTGAGCGCCATCCAGCGCAACAGGCGGACCTACGAGCACATCGAGCCGGAAGCCGTGGGCAACGAGCAGCGCATCCTCATCTCGGACCTCTCCGGCCGCAGCAACATTCTGGAGAAGGCCAAGAAGCTGGGCTACAAGCTGGAGCGCGAGGACGCCCTGGTGGGCGACCTGCTGGCCGAGATCAAGGACCGCGAGAACCGCGGCTACGAGTACTCCTCGGCCGAGGCTTCCTTCGAGCTGCTGTTCTACCGCGTCATGGGCTGGTCCAAGCGCTACTTCACGCCCATCAACTTCCGCGTGACCGACGCCCTGCTCCAGGGCGAAGAGGTCATGAGCGAGGCCACGGTGATGGTCAAGGTGCGCGGCCAGGTGGAGCATACCGCCTCCACCGGCGAAGGCCCGGTAAACGCCATGGACCGCGCCCTGCGCAAGGCCGTGGAGCGCTTCTACCCGTGCATCAGCGAGGTGCGCCTCACCGACTTCAAAGTGCGCGTGCTGAGCGGCACCACCCAGGGCAGTCCAGGCACGGCCTCCCACGTGCGCGTGCTCATCGAGTCTGCGGACAAGAACTCGCGCTGGTCCACGGTGGGCGTCTCCCACAATATTATTTTCGCGAGCTGGAACGCGCTTGTCGACTCCCTGACGTACAAGCTCTTCAAGGACGATCCGCGCAAATGGCCCAACCATAAGCCGTAGCGGCCAGGGCCAGAAGGCAGAGTGCGTTACGCGATTGGGATCGTGCAAGACTGGCGCAGCCGCCCAATGCGGCGTCAGTCCTGCGCCAGACATCCTGCGGCCCCATCCCGAACAGTGGCGAGGGTTGCGGTGCTATTCCCTCTCGTGTAGTTATTTGATGACTCCTCTAGCTATGTTAAAGACTTCGTTAGTCATCTAACGACATTGTGGACAGGGAGCCAGCCTGATGTTTTCAAGGGGGCGACCGTGTGGAGGCGCTGACGCCGTGTGCGGACTCCTGGATTCGGCTGCTGTTTCGACCTGCTCCATCGCGTTGTTTCTCCAGCCATAAAGACCATGTGGGCATGATGAAGATACCCATGAACGACCTGTCCCGGCCCTACCGGGACAACCAGACGGTTTTCGATACGATCCTCACGAAAGTTGGCGCCAGCGGCTATTACCTTGGCGGGCCATATGGCAAAGCGTTTTCCCGCGAGTTCGCCGAGTACGTCGGCATGCCGCATTGCCTCCTGGTGGGCAACGGCACCGACGCGCTGGAGCTGGCCCTGCGCGCCGCAGGCGTCGAGGCCGGAGACCATGTGGTCACCGTGGCGAACGCCGGCGGGTACACGACCACGGCCTGCCGGCTTATCGGCGCGGTACCCGTGTACGCGGATATCGACGCAGACACGCTGCTTATGGACATGGACGATGCGGCGTCGCTGGTCGATCCGAACGTGAAGGCCGTTGTGGCGACCCATCTGTACGGCGCGGTGGCGGATGTCGAGGCGTTGCGCGCCAAGCTTGCCGCCCAGGGCAAAGCCTGCCCCATAATCATAGAGGACTGCGCCCAGGCCCATGGCGCATCCCTTCGGGGGCAAATGGCCGGGAGCTTCGGGGATCTGGCCACCTTCAGCTTCTACCCGACCAAGAATCTCGGCGCGTTCGGCGACGGCGGCGCGGTGCTCTGCCGTGACGAGGCCGTCATGGAGCGGCTTTCCCGGCTGCACCAGTACGGCTGGAACACACGGTACAACGTTGCCGTTCCGTTCGGCCGGAACAGCCGCATGGATGAGATTCAGGCGGCCGTGCTGTCCGCTCGTTTGCCCAAGTTGGAAGACGCCAATGGTGCGAGGCGCGCAGTCATCGAGGCCTATGCCGCGGCGGCGCCGTCCTGCGTGGTGTTTCCGAAGCGTCCCGATCAGGTCCCGTCTGCGCATCTGGCCGTGGTCATGGTGGAGGACAGGAACGGGTTCCGCGCGCATCTCGCGGAGCGCGAAGTGGGAACGGACATCCACTACCCGGTGCTCGACTGCGACCAGGCCGGCTGGCGGGACCTTCCCCAGGTTTGCGGGCAGCTCCCGAGCAGCCGCCGTTGCTCCGAGCGGATTGTCAGCCTGCCGTGTTTTCCGGAGCTGACCCAGGAAGAAATCTCAATCGTGGCCGAAGCCCTGGCCGCCTACACCCCATGACCGAAGCGCGCGCACCAGAATTCTCCTTAGTGATTCCCGTTTATCGCAATGCGGAAAACATCCCGCATCTGCTCCCTGCTCTGGAACAGATGTGGGAACGTACCGGGCGGGACATGGAGGTGGTCTTTGTCGTGGACGGCTCCCCGGACGACAGCTTCGACCTGCTGCGACGGGCGTTGCCCAACGTACCGTACCCGGCCCGGCTGGTGGAGCACAGCCGCAACTTCGGCTCTTTTGCGGCGATCCGCACAGGCATGGGCGTTGCGCGCGGCAGCTATATGGCGGCAATGGCCGCGGACCTGCAGGAGCCGCCGGAGCTGGTGCTGGAGATGTTCCAGACCCTTGCCGATGACAAGGCCGATGTTGTTTTCGGCCAGCGTTCGGAACGCGATGATCCCTTCCTGTACAAGCTGCTGTCCCAGACGTTCTGGAAGATATACCGCCGCTTCGTGATCCCGGATATACCGCGGGGCGGCGTGGATGTTTTCGGCTGCAACCGGCGTGTGCGCGATGCGGTGCTCAGCCTGAACGAGGCAAACAGCTCGCTCGTGGCGCAGCTGTTCTGGGTCGGTTACCGCCGCGCCTTCCTGCCGTACAAGCGGCGCAAGCGCGAGCATGGCGTGTCCGCCTGGAACATGCGCAAGCGGCTCAAGTACATGCTGGACAGCGTCCTGTCCTTCACCAACCTGCCCATTATGATCCTGTTCTGGATCGGCCTTCTGGGCGTTTCCATCAGCATAGTGCTGGCGGCGGTTGTTCTGGGGGCCTGGGCCATGGGCACAGTCGGGGTCAAGGGCTACACGCCCCTGATGCTGGCGGTGGTGTTTTTCAGCTCCTTGCAGCTTCTGGCCACGGGAATCGTGGGCTTCTACCTGTGGCGGATATTCGAGAACACCAAGTGCCGCCCGGCCACGTTTGTATCCACAGTGTTGCGTTTCGATCCTGAAAACAGTCGGGGAGACGATGGCGACTGATTTTTTTGTGCATGAAAAGGGGCTGTGCGAAAGTGAAAACGTGGGCCCCCGCACCCGAATCTGGGCGTTTGCCCATGTGCTTCCCGGCGCCAGAATCGGGGCGGACTGCAACATCTGCGACGGCGTTTTCATCGAAAACGATGTGCAGGTCGGGGACCGCGTGACGATCAAGTGCGGGGTCCAGCTCTGGGACGGCGTGCGTCTGGGTGATGACGTGTTCGTGGGTCCTAACGCCACATTCACTAACGACCACTTCCCGCGCTCCCGCCAGTATCAGGAGAAGGTGCTGCAGACAGTCGTGGAGTCCGAGGCCAGCATCGGGGCCAACGCAACGATTCTGCCAGGACTGCGGGTGGGACGGGCCGCCATGGTCGGGGCCGGAGCGGTGGTAACGCACGACGTGCCCCACCATGCCATTGTTGTGGGGAACCCGGCCAGGATTGTCGGGTATACCTTTCCTTCCGAGGTCCGGACGGGCTCGGCCCAGGAGTTCAGACCGGAGGATATCGAGGCCCAGGGCGGGCCGCGCGATCTGGGCGTGGGCAAGGCGCAGGTCTGGCCGCTGCCTCATTTTAAGGATCTTCGCGGCGCAATTGTTCCGGTGGAGTTCCTGAAAGACCTGCCCTTCGAGCCGAAGCGCCAGTTCTTCGTGTTCGGCGTGCCGGACAACAAAGTTCGCGGCGAGCACGCCCATAAGGAATGCCATCAGTTCCTCGTGGCGCTGCACGGCAGCCTGAACCTGGTTCTGACGGACGGGGAGCGTTCCGCCGAGATCAGGTTGAACCGGCCGGATATCGGCGTGTACATGCCACCGATGATCTGGGGCATCCAGTACAACTTTTCCGTTGATACGGTGCTTGGCGTCTACGCATCCCATCCGTACGACAGCGCGGAGTATATCCGCGAGTTCGACGAGTTTCGGCGACTGACCCGGAAAGGATCATGATGTTGACGCAAAGTTCGTCCCGGGGGCTGCAGCATTCACGGGGCGGAGCACCACTCTGGCCTACTGTGCTGGCCTGGTCCGGCTTTGTCGCATTGGCCCTGTTGTTCCTGCTGTACATCACCCCCCGCAAGGGCGCCTTTTTCGGGGACGAGGGCTGGTATCTGTACAGCGCCCTGCGCGCCCTGCGCCATGGCGAGCTGAACCTCTTCCTCCCCCAGGCGCCTGCGTACCTGTTCAACACCGGATTCATGGCCGTGCTCGGCGAGGGGTATCTGCCCCTGCGCTGGGTGTACACCATATTCAGCCTCGCCGCCGGACTGGCCGTCATGGCGGGCATTGACGGCGCAAAGGCTCCGAACAGGTTCATCATTCCCCTTGGGCTGTGCTGCGTTCTTTTCGCCGGGCTCTCCTCGCTGGTCAACTATCAGAACGGGCCCAGCCTGTTCCTGCTGATGGGCCTTGGCTTGTACTGGCTGTCCCGAAAAGCGGGTTCGTCTGGCGTACGTGTGACGGTGTGGCTCGCGTCCGGTTTTTTCCTGGCCTGCTCCGCCATGGTGAACCTCACCATAGCGCCGGGGCTGGCGGTGCTGTGTCTGTGGCTCCTGTACACGGCGTGGCGCAAGCGGGACTTCCGCTCCATGCTGGCCCCCCTGTCCTGCGGAGTCTTCCTGGCCCTGATGCTGGGCATATACCTCAGCAAGCTGGGCCTGGCGCAGATGTTCAGCGTCCCCAAAGGCCATGGGTTCCACTATGAACGGGCTTTGGAGATCCTTGCCCAGGGCGCGCTCATGCCTGCGTGCTGGGGAGTCTACTGGCTGATAGGCAGAGTATCGGGCTTGTGGCCCTGTGTGGCTGCCGGAGTCCGGAAGCTGTGCGGAAACAACCCTGCCGCCTTCGGCCTCTTCATTGCGACGCTGACCGTAGCGGCGTATCTGGCGAGATTTCTGCTGGTGATGGCCCAGATCCTGCCGGGTTTCCCGCTTTCGCTTATTCCCGCCACCCATCCGCTGATCATCATGCCGCAGTACGCCTATGCGGTGTTGTGCCTGGCCGTTTTCTACGGCGACTGGAGCACCAAGGCGCAAAGGCGCGGGGCGTTATGCGCGGTGGTGCTGATTGCATACTGGGCGCAGCAGACGTTCTACAGCGACATTCCGGTCAACATCTCCATGGTGTTCGCCTCCGGATACTTTATGGCGCTGGGCCTGGTGATGCTTTCCGCACGCATGGGCAGGGCGGGCAGGATCATAATGAGCGTGGCGGCCGTTCTTTTCGTTGCGGGCTGCATGGTGCATATTTACTACGGCGGCTGGACAACAGAGGTCCGGCCGGTGGGCCCCAAGGTCGAGCTGGACAATCCGCGTTTCCAGGGCATTCTCGAATCGCCGGAGCGGGCAGAGACGTTTGCGCGCATCAAGCAAGCCTACGATGAGTTCGGATGCGCGAACAAGGCCCTGATCACCTTCCGCAACTCCTCGCTGATCTACTACTTCCTGGACCACAAGGCGCCGCCGCGCCTGTCGTACATCTCTCAGAATTACGGCATGTATTATAATGAGATACGCGCCATTCTGGACAGTGGAAAGCCGTGGTGCGTATTTTATTCAGAAAACGTGGACCTGCTCTCCAACAAGAAGCAGGAGAGCAAGGTCATGCGCCTGGTCGAGGAGCATGCGGACAAACGCATGGATATCGGCCATCATCCGCCGCGCCATCTCTATGACGACTTCGTGGTGTTCACCGGGCCGGCCGAAACCGGGTTCCAGGCCGGAGCCCCTGCCGGGAACAGCACGGAGTGAATCGGGCCGACCGCACGAGGCATGCCGGGGAACGTCAGCCCGCCAGCATCCTGTCGAGCTCCACGGCGTTCTGCGCGGCATAGCCCGCCTCGTCATTGTCGAAAAAGCAGTAGACATCCAAACCATCGCCGAGCCAGCCTTCCAGATGACCGGCAATGGTGCGGAGCTGATCAGAGCTGTACGAGCCGCGGTATTTGTCCTCGGCCGGGCCGTGCATGCGCACATAGGCGAAGTCCGCGGTAGCGTGCCACGGCGTGCGGTATCCGGCCAGCTCGTACACGCAGAACGCCGCGTTGTGCTTCTGTAGAATCGCCAATCCCTCGTCGCAGATCCAGCTCGTATCTCGCATCTCCACGGCCAGGCGCACGGATTTCGGAAACGCGGCAAGGCAGTTGTCCAGCCGTTCTCCGTTGAACCGCCAGCGCGGCGGAAGCTGCAGCAGGATGGGCCCCAGAGCGTCGCCAAGGACGCTGGCCCTGTCCAATAATTTGGACACCGGCTCTTCCGGGTCCTTGAGCTTTTTCATGTGCGTCAGGTAGCGGCTCGCCTTCACGGCAAAGACGAATCCCTCCGGCACGGTGTCGCGCCAGCTTGCCACGCTCTCGGCGTCGGGCAGCCCGTAGAAAAAGGCGTTCACCTCCACGGCGGAGAGCTGCTCGGCGTAGCGCGCAAGCATATCCCCGGAAGCGGTCCCCTGGGCATAAAAGGGGCCCTTCCAATGCTGATACTGCCAGCCGGACGTGCCGATGCAGCGCGCCGGAGCCGTCACCGTTCCAGCAGGAAGGATATCTTGGCCGTGACGCGATAGCTCACAACCTTGTTATCTTCAACCAGCGCCTGGAACTCCTCCACGTACACGGACTTGATGTGCCGTACGGTCTTGGACGCCTCGGTCACGGCCTGCTGCACGGCGTCCTCCCAGCCCTTGTCGGACTGCGCCAGAATCTCGATGACCTTGACCACGCTCATGGCTCCCTCCTTGCGTTGAAGGGGTTGTTCGATTCCGGCCCATCGTACGGCTGCCGTGCTTTTCTTCGGTAGGGCAAAATATGGTGAGATGTCGGCGGCGGCTGTATCGCACCGCGGCCTCACGGTATACTCGTTGCCAGCAGGGGGGCGGTAACGTAACGAAGATGGCGCCATGAAAGCGAAAGATCTGGACAAACTCGGTCTGCCCAGGGACCACGAGCTGCGCAAGGCCGCCTCGCGCACGGCCAAGCGGGCGCTCAAGACCGGCATGGAGCGCGGCGCGGTCAAGGCGCGGCTCAAGAAGATCGTTGCCGATCCGGAGCCGTTCCTGGACGACCCGGACTGGGCCGCCTATGCGCGGGCCGCTGCCGCCCTGCAACCGGCGGGTCCCTCAACCGTGACATCCTTTGCCCCGGAGTATGCCGGCCTGCGCAGGGAGCCGGCCCCGGTGGCCGTGTTCGCCTCGGACGAGGCCGGCCCGGACCCCGAGGCGGCCAAGCAGATGGAGAACGCGGCCATGCTGCCGGTGGCCGTGGCTGGCGCGCTGATGCCCGACGCCCACGTGGGCTACGGCCTGCCCATCGGTGGCGTGCTGGCCGTGGAGGACGCGGTCATCCCCTACGCCGTGGGCATGGACATCGCCTGCCGCATGCGCCTGTCCGTGGTGGATGCGCCTGCCTCCTGGCTTACGGACAAGCAGCCCAGGCTGGCCAAGGCCCTGGAGCAGGAGACCCGTTTCGGCGTGGGCGCGTCCTTCAAGGATCGCCGCGAGCACCCGGTCATGGACCTCGACTGGGGCGCGACCCCCGTCACACGCTCCCTGCGCGAGAAAGCGTGGGACCAGCTCGGCACCAGCGGCAGCGGCAACCACTTCGCCGAGTTCGGCGCGCTTTCCGTGCACGAGCCGATTCCGGGGCTGGAGCCCGGCACGTACCTCGCGCTGCTCTCCCACTCCGGCAGCCGCGGCGTGGGTGGGGAGGTGGCCAAGTACTACTCGCGCATCGCGCAGCAGGGCATGCCCCAGCTGCCCAAGTACATGCGTTCTCTGGCCTGGTTGCCGCTCTCCAGCCCGGAGGGCAAGGCGTACTGGGCGGCCATGCAGCTCATGGGCGCGTACTCCCACGCGAACCACGAGTTGCTCCACGCCTCGGTCCTGGGCGCGCTCGGGTTCGAGGCTTTGGCAGTGGTGGAGAATCACCACAACTTTGCCTGGATAGAAGAGCACCTGGGCCGCGAGCTGGTGGTCCACCGTAAAGGCGCGACGCCGGCCGGACCGGGCGTGCTGGGCGTCATTCCCGGCTCCATGGCCGATCCCGGCTATGTGGTCCGCGGCAGGGGCAACGCCGCCTCGCTGCACTCGGCCGCCCATGGCGCCGGCCGCCGCATGAGCCGCAAGGAAGCCAAGGCCCGCGAGAATCACCGCCACCTGCAGGAGCTGCTGAAGGAGCGCGAAGTCACGCTGCTTTCCGGCGGCCTGGACGAGAGCCCCATCGCCTACAAGGACATCGGCGCGGTGATGCGCGCGCAGGAGGATCTCGTGGATATCATCGCCACCTTCCGGCCCTCGCTGGTCAAGATGTCCGCAGACTGACTCCTTGCCTTCGCCACCGATCCAACGCATAGTAAACAATATCCCGAGTCCATATCTGTCTGCGCAAAACACATCATTTGAAATAAGAGAGAGTTTCATGGATCCCAATACATTGGATAACGACAGTAACCTCAAACGCATCGCACAGGTCTGCATCGGCCTGCGCAAGCTTGCGAATTACTTCCAGGACAACGACCCGGAGCATCTGAGCCGCGAGGATTTCGACCAGGTCGCCTCCGAGCTCGAAGACCTTGCCGCCGTGGTGGACAACTTCCTCGACGAACCACGTGGCGATAGCGGCAAGGGCTAGAGGCGTTGCACATCATGCCGCCCATCCGCCGGCGGCGCGTTATTTCCGCCTTGACCAAAACCATTGGAGAATGGATACAGTAGCCGAATGACCTATAGGACTGGCCGGAAAGCATCCACGGCGCTGCCCGGGTTGATCGCCCTTGTGCTGTTTGCGCTTCTCGCCTCAGCCGGGGCAGGGGAGTGCCGGGCAGAGGAGACGAACGCTACAGCGGCGTCGAAGGGGACGGGATATACGGTGGTCTTCCAGGGTGTGGAAGGCGACCTGCGCGATCTGTTGCAGCAGATCTCCGTGGCGGCCGGCAAGTCGGACGAACCCTTTGTCTCCAGCGGGCTCATCGCCCGGCGCATCGAGGACGACAAAAAGCTCTTCCAGACGGCGCTCAACAGCAAGGGCTACATGGACAGCTCCGTGAAGGCCGATCTGAACACCAGCGTGAAGCCGCCGGTGCTGACCTACACGGTGGACACGGGACCGCCGTTCATTCTGGAGGGCATATCCTACGAGGTGAACGGCGCGGTGGAGGGCATGACACTGCCGGACGCGCAGGCCCTGGGCCTGGACGTGGGCGCGCGCTTCGACGCCGTGACGGTGGTGGCGGTCTCCCGCAAGGTGCAGACGCAGCTGGCCGACAACGGCTACCCGTTCCCCAAGGTCGCCAAGCCGCGAATCCTGGCGGATTTCCAGGCCCATACGGTGCGGGCCGTGTATACGGTCACTCCGGGACAAAAGGCGGACTTCGGCGCAACCGAGATATCCGGCCTCACCACCGTGGACGAGGAGTTCGTCCGGGCCTACATCCCCTGGAAGGAAGGCGAGCTCTTCGACCGCACCGAGTTCGACACGTACTACGACAGGCTCTCCCAGCTGAACCTCTTCTCCACCATCCGCATCGATCCCGACACGAAGCTGGACGACTCCGGCCGGGTGCCGATCAAGGTCCAGCTTACGGAGCGCAAGCAGCGCACCATCCGCGCTGGCCTGGGCTACTCCAGCGACAAAGGGCCCCAGGCCCATGTCGGCTGGGAGCACCGCAACCTGCTGGGCGGCGGCGAAAAGCTCAAGGCCTCGATCCGTGCTTCCGGCGTGGAGTCCGAGGCTGGCCTGGCCTACAACTCGCCGCGCTTTCTGGGCCGCGAGCTCTCCTTTGATCTGGACGGCAAGTACGTCAAGTCCGACACCGAGGCCTACAAGGCCAACACCTTCGAGACGGGATTCCTCATCTCCAAGGAAGTGGTGGACCACCTCAGCATGGGCGGCGGGCTCCGCTACCGTCACGGCGATATCATCGAGGACGAGTCCAGGCCTTTTGACAACAACCGCCTCTACGACCTCCTCTCCGTGGTGCTGAAGGCCAGCTGGGACAACCGGGACTCCGTGCTCGACCCCACGAGCGGCCACAACATCGATCTGCGCGTCGAGCCGTTCTTCCCGGTGGGCAACACCGAGGGCGCGAGCTCCGAGTTCGTGCAGACCGTGCTTTCGGCCACAAGCTATCTGAAGCTGCTCGACTCCCCGCGACTGGTCCTTGCCGGCAGGGGCGCGGCCGGCGCTTCCTGGGGTGTCACGAGCGACGACCTGCCCGCCACGTTGCGTTTCTATCCGGGCGGCGGCGGTTCCGTGCGCGGCTACGGATACCAGATGGCCGGGCCCGTGAGCGGCAGCACGCCCCAGGGCGGCGCAGCCTTCCTGGAGTTCTCGGCCGAGGCCCGGGCCATGCTCACCGAGAAGTTCGGCATCGTCCCGTTCCTAGACGGCGGCTATGCCTATGAAGATCCCTTCGACATAAACGGCGACATGCTCTTCGGCGCGGGGCTGGGCATCCGCTATCACACCAGCTTCGGGCCGTTGCGCGCGGACATTGCCGTACCCCTCAAGCGCCGGAAAGACGTGGACGATCCTTTTCAGTTTTACATCAGCATAGGGCAGGCGTTCTGACCATGGCGAGCCGTCGCGTGCGCATAGCGATCAAAATCCTTCTGGCCTGTGTGGTCCTGGTGGTTCTGCTTGTGGCCGGAGTGTTTGTGGCCTTGCAGACCGGACCGGTCAAACGCGCCATTGCAGACTTTGCGGCCACGGCGGCCGGCGACGAAATGCACCTGACCGTGGAGGGGCTCTCCGGCGTGCTGCCGCTCTCCATCCGGCTGGAGCACGTGGCCATCGCGGAGTCCGAAGAGGCCGAGCCCTGGCTGGAGGTCCGGAATCTGTACCTTGCGTGGTCGCCCCTTGACCTGATCAGCGGCAATCTGCATGTGGATACGCTGAGCGCGGAGGAGGTGGCGTTGCGCGAGCTGCCGCCCCCTTCCGAAACGCCGAAGCCCAAAGAGCCGAGCGGGCCGGTGTGGCCGCCGCCGTCCCTCTCCCTGCCCAATGTGCAGGTGGATACGCTCTCGGTGGAGCGGTTCAGCATGGGCCAGGCCGTGGTGGGCCAGGCCGCGGACTACGGCGTGCACGGTAATGTGCGCGTCGGCGGGGGCCAGGCGGATGTCGATCTTTCCGTAACCCGGCTGGATGGTCCGGAGTCCGCCATCAAGGCGCTCATCGCCACCCGCGGCGTGGACACCGGCGCGCCGGAGCTCGATGTGGACATCGAGGTGCACGAGCCGCCGGACGGCCTGCTTGCTGCGGCCACCGGCATCGAGCAGAAAGCCCCTCTCTCCCTGACCCTGACCGGCAGGGGACCGCTCTCCGCCTGGAATGGCACCCTGGCCGCGAACCATGGCCAGGAGCAGCTTGCCGACCTGGGCCTCTCTCTGGCCGTAGCTGAGGACTCCCTCGGATTCGGCGTGGACGGCGGCGTGGCTACCGCTCCGCTGGTGGGGACGCCCGGAACGCCGGGCCTGCTGGAGCCCATGCTTTCCGAGACCGAGCGCGGCGCAGTACACGAACTGGGTGAACGCGTGACGCTGGCCGTGCACGGCCGCTGTCTGCTGGACTCCGGCGGCGACGTGCAGGGCTTGGAGCTGGGGCGGGCCGATATCTCGGCGCGCAGTCTCGGCGTGAATGCCACCGGCCGGATCGGCTCCAGCCTCGACGACATGGACGTGAAAGCCCGGGCCAATATCGAGGACCTCGCGTTTCTCAACGCGTTCATGGACGAGCCGCTACGCGGCTCCCTGGCGCTTTCGGCCGACCTGGCCAGCGACACGGGCGCTCTGCGCGGCGATGTGAACCTGACCATGCAGGACGCCGGGTTCCAGGACTTCGGCGCGGACAAGGCTGCCGTCACCCTGCACATCACGCCTCTTGAGGACGCCAAAGGCTGGAAGGCGGAGGACCCCGAAAAGCCGCTGCCTCCGGTGCGCGCGCAACTGGCCCTCGATGTCTCCGGGCTGGCTCTGCCCGCCGGGATGGAGTCTGTTGCCAAAGCCGTGGGCGATTCCCCCAGGCTGACAGGCGAGTTCCAGACCGTGGATGGGGACGTGGTGCGCATCGAATCCCTGAATCTGGCCGCGGCTACGGCGACCCTCGCCGTCTCGGGCCAGACGTCCCTCAACGGTCCGGCCAAGACCCACGTAACGCTGACGGCGGATGATCTGGCCGCCCTGGCCGATGCGTTCGACATGAAGGACGCCGGCCTGGCCGGCGGAGCCACGGTGACCATCGACGTCGACGGCAACTGGAGCGTGCCTTCAGGGACCGTCCGCGTGGACGCCAAGACCAGGCAGCTTGTGGTGGACGCCAACAACGCCACGGCGCCGCAGGGCTCCCTGGCCGCGATTCTGGGCAGCGAGCCCACGGCCACGGTCAAGGGCGATCTCGCGGAGTCCGGCGCGCTGGATGTCAGCCAGTTCACGGTCACGGCGCGGGCGATCTCCCTGCGGGGATCGGCGCAGGCCAACATCAACGACCCCAAGGCCCCGCTCAAGGTGGCGGTGGACGCCAAAGCCGACAGCCTGGAGCCGTTCTCGGCCCTGGCCGGAACAAAGCTCGGCGGTGCGCTGGCCCTGTCCGTGCGCGGCAGCGGGGACATGGATGCGCCCGACCTGTCCCTGGACCTCGCCATCGACCAGCCGCAGGTGGACGCGCAGGCGTTCGAGAAGCTGGCCGTGAAGGTGGACGGCTCCGGCCCGCTGGACAACTGGTCCGGCGCAGCGTCCGTGAACCTCGCCGCCATGGTGGAGGGCCAGCCAGCAGCGCTGGACGTGCGCACAGACTTTACCCGCGGCGCGGAGCGTCTCGCCTTTGACAACCTCGCGATCAAGGGACCGGGCATAGCCCTGAACGGCGACCTGGCCTTACTTACGGAATCGGGCCTGGTCACGGGCTCCCTGGCCGGCGGAGCAGAAGACCTGGGCCGGCTGGGCGCCTTCGCCAAGGTGGATCTGGGCGGCTCGTTGCAGACCTCCATCGCGCTCAAGGACGTCTCCGGCGCGCAGGCCGTGGATCTCACGGCCACGCTGCGCAACGTGCAGGCCCCGGGCGCGGCCGTGGGCAGCGCGGATATCGAGGCGCATCTCACCGACGTCACGGCGGCGCCGCAGGGCACGGCCCGTGTGCAGGTGCAGGAAATTTCGGCCAGTGGTTTCGCCGCCAGGTCCTTCTCCCTGACCGCCGACGGCGGCGGGAACGGCATGGACATCGGCCTGAAGCTGGATGGCCAGATCGAGGCCGGGGCAGAGCCCGCGCCTGTGGACCTCTCCCTGAATGGCCGACTGGAGCAGCCCGAGGGCGGCGTGCTGTTCCGCCTCACCAAGCTTTCGGGGTCGCTGGACGAGCGTCCCCTGACCCTGCCGCAGCCCGGCTCCGTCTCCTTTACCGGCGGCAAGCTGGCCATCGAGCCGCTGACCCTGGGCTGGGGCGACGCCCGCATCTCGGCCAAGGGCGGTTGGGGCGCGGAACGCGCCGACCTCACCGCCGGCATTGCGGATCTTACTGCGGACAGCGTGATGCAGCTCATCGGCAACCAGGCCGTGGGGCCGGAGGCGACCGTTGCGCTGCAGCTCGATGTGACAGGGCCGCTCTCCAGGCCGTCTGCCGACGTGACCGTGTCGGCCAAGGGCATGCGGATGCGCGTAGCCGAGGATTCTCCTCTGACGGCCATGAACGAGCTCAGCGTGGACGCCGAGGCCCACGTTACGGGTGGCAAGCTCACGGCCACGGCCCAGGTGGGCGGCCTGCCGGACGGCCAGGCCAGGCTGGAGGCCGCGTTGCCCGCCACGTTCTCGCTGGAGCCCTTTGCCTTCGAGGTGCCCATGGACGGCGCGCTCTCGGCGAACGTGCAGGCCAGCACGGAGCTCAAGGGGTTCGAACCCGTGCTCGCATTTTTCGGCGTATCGGCCTCCGGCGCGTTCACGGCGGATTTCACCATAAACGGCACCCCGAGCAACCCCGGCTTCGGCGGCAAGGCCGCCATCAAGAACGGCCGCATCGAGTATGTAGATACGGGCTCCGTGGTCTCGAACCTCGACCTGGAGTTCGTGGCGGCGGACTCTCCTGAGAGCGATGCGCCGCGGCTCATCGTGAACCTGACCGCCGCGGACGGCGAGAAGGGCTCGGTAAAGGTCAGCGGCTGGGTCGACGCCAATCCGGAAAAGGCCACGCCCTTCATGATCAACGTGGCCCTGGACCAGTTCACGGCCGTGCGCATGGACATGCTGCGCATGGCCGCCACGGGCAACGCCGCCCTGGAAGGCAATATGGAGAAGAGCCGTATCGTGGGCGGCATCTCCCTCGCCCCGGTGCAGGTCTGGCTGCCGGAGCAGCTCCCGCCCAGCGTGACCGACGTGGAGGTGGTGGACGTGCGGACCTTGGAGCAGACCGGGCCCGGGGAATCCGCGCAGAACGCCACGGAAAAGGCCGGGAAAGACAAACCCGCGGCGCCGGCCGCCTTTGACCCCACGCTGGAGCTGGGCGTGGAGGTGAAGGAGGGCATGCGCGTGCAGGGCATGGGCGTGGACACCACCTGGAAGGGCCGTCTCGACGTGAGCGGCCGGCTTTCCGGGCCAAAGCTCACCGGCAATGTCTCCACCACCCAGGGCAGCCTGGAGTTTCTGGGCAAAAAGTTCAACATCCGCAAGGGAACATTGAACTTCTGGGGGCAGAACCCGCCGTCGCCGCGGGTGGAGGTGGAGGCCACCACACAGGCCGGCGACGTGTTGGCCATTATCCGCGTGTACGGGCAGGCGGACTCCCCGCAGTTCTCGCTGGCCTCGGAGCCCAGCCGCCCGCGCGACGAGATCATTTCCTACATCCTCTTCGGCCGGGAGCTGAACAGCATCAGCCCGGTGCAGGCCATCAAGATTGCCCAGACCGCCACCATGATCGCGGCCGGCTCCGACTTCATGTCCATCCAGCGCAACGCCTCCAAGCTTCCGTTCCTGAGCGGTGTGGATATCGGCTTGGCGGATACGGAAGGAGGCGGCGCCGTGGAGGTGGGCACCGATGTATCCGAGGACGTGCATGTGAACGTGGAGCAGGGCCTGGGCAACAGCGCCACGCAGGTGGAGGTGGAGGTCGATCTTACCAGGAACTTCAGCGTGCGCGGCACGGTGGACGACCAGGGCGACCAGGGTGTGGGGGTGGACTGGCGACTCGATTACTGATGTATGCATGTTGCTGTTCGAGCCAGCATGATTACTTGATTTGTATTGGGGAAAGGACTAGAGGAACGTATCATTTCACACAGACGGATAGACGTGTCGTATCATTCCTACATGCCGCCGGGGATACAACTCGACCGGCGCTTGCACACACAGCACTGTTCCTCGCATCATTCCGCGCGACAAATCCCGTCCAGCTTCGTCCGGGCAGGTTCCCGGCAGGACTTGAGCTATGCGTAAGCTACCAATCATACTCGGCATCCTCTGCGTTCTCCTGGTGGGGGGCTATTTTACGGCCATGTACGTGGCGAACAAAATGGCCGACACCAAGCTGCGTGAGGCGCTGGCAAAAACCCAGGACAAGGCGGACGTGGCGTACGACTCCGTGTCCGTGAACCTGTGGAAGCAGAATCTTTCCATCGCCGACCTGAATGTGAAGCTCAAGAACGGCGCGCACTTCACGGTGGGCCGGGTTGTCGTGCACGACTACGACATCAAGCATCCCAAGCGCCCCCGCTACGCCACGGTCAGCGTCCACGGCATGTCCATTCCTGTGGACAAGGAGAACTTCCACGACGAGGTGGACTCCGTACGGGAGCTCGGGTTCCAGACCGTGGTGGCCGACGCCGCGCTGACCTACCGCTGGGACCCGGATGTCCAGGGGCTGGTGCTGGACCCGCTGGATGTGCAGGTGAAGAACCTCGGCTCGTTCCAGCTGGCCACGGAAGTGGACCACATCAACGTCAAGGCCCTGCGCGCCCTGGAGATCGAGGACCTCGCCGTCAAGCGGCTGCACGTTACCTACAATGACGTGGTTTTCCTGCAGACCGTGATGCAGAACACACGGAAGAATGAAGAGGAGCTCGTGCGCTACGTTTCCGAAGGCATCGACGAGGAGATCGTCAAGGCCAAAGACGAGGGCCGCGCGAACGCCGTCAAATCGCTCACGGAGCTGGGCCGGTATGTGGAGCAACCCGGCAAGCTCGCCGTCGATGTCGTTCTGGACGATCCCGTAAAGGTCTCGGACGTCCTTGCCATGCGCAAGGTGACCGACATCATCAAGCTCTTTACCATCAGCATTTCCCAGCAATGATTATGCGAACCCGCACCGGCATACTCCTCGTCGTTCTGGCGGCCGTGACAGCGTTCTCGCTGCCTGCCTTTGCCCGGCCCGAATTCCGCATCAGCAGCGTCAACGCCTCCCTGGCCGACGTCCCGGACTTCAAGGAGATAATGAACTACAAGCCGGCGCTGACCACCACGGTGTACACGCGCGACGGCCGGGTTCTGGGCTATCTCTACCGGGAAAAGCGCTTCCTCGTGCCCCTCTCGGAAATGCCGGACTACCTCGTCCAGGCGTTCCTCGCCGCCGAGGACGCCAGCTTCTACGAGCACGAGGGCATCGACCTCACGGCCATCTTCCGCGCCTTTTCCAAGAACGTGGCCGCCGGCGCCGTGGTGCAGGGGGGCTCCACCATCACGCAACAGATCGTCAAGCGGCTGCTCCTCTCCACAGAGCAGACCTATGTGCGCAAGGCCAAGGAGGCCATCCTGGCCTACCGCCTGGAGCGCCACCTCTCCAAGAAGGACATTCTGGCGATCTACCTCAACGACATCTTTCTGGGCGCAGGCGCCTACGGCGTGGAAGCCGGAGCGCGGACCTACTTCGGCAAGCACGTGCAGGACCTCAACCTGGCGGAAGCCGCCGTGCTGGCCGGCCTGCCCAAGGCGCCCTCCAAGTACAATCCGTACCACCGGCCGGAGGACGCCAAGGAGCGCCAGACCTACGTGCTGGGGCGGATGCTGGAGCTGGGCTGGATAACCCAGGCCCAGCATGACGAGGCTCTGGCCCAGTCCCTGGTGTACAAGGAGATGGCCGACCCCTCCTGGAAGCTCGGCGCCTACTACCTCGAAGAGGTCCGGCGCTGGCTCATCGACTACTTCAAGCCGGAGAACCTGGACCAGGAAGGCCAGGCCCTGGACCGTCTCGGCGAGGACGCCGTGTACGAGGGCGGTCTGCACGTGTTCACGGCCATCGACCTGGAGCACCAGGCCGCGGCGGAAAAGGCCCTGCGCACTGGGCTGCGCGCCTCGTCCAAGCGCCGCGGCTGGCGCGGTCCCCTCCGCACACTGGAGCCGAATGAGATCGACGAGTACGCGGCGGCCAACGGACCGGACGACAAGGATCTGCAGGGGCTGTTGACCGGCGGCTGGATCAGGGTCGTGGTCACCAAGGTGGAAGCGGACAAGGCTACGGTCCGCGCCGGATCGCGCGAGGGCGTCATCCCCGTGGAGACGCTGCACTGGTGCCGCAAGCCCAACCTGGAGCGGCCCACCGAGGCCGTGCGGGCGGTGAAGGATGCGCGCGAAGTGCTGAACCCCGGCGACGTGGTCTGGGCTTCCTACCTGCCCACCAACTTCGAGCCGCGCATTCACAGCCTGCTCATGTTTTCGGAGTGGGACAGGAAGCTGCCGCCTGATCCTGAGTACCCGGCGACGCTGCCGGCAGAGGGCCCTCTGCCCCTTCGGCTGGAGCAGATGCCTGTGGTGCAGGGCGGCGTGGTCTCCCTGGAACCGCCCACCGGCGAGGTGGTCGCCCTGGTCGGCGGCTACGACTTCCAGCACAGCCACTTCAACCGCGCCACCCAGGCCCACCGCCAGCCCGGCTCGGCCTTCAAGCCCATTGTCTACTCCGCAGCCATGGACAGCGGCTTCACCCCCGCCTCCGTGGTGGAAGACCAGCCCATCGAGTACTGGGACCCGGTCACCAAGAAGCTCTGGAAGCCCCAGAACTACAAGGAAGAGTACTTCGGCCCGACCCTGCTGCGCACGGCCCTGGCCAAGTCGCGCAACATCGTTACCGTGCAGATCGCCGAGCGCATCGGCATCAACAAGATCATAGCCCGCGCCAAGGCCCTGGGGCTGGAGCCCGACTTCCCGCCGTACCTCTCCATCGCCCTGGGCTCGCAGGTGGTCCGGCCCATCAACCTCTGCAAGGCGTACACCGCCTTTGCCAGGGGCGGCACCACGGTCGATCCGCGGCTGGTGCTCTCCATCAGCTCTTCGCGTGGCCGCGAGATATACCACTCCGCGCCCGAGGTGCAGGAGGCCATCTCGCCGCAGAACGCCTACATCATGACCACGTTGCTCAAGCACGTGGTGCAGACCGGCACAGGCACCAAGGCCAAGCTGCTGAACCGGCCCATCGCCGGCAAGACGGGCACCACCAACGACCAGCGCGATGCATGGTTCATGGGCTTCACGCCGTACCTGCTCACCGGCGTGTACGTGGGCTTCGACAACTTCTCGCCCATGGGCGACAAGGAGACCGGCTCCCGCGCTGCGCTGCCCATCTGGGTCAAGTACCGCATGCACGTGGAGGACGAGTACCCGGAAGAGGACTTCAAGACTCCGGGCGGCATCGTGTTCGAGAACGTGGCCGACGTGGGCCAGATGGAGGGCACCACGTGGTCGCTGCCGTTCATGGACGGCACGCAGCCCAGCGTCTCCGGCACGCACTGGGTCATGCAGAACGCGCCCATCGAGGAACAGGAGGACTTCCTGCTCAAGCAGATGTTCTACTGATGCGCGGCGCGCGGCCGCAACATGGTTTTAGGAAAGCGCCTCCTCAGGGGGGCGCTTTTTTGCTGGAAAAGGGTGCACAAGCAACCGATGTGTATGATAAACTGCACGACATGGCAGCTGGTTGCGCCGCATGATGGCGGCAGCGTTCGTAAAAAAGTGGGGGGATCGAATCACGATGACAACGGCGATGACGGCGCGTACTCACAGGAAGACGCGAACGGGCAGATCGAGGCGAGCCCGCGCCATGGCTTTGCTGGCGTGCTCGCTTCTCTGGGCTGCGGCCGTGTTGGGCTGCGCAGGAAAGGCCACTCCTCCCATGGCGCCTGTTGTCAACGCCACGGCCGTTGCGGAGCCGCTGCCGGCTCCGGAGCCGACGCAGGTCTGTCTGCTGCTGCCTCTGAGCGGTCCCTACGCCGCCTATGCGCAGCGTATCCTTCAAGGCGCGCGGCTGGCCGTGTCGCATATCGCCGGGGCCGGCGTCCCGGTCTCGCTCTCTACCATAGACACCACAGGGGAGGACTGGGCGCGCTCCCTGGCCACGTTGCCGTCAGCCATCCGCATAGTGGGCGGTCCCATGCGACCGGAGGCGCTGGGCGAGGTCCTGTCCGCGCCGGGAGCGTTCCGCCGGGCGCATCTGGCGTTCATGGCCGAGCTGCCGGCCGCCGTGACTACCGGGCAGAGCGGAGGCGCGGCGCGCGCCGTCGCGGAGGGCCGGGATGTCTGGCGGTTTTTCACCAGTGCGGCGGATAATGTGGATGCGCTTCTCAGCGGTGCGGAAGAGGTGGGCGCACGCGAACTCGGCGTGCTCTACCCGGACGAATCCTTTGGCGTGCGGCGGTCCATCCTGTTCCGGCAGATGGCCTCTGGCCGCGGCCTCCACGTCGCCGCTGCGCAGCGTTACACCCCGGACGATCCTCAGGGAGCAGCCAGGAGCGCGATGCGACTGCTGCAGGAGTCCGGCGGCCAGGAACTTGGCGCGGTCTACATTCCAGACGTCTGGTCCCAGGCGCGGCAGCTGATCCCCAACCTGCTCGTTCTGCAACGCCGGCGGCCGCTTATCCTGGGCTCGGCGCTGTGGGCGCAGACCATGGACATGCGCCGCCCGGACGATGCACTGCTTTTTTCGGGGTCGGTCTTCCCGGGCGCGTGGTGGTCGGGCAGCGACTCCCAGCCAGCACGAGCCCTGCGCCAGGGCATGGCCGCGTCCGGGGCTCGTCCCGGCTTCTGGGAGGCCCTTGGCTTCGATTTCGTGCGGCTTGCCTGTCGGATGGGCGATTTGCCCGAAAATTCCACGCCCCAGGACGTAACCGCCGCGCTGCAGAACGCCGCGCGCATGGACTGGGCCATGGCGCCGCTGCATTGGGATGCGGCCGGCCGGGCTGCGCAGGACCTCTATCTGCTCACTCCCACGCAAACAGGAGCCGAACCCGCCGACATGGACGCACTGCGCCAACTGCTGGCGGTGCCGGACTCGCCAGCGACGCCGACAACGCCCGCGCGCAATCAGTAATCAGGAATAGCCCGAACAGCCGAACAGGGGCAGTGGTGCCGCGTCATCTTTGCGCGGGCAGGTCCGACAGGGACGCAGGCGTCCCGGTATTCTGACCGTTCTTGTCTCTATGAGGAATGGTGGCGCGGCGGTGCTCAGCGCAGCTGCTTGCACAGCTTCTTCACCTTGGGCGACATGGGGTCCATCTCCAGGGCCTTGGCCGCGGCGGCTTTGGCCACTGCATCCTTTCCTGCTTTTTGAGCGGCCTGGGCCAGCAGTACGGCCAGATCCACAGTGGGCCGCCCCAGCTGCTTCCACGCGCTTTGCAACCCGGCCAGCGCCTGCTCCGGCTCGTCCAGCGCGATGTGCGTCCGCGCCAGGGCCAGGTGCGCATTCTCGTTGCCGTCGTCCAACTCCACGGCCTTTGTCAGATAGTCGAGGGCTGGCTTGTGCAGGCCGGCGTCCAACAGCCGCGTGCCTATGATGGTGAAAAGCACGTGCTCGTCCACGCACAGGCTGGTTGCTTCCTGGAACAGTTCCAGGGCTTCCTTGGCATTGTCCGACTGGAGCTGCTTGGTGCCGCGGATGAGGAGCTTGTCGATATTGAGCTTGCGTTCCTCGATCTCTTTTTCTGTAATCCGTGCCGCCTCTTCCTGAAGCTTTTTAAGGCGAGTGACAACGGCCATGAAGAGCTGCTTCTCGCCGCCGCTTTCGTACTGCAGGCCATCAGGCAGGGCGTTGCGGATTTCATCGGTCCTGTTGAGAAGCTGAACGATTTCCGTGACCTGTCCGGTAAAGCGCATCTTGTCCGCACCGAAGAGCTGGCCGGATGCCCCCTGTTTGAGCGCCTGGGCGAACGTCGCCATGGTGCGCAGGATGTCATGCCGGTGGTAGTAGCCCTTGGCGCGGGCAAGGTTCTCGAAGGCCTCTTTCATTGCGATTTCACTTGGATCAATAGGAAGATTGACACCTGGATTTACGCGTAGGCCGCAGATTGCGTCAAGAGCGAAGAATCATAATGAAAAAGGTTGCAAAAAGCCGAGGTGCGCCACGCGGAAAAGGCGATAGTGTGAAAGCCGACATGGAAAAGACGTCGGAACAAACAAATCCACAGGAAAAATAAAACAAAGTGAAAGTATTCCCATGTACAACGAGCCGAGCAGGGCGATGCAAGGCAAGAAAAAGGAATGTGGAAGCCTGGATTCGCGGAAGGCAAACGGCGACATACGCGTAGCGAGACGTATTTCCCGACAAATATAATGGGCTAACATGACGGCTTTGGAATGAAACCACATTCAAATCTACCTTCCAGGTAGATTATTATGTCTTGCAAACGGAAATGAAAGGGAATCAGGGATGTAGGGAGCAGCCTCTCCAACAAGATGGTTGTGAAAAGATGAACAAACGTGACATTCATGCCTTGACTTCTTTTAATTAATTATGTTTTAGACACATGAACTTTTCAAAAACCCACAGCCATGGCTGCGAGTTCCGGTCCTCTTGACCGGCTCTAAGAGGAGTCCCGTAATGGTCTTCACCTGGCTTAATGTGGCAATTCTCATCTGCCTAATCGTCGGCATTCTCTTTGCCGGGGGGCCGCTCATCGGCGCAGTGTTACTGGCGCCAAAAGCCAAAGGCGGCGCCTTCGGGATGCCGTATGAGTGCGGTATCCCTCCCCACGGTTCTTCCTGGGTGCGCTTCGGCATCAACTATTACTTCTACGCATTGCTGTTTCTCGCGTTCGACGTGGATGTGCTTTACCTCTTCCCGGTAGCGGCGCACTATCCGCAAAGCGCGGGGCTCGTGCCCTTCGTCAAGGTGCTCATCTTCCTCGTGGCGCTGGGGCTCGGCTGCGTATACTTCTGGAGGAAAGGGGTCTTCGAATGGCCGAAGAAAGCGTTTTAAAATCGGCGGTTACCGATCAGGAGAAGGCGATGATCTCCTGGTCCCTGCCGCAGAAGATTTTCGACGTCGCCCGGGCCATGTCGCTGTGGCCCATGACGTTCGGTCTGGCCTGTTGCGCCATCGAGATGATGGCCGTGGGCATGGCGCGGTTCGATATCTCCCGTTTCGGCGCGGAGGTTTTCCGGCCCTCGCCGCGGCAGTCCGACCTGATGATTGTGGCCGGCACCGTATCCAACAAGATGGCTCCGGCCCTGGTGCGGCTCTACGAGCAGATGCCCGCTCCCAAGTACGTCATGGCTCTGGGCAACTGCGCCATCGCCGGCGGCCCGTTCGTCTTCAAGGACCAGTACGGCATCGTGGAAGGCGTGGACAAGCTCGTGCCCGTGGACGTCTATGTGCCGGGCTGCCCGCCGCGGCCGGAAGGGCTGCTCGAAGGCCTGTTCCAGCTCCAGGAAAAGATTACGGGACGTCGCTGGTGGCCTGATGCGCCGGCCGAGCCCTCTGCAAACAAGCCGGGTAAATAAGCGAGACGAGGAGAACGAGGTGGCTGAGCGTAGCGATTTCTCTTTTCTCGACGAGGTCGAGGCGACATGCCGTCTGGCCATGGATCCCGTGGCCACGGGCATCGATCTCTGTCTGATCCTCGAGCGCGAGGCGCTCACGGCAGCCGTGGAGGCCATTGCCGGGGCGGAGTTCTTCCTCGAGGACGTCTCCGTTCTGGATGTGACCGAAGGGTACGACGCCCGCTACCACTTCCGGCGCTACGATACGCCGGGGCGCATCGAGCTGCGCGTCATCGCGCCGCACGACGATCCGCACATCCCCAGCATTGCAGGCATCTTCCAGGGCGCCGAGTGGCACGAACGCGAGAGCATGGACTTCTACGGCGTAATCTTTGACGGGAACCCGAACCCCGAGCGGCTCCTGCTGATCGAGGGTTCCACCTTCAAGCCCCTGGAAAAGGACGACAAGTCCCGCAAGTCCTACCTCGACCTGATGCCCGAGTTCACCATCACGGAGTGCGCCGAGGGCCATCCGCTGGAGGAGCTCGCGGCCAAACGGAAGGCCGAGCGCGAGGAAGCGGAACGCAAGGCCGCCGAAGAGGCCAAGAAGGCCGAGGAAGAGGCGGCGCGCAAAGCGGCGGAGGAAGAGGCCGCAAAACAATCCGAGGAAGCCGGCGAAGCCGGTTAGGAAGCGACCATGTCCGACGAGCAGCTCGACATGACCACGGAAAAGGTTTTGACGCCAGACGAGCCTTCGAAGATCAAGGCCAGCGGGTTCGACCCCGGCCTGCTCGAGGTGGGCGACGCCTACACCCGCCATTTCCAGGAAGGCCCCAGCGAAGACACCCTCATCATCAATATGGGGCCGCAGCACCCGTCCACGCACGGCGTTCTGCGCATCGTCCTGGAGCTGGAAGGCGAGTACATCAAGAAAGCCGAACCGGTTCTTGGCTACGTGCACCGCATGCACGAAAAAATGGGCGAGAACCGCTCGGCCACGCAGTATCTGCCCAACATGGGCCGCACGGACTATCTGCACGCCCTGGCCTGGAACTGGGTCTGGGTGGGCGCCGTGGAGAAGCTGGGCGGCATCGAGGTGCCGGAGCGCGCGGAGTACATCCGGGTGCTCACCAACGAGGTCAACCGCATCACCTCGCACCTCCTCTGGTGGGGCGCGTACCTGCTGGACCTCGGCGCATTCACGCCCATCATGTACGCCTTCCAGGACCGCGAAATCGCCATGGATCTGCTGCAGCGCTGCACCGGCTCGCGGCTGACCTACTGCTACTTCCGCTTCGGCGGCGTTTCCGCCGACCTGGACGACGTCTTCATGGACGGCATGCGCGAGTTCATCCCCTACATGCGCAAGCGGCTGCCCATGTACAAGGCGCTGGTCACCGAGAACCTCATCCTGCGCAAACGCGTCGAGGATGTGGGCGAGTTCAGCCAGGATATCTGCCGCCGCTACGGCGCGACCGGCCCGGTCAGCCGTGGCTCGGCCATTCCGTTCGATGTCCGCCGCGACGAGCCCTTCTCGGTGTACGACAAGCTCGACTTCGACATCCCCTTCTATGAAGAGGGCGACGCCATGGCGCGTTACCTGGTGCGCATCGACGAGATCGAAGAGAGCCTCAAGATCATCGAGCAATGCCTTGACCGCCTGCCATCCGCCAAGGGCAAGCACATCGTGGACAAGGCGCCGAAAGCCACCTACAAGGCGCCGGCTGGCGAAGTGTACTACGCCGTGGAAAGCGCGCGCGGCGAGGTGGGCGTCCTGCTCTCCTCCGACGGCGGCGCCAATCCCTACCGCGTGAAGCTGCGCTCGCCGAGCTACTGCAACCTGCACCTCTTCGCCGAGGCCGCCCAGGGCGTGCTTCTTGGAGACGCCGTCTCCATTCTGGGCAGCCTGGACCTCGTCATCCCGGAGATCGACCGGTGAACGCACTCATCACAAGCATCCCGCCGGAACTGGTGCGCCTCGTCATCGCGCTCGTGGCGCTTGCGGCCTTCATTGGCCTCAACGGCCTGGTCCTCGTGTATCTGGAGCGGAAGGTCGCCGGCCACGTGCAGCGGCGTCCCGGTCCCTTCGAGGTCGGCCCGCACGGCATCATCCAGCCCGTGTGCGACGCGCTGAAGCTCGTGGGCAAGCAGCTCTTCACCCCGCCCAAGGGCGACAAGCTGCTGTTCTGGCTCGCGCCGATCCTGTCCTTCACGCCCATTTTCGTGCTCTTCATCCCCATCGAGTTCGGGCCGGGCCTCTACGGCATCAACACGAACCTCGGCCTGCTGCTGATCCTGGCCTTTGCCGGGTTCAACGTGCTGGCCCTGTGTCTGGCCGGCTGGGGCTCCAACAACAAATGGGGCCTGCTCGGCGCGGCCCGCGCCGTGTCGCAGTCCGTGGCCTACGAGATTCCGCTGCTGCTCTCCGTGCTGGCCATATGCTTCATGGCGGGCACGCTGAACCTGAGCGAGATCACGGCCCAGCAGGGATCGTGGTTCGGCGGCTGGTTCATCATCAAGCAGCCCATCGCCTTCCTCATCTTCCTGGTCTGCGGCGTGGCCGAGACCAACCGCGCCCCCTTCGACCTGCCTGAAGCGGAAAGCGAGCTGACCGCCGGTTTCCACACCGAGTACTCGGGCATGGGCTTCGGCCTCTTCTTCCTGGCCGAGTATGCAGAGATGATCGTCATCAGCGCGGTGGCTTCCGTGCTGTTCCTGGGCGGTTGGAAAAGCCCCATCGGCGTCGCGGACGGCGTGTGGTGGTTCCTCATCAAGATCTACGTACTGCTGCTGGTCATGATGTGGTTCCGCTGGACCTACCCGCGCGTGCGGTTCGACCAGATTCTCAACATCTGCTGGAAGTGGCTCATCCCGCTGGCCCTGGTGAACCTGCTCGTCACGGCCCTGGTGGTGAAACTCGTCTAGCCGGAGCATTGGAAAGGAATCATGAAACGCACTTACCAAGTACGGCACTACAAGAAAAAGGGCCCGCAGAGCGTGGCGGCCGTGGTCGGCGATTTCTTCTCCGGCCTGTGGAGCCTCGTGGTGGGTCTCGGCGTGACGGGCCGCAACTTCGCGGACTCCCAGGTCACGGTCCACTACCCCCGCCAGGATGTGGGCGATGAGCAGCTCGTGGGTTATCGCGGTCACATCGAGCTGGTGCCCAAGCCCAAAGACCCGTTCGCGCCCAAGTGCATCCTGTGCATGATGTGCGCGCGGGTGTGCCCCTCCGGCTGCATCACCGTGAAGATGAAGAAGCAGCCCAAGGAGGAGCCGGTGGAGGAGGGCGCCAAGCCCAAGAAGGCGCCCAAAGAGGTGGGTGTCTTCCACCTCAACTACAACCTGTGCAGCCTGTGCTCGCTGTGCGTGCAGAGCTGTCCTGTAGGATCGCTGCGGCACTCCAGGGACGTCTATCTCTCCGGTTTCCAGAAGGAAGATTTCGAGTACGATCTCATGGAGCGGTTGCACAAGCAGGCCGAGGCCGCGCCCAAAAAGGCGCCGGCGCCGGAAAAAGAAGCCGAGACGGCAGAGGCCGCCGGCTAAGCCCGGGTCGAGGATATCATGGACACCCAAAGTGCAGCCCTTTTGCTCTTTATCGTCTACGCCGTCGTGATTCTGGCCGGCGGTATCATGGCGGTCCTCTCCAAGAGCCTGGTGCGCGCCCTCGTAGGCCTCGTGCTCACGCTCTTCGGCGTGGCCGGCATGTACCTGCTCATGGCCGCGCCGTTTATCGCCCTCATGCAGATCCTCATCTACGTGGGAGCGGTCGCCGTGCTCATTTTCTTCGCGATCATGCTGACCAACGCGACCTCCAGCGGCGATGAAGCCAAGCCGCGATCGTTTGGCCGCGTCTTCCTGGCCCTGGTTGCCGCCGCGCTTCCCGCGGGCCTCCTGGCTGCCGTGGCCTGGTCCCAGGCTGCAGCCACAGGCGCTGTGCGGATGCCGGCGGAAGTGTCCATCGACCAGCTCGGTAAAGCGCTGCTCAACGAGTACGTGCTCGTGTTCGAGCTCATCTCGGTGGTGCTTTTCGTAGCCATGGCCGGAGCCGTGTTGTTGGGATTCGAAAGGAGGAAGTCCAAGTGAGCGAGCCGCTCTTTCTTTACCAAGCCGTTGCCCTGCTGCTCTTGTTCCTGGGGATATTCGGTATCATCACTCGCAAGAGCCTGGTGGGCATGATCATCGCTGTGGAACTGATGCTCAACGGCGCAGGCCTCGCCATCGTGGCCTCCGGACAGCTGACGAGCGCGCCGGGCGACCTGGCCCAGCTCTCGTCGCTGCTTGTCATGGGACTCGCCGCGGCCGAAGCGACACTGGTGCTCGCCATCATCCTCGTGGTCGCAAAACGGTTCGGCACCGTGGAAATCGATCGCGTCTCGGAGCTCGAGGGATAAACCCATGCCAGAGATAATCACAACGAGCCGCGTGCTCCTGCCCCTCGCATTCACGTTCGCCGCGCCATTCTTCATCTGGCTCTTGCGGAAGAACATCAACGTGCGCGAAGCCGTGAGCTTCACCGCCGCGATCCTGACCACGGCGTCCATGCTCCAGTTCGTGCCCGGCGTGCTGTCCGGCAAGATCTACACCATCACGGTCTTCACCATCCTCGAAGGCATCAATGTGAAGTTCTGTGTGGACGGCCTAGCCCTCATCTTCGGGCTTATCGCGCCGTTTTTGTGGATACTGGTCACCAGCTACAACATCGGGTACATGCGCGGGCTCTCCGAACACGCCCAGACGCGCTACTACTTCTGCTTCGCGGTGGCCATCTTCGGCGCCGTGGGTGTGGCCACAGCCGCGAACATCTTCACCCTCTATCTCTTCTACGAGATCATCTCGCTGTTCACGTACCCGCTGGTCGCGCATCACGAGGACGAAGAGGCCTTCATCGGCGCGCGCAAGTACTTCATCTACCTCATGGGTACGTCCAAGCTGTTCTTCCTGCCGGCCATGGTGCTCACCTACGTACTGGCCGGCACGCTGGACTTCAACCTGGGCGACCTGGTGCACGGCATCTTCCCGCCCAACGCCGACCAGAACCTGGTGACGCTGACCTACATCCTGTACATGGCGGGCCTGGCCAAGGCGGCGATCATGCCGTTCCACAACTGGCTGCCCTCGGCCATGGTCGCGCCCACGCCGGTCTCCGCATTGCTCCACGCGGTGGCCGTTGTTAAGGCGGGCGTCTTCTCCGTGTGCCGCATGATCCTCTCCGGCTTCGGCCTGGAGCTCATGGACAAGTACTTCCTCGGAATTCCGACGGCGTACGTGGCGGCCTTCACCATCGTGGTGGCCTCGTTCATTGCGCTGACAAAGGACGACATCAAGGCGCGGCTGGCCTACTCCACAGTGAGCCAGCTCTCCTACGTGGTCATCGGTGTGGCCATGCTCACGCCGCTGGCGGTGCAGGGCGGCCTCATGCACATCGCCCACCACGCCTTCAGCAAGATCACACTCTTTATGGGCGCCGGCGCCATCTATGTCGCCACGCACACCAAGAAGATCAGCCTGATGCACGGCATGGGAAGGAGGATGCCCTGGACGTTCGGCGCCTTCTCCATAGCCGCGCTATCCATGATCGGCGTACCGCCGGTCTGCGGCTTCGTCTCCAAGTGGTATATGGTCCGAGGCGCGGTGAGCATCCACGAGAACATCCTGCTCATTGCGCTCCTGGCCTCGACCCTGCTCAACGCGGGATACTTCGGCCCCATCATTTACAAGGCGTTCTTCCTGCCGGCCGCTCCGGGCGTGAAGCTGGAAGAGTACCGCGAGGCCTCGCCTGTCATGGTGGTCCCGCTGCTGATCACCGCCACGATCAGCGTGATCCTGGGTTTGTATCCGCAGATTTTCCTCAACTTCATCAAGACCTTCTCCTTCTGAGGTATTGAAGCATGTTCACCGACACATTGGGCGACTGGCTGGAGCTGCAGCGGCGGCGAGCAAAATTCTGGTTGAATTTGCTCTTCATCGCTCTCCTCATCTTGGTGCTCGTGAACGTCTTCGTGCGGCCCGCGCCGCAGGGGGAGGAAATCCACCCGGCCGGACACATCACGGAAAGCTCCGAGCTGGAGCGTCAGGCGCACGGGCCTCTGGAGGTCGAGCCCCTCAAGGAGCAGGAGGCTGAGCACCACGAGGAAGCCGCCATGGAAGGTCACGGTGAGGAAGCACACGGCGGGGCCGCCCACGGTGGGCACGGCAACGCTCCCATGGGCTTCTTCGACGTGGATGCGCCGCACTTCGAAATCGACGGCTGGCCCGGCTTCTGGCCGCTGTTCGGGTTCATCTGCGCCACCGCCATGATTCTGGTGCTCAAGAAGATCGTGGCCAAAGTGCTCGGCAGAAGAGAGGATTTCTATGCTGACTAGCTTTTTCCACCCAGCCGCGCTGTTCATACCGGCAGCACTGATCACGCCGTTCCTGCCGCGCAACATTGTGCGCTGGATCACGCTCCTCGTGCCTGCCCTGGCGCTGGCCGCGATCTACTGCATGGACAACGGTGCCCACTGGGAGATCCACTACCTCGGGCTGAAGCTGACTTTCGGACGAGTGGACCAGCTCTCCATTATCTTCGCCCACGTGTTCGCCATCCAGTCATTCCTCGGCTTCGTGTTCGCCTTCCACCTCAAGAACAAGACGCAGCACATCGCGGCGCTGCTCTACGTGGGCGGCGCATTCGGCTCGGTCTTTGCCGGGGACTACCTGACCCTGTTCATCTTCTGGGAGCTCATGAGCGTGGCCTCCACGTTCCTGGTGCTCTTCAACCGCGAGAACAAGCTCGCGGCCGGGGCGGCGTTCCGGTACTTCCTGTTCCACACCATGGGCGGTCTGCTGCTCCTGGGCGGACTGCTGCTCCGCTCCCAGGCTCTGGGCACCTTCGACTTCCTGCCCACGGACCCCCACGCCCTGCAGCTCTATGACTACCTGATCATGGCCGGCTTCTGCGTGAACGCGGCCGTGGTTCCGCTGCACGCCTGGCTGCCGGACACCTACCCCGAAGCCACGGTTACGGGCGCGGTGTTCATGTCCGCCTTCACCACCAAGACCGCGGTCTACGTCCTGGCCAGAGGCTTTGCCGGGGTCGAGATTCTGGCCATCGCCGGAACGATAATGGCTGTCTACGGCGTCTTTTACGCGACCATCGAGAACAACGCGCGGCGCATCCTCTCCTACCACATCGTCTCTCAGGTGGGATACATGGTCGCCGGCGTGGGCATAGGCACAGCCATGACGGTCAACGGCGCCTGCGCACACGCCTACGCACACATTCTGTACAAGGGCCTGCTCTTCATGGGCGCCGGCTGTCTGCTCTACTCCGCAGGCACGGCCAAGCTCACGGAGCTGGGCGGTCTGGTCCGGCGGCTGCCGCTGGTCTTCATCTTCTACATGGTCGCGGCCCTGTCCATCTCGGGCATGCCATTCTTCAACGGCTTCGTATCCAAGACCATGACCATCGCCGGCGCAGCCAGCGCCCACCGCACCTGGCTGGCCATCGGGCTGGAGATCGCCGCGGTCGGTACGTTCCTCTCAGTCGGCTTGAAGCTGCCGTACTTCGCCTTCTACTCCAAGCCGGAAAACAAGATGCCACTGAAGAAGATCCCCGTGAACATGTACGTCGCCATGGCGCTGGGCTCCTTCTTCTGTATTCTCACCGGTTTGTGGCCCAGCCTGCTGTACAGGCTGCTGCCCTTCCAGCCGGGAATCGAGCCCTATAGCCAGTACGTGACGATGTCCCCCTACGTGTATACGCCGTACACCCTGTGGCACATGCTCCAGGCCTTCATGCTCCTGGGCTTCACAGGACTCGGCTTCTACGTGCTGCGCAAGGTCGTGGTGCCGCATGCGCAACGCAACCTCGATTTCGAGTACTTGTACAGGCTGTTCGGCCGCGGCTTCATGAAGCTTGTGAGCTGGCCGGCCGCCGCAATCGACTCGGTATGGGGAGAGGTCTACAGGACAGTGGGCCTGGCCTTCCTCAAGGTCACGGCCAAGGGCGCCTCGATCTTCGACCGCAAAGGAATCGACGGCGCGCTCGATGGAAGTGTCTACGGCGTGGGTCGCGGGGGTCATGCCCTGGCCCGTACTCAAACCGGCAAACTCCAAGGCTACCTCGCAACGGCGCTGATCATCGGACTCATCGTCTTCGCCGTCGCCTGGTTCATGGGTTAACGGGAGCTTAAGGACATGCAGGAGACCGGATTCCCCGTTCTTTCCGTGCTCATCTTCTTTCCGATCGGAGCCGCTGCGCTGCTCATGCTCTCACGGGCAAACGAGTTCGCGGCTCGGATGTTCACCCTGTGCGCCGGGCTCATCGAAATCGCCTTTGCGATTCCGCTGATAACCCGGTTCCAGCTCGGCAACCCCGGCTTCCAGTTTACGGAGTTCGCCGAATGGGTGCCGCGCCTGGGGCTTTCCTACCACTTGGCCGTGGACGGCGTGAGCTACCTCATGGTGCTGCTCACTGTCCTCCTCCTGCCGCTGTGCGTGCTCTGCTCGTGGACGTACATAGGACGCCGGGTCAAGGAGTTCCACGTCAACCTGCTGTTCATGACGGCGGCGTGCGTGGGCGTGTTCTCGGCGCTCGACTTCGTCCTGTTCTACGTCTTCTGGGAGGCGATGCTCGTACCCATGTACCTGCTCATCGCCATCTGGGGCGGCGACCAGCGGCGCTATGCATCGCTCAAGTTCTTCCTCTACACGCTGGCGGGCTCCACGCTGTTCCTGGCGGCCATTGTGGCCTTCTACACGCAGACCGGGACCTTCTCCATCCCCGAGCTGATGAACAGCGAGTTCTCCCGCACCTTCCAGTACTGGACCTTCGGGGCCATGGCCCTGGCCTTCGCCATCAAGGTGCCCATGTTCCCGTTCCACACCTGGCTTCCGGCGGCCCACGTGCAGGCGCCCGCGGCCGGCTCGGTCATACTGGCCTCCGTGCTGCTGAAGATGGGAACCTACGGCTTCCTGCGCTTCTGCCTGCCCATCACGCCGTTGGCGGCCGAGCACTTCGCCCCGCTGATGATCGGCATATCCATCGCTTCCATCATCTACGGCGGCTTCGTGGCCCTGGGACAACAGGATATGAAGAAGCTGATCGCCTACAGCTCCGTGGCGCACATGGGTTTCGTCACCCTGGGCATCTTCATGTTCAACCAACGCGGCCTGGAAGGCGCGCTGTTCGTCATGCTCAACCACGGCATCGTCACGGGCGCACTCTTTATGATGGTCGGCGCTATCTACGAACGCAGCCACAGCCGCGAGATCGTGGAAAACATGGGCCTGGGCAAGTACCTGCCGGCGTACATGGGCTTCTTCGGCCTCTTTGCGGTGGCCTCCTTCGGCTTCCCCGGGCTGAACAGCTTCGTGGGCGAGGCCCTGGTGCTCATCGGTGCGTTCCAGGACAAGCTGCTCATCGGTCTGCTGGCCATTCCCGGAGCCATGCTCGCGGCGGCGTACATGCTGCGCCTCGGCCTGAAGATGGCCTGGGGCCAGCCTGCATCGCCCAAGGGTAGGGGCTGGGCCGACCTCAACCTGCGTGAGTGGGTTTATCTCGCGCCCATGGCCGTCCTCACGGTGTACCTGGGCCTGGCGCCGGGCATCGTCATGAAGGTTGTCAGCCCGTCCGTGGGCAAGGTCCTGGCCGATTATAACGCCAAGATCGAACGCGCGAGTGCGGTCGCCGAGAACGAGGCGACGCCGCGAGAGGTGGCCGAAGCGCGGTTGAACGCGGCCGGTCTCTCCCTCGACGAAACCTCAAACGACCTGAACGCCGCGGCTGCGGCCCTCAGGTAGCCAGACGCGGAGAACGACGGTGAACCCCGAATATCGGCTCGATCTCTGTTGGCCCGAGTTGTTCCAGCTCGGCATCATAGTGCTGCTCTTCATCCAGGCTCTGGCCAAGGGAGAGCGCCCCAAGAACGTGAACTGGGTTCCCTATTTCGCCGCCGGCGGAATCGTGGTCTCCGTGCTTTCGCTCGGATTCACAGGGACGATCTTCTACGGAGCCTACTCCGTGGATAAGCTCTCCCAGTTCTTCAAGCTCGCCGTGGCTGTGGGCTTCGCCATCACGAGCCTCAACGCGGTCAAGCCGCCGGACATCGAGGGCGACAAACGGCCGGACTACATGCTCTTCCTCGCTTTCTCGGCGTTCGGGCTCATGGTCCTGGCCTCGGCCGTGGAGCTCATCACGATCTACGTGGCGCTGGAGATATCCTCCTACAGCGTCTACGCGCTTATCCCACTGCGGGCCAACGACCGCCATGCGGCCGAAGGCGGCATCAAGTACATCATGTTCGGCGCCGTGGCCACGGCCGTGGCCCTGTTCGGCTACGCCTACGTGCTGGCCGGCGCGCACTCCAGCTATATCGCGGACCTTCAGGGCCTCACCCTGACATTCCAGGCCCAGCCCTGGGTGGTTGTCGGCCTCTCGCTCTTCCTGGTCGGCTTCCTATTCAAGCTGGCGCTCTTCCCGTTCCACTTCTGGTGCCCGGATGTGTATGAAGGCACGGCCAACGAGACGGCGGCATTTGCCGCCACGCTGCCCAAGCTGGGCGCCGCCGTGGTGCTGGTGCGCTTTGCCGCGCTGATCGTCCCCGGCTGGCCCATCGCCACGTTCCTCGCCGTGCTCGGCGCGGTCTCCATGACCTTCGGCAACCTCGCGGCCCTGGCCCAGCGCGACGTCAAGCGGCTGCTCGGCTACTCGTCCATCGCCCACGCCGGCTACATCATGATGGGCCTGGTTTCCGGAACGGCCGAGGGCCTGGCCGCGGCCAGCTTCTACGCCCTGGTCTACGTGCTCATGAACCTGGCCTGCTTCTGGGTCATTTGCCGCATCTCCCACACGGGCAAGAACATCACCCTGGACGATCTGGACGGTCTGGCTCAGCGCGAGCCTGCGCTGGCCGTGGTGCTCGCCGTGGGTGCCTTCGCCCTGGTGGGCCTGCCGCCCACCGCCGGATTCATGGGCAAGCTGTTCCTGCTGCAATCCCTGTGGGACAATGGCTACAACTGGCTGGTCATCGTGGCCGTGCTGAACACAGCCATAGCCATCTACTACTATCTGGGCCTGGTTCGCCACGCCTACACCCACGAGAAGGACGTGCCGCGCAACGCCGTCAGGGCCTCGGTCTCAGCGCAGGTCTGGGGCACGGTGCTGGCCATCGTGCTGCTCGTTCTCGGCGCCGCGCCTGCGCCGGTGTTCGACCTGGCCATGCAGGCAGGAGTCGCTCTGCTGCCGTAGGAGCTACCGGATACGCGAAAATATGTCGGCCGGGCCGTGTCCTTTCTGGGATGCCGCCCGGCCGTTCTCGTTTTGCGCGATGGCGCGGACAGGGGTATAGTGGGTGCTGTTGCAGGAGGCGCACATGCACGACATCAGTCTCGGGCACAGCATAGAGGACTACCTCACCGGCGAGGCCGTGGAGGCGACCACATACGAGGATATACGGCAGGCGCTGGCCAGGCTGCTGGTGGAGGAACGGGGCTGGCCGGCCGAACGGCTCAAGCCGCGCTATCCTGTCCAGGCCACGATCAACGAGCGGCAGTACACGCGGGTCGTGGATCTTGCCGGGTTCGACGGGGCAGGCCGACCGCTGATTTTGGTGCTCTTTGCGCCGGGGGACGTGACCACGTACGAGCGGGAGAGCCTGGCCGCGGCACGGCTTGTGGAGAACGGACCGGCTCCGTTGGTGGCGGTGACTGACTCACGGGACGCGGTGCTTCTGGCCACGGCGGACGGCCAGCGGCTGGAGCAGGGCATGCACGCGTTGCCCTCGCCGGAGCGCGCCAAAGAGCTGGCGGCGGCGCATCCGGTGGAGCCGCTCGATGAGACGCGCCGGTGCATGGAGTCCAGAATTCTGTACGCCTACAGTGAGTCGCTTTACGACTGCTGCGGCGGCGCGGCCTGCGCCGCGGAGGGCAGGGGGGCGCGGTTCTCCGGAACGGATGACGAACCGGAGAACGGCGGGGGGACGGCTATTTGATGCCGAGCAGGGCCTTGGCTACGGCCTCGTCGTACAGGCCAAGGGGATCGCGGTCCGGCTTGTCGTACATTTTGGCGGCCTCGACGACCACATCGCGAGAAAGCCACGGGTGCCGCTCCCAGATCTCGGGATTCTCGGCCGAGTAGAGCCGGAACTCCACCGCGCCGGGCGTCTCCCCGCTTTCTCGCACATACATGCGAACCTGCTTGTCGGCGGGATTGGGATAGTAGTAGTGTCCTTTATCGTCGTGCATGGCATTCTCCTCGGTGCATCCGTACAGGGGGCATGACCGAAGAAACGCAATGAGTCAAGCCCGATAAAGACACCTGCGCCGGGATGAAATCCGGGCTGTTTGCAGAGAGAAAGCCGGCCTCGCGTATGGTTTTCCAGAGGGGTGTCAAGAGGGCGTCTATAGAGCGATGGACGGTGCATGCGGAATGTATGAAATCGGCCAATGACGGCGGCTGAGGGATTGTGAAGGAAAGCGCGTAAGACCCGATTTCGGTTGACAAACAACCTGAATACTTCTAGCGTGTGCATCTGCCATAGGCCGATAAACTAAGAGTTCATGCGCCCTCACGAACGTGCCATGGGCATTTTCGACAGGACGCAAATCGCTCTCGTGGCCGGAACGTGCGTCTCCCCCGGAGCGGGAGCGTGTGATGATGCTGTTCAACCAACCAAGCATGTGGAGGTAAGGCAATGGCGAAACATCCAACTCCAATGTTGGACGAACTCGAAAAGGGGCCCTGGCCCAGCTTCGTGTCCGACATTAAGCAGGAGGCTGAGGCCCGCGCCAAGAATGAGAAAGGCCTGGACTATCAGATTCCTGTGGACTGTCCGGAGGACCTGCTCGGCGTACTTGAGCTCACCTATCATGACCAGGAGACCCACTGGAAGCACGGCGGCATCGTCGGCGTGTTCGGTTACGGCGGCGGCGTTATCGGCCGTTACTGTGACCAGCCGCAGCAGTTCCCGGGCGTCGCGCACTTCCACACCGTGCGCGTCAACCAGCCCTCCGGTAAGTACTACACCACCGATTACCTGCGTTCGATCTGCGACCTGTGGGATCTTCGCGGCTCCGGTCTGACCAACATGCACGGCTCCACTGGTGACATCGTGCTGCTCGGTACGACCACTCCCCAGCTCGAAGAAATCTTCTACGAGCTGACCCACAACCTGAACACCGACCTCGGTGGTTCCGGCTCCAACCTGCGTACCCCGGCCGCGTGCCTCGGTAAGTCCCGCTGCGAGTATGCCTGCTACGACTCCCAGCTGCTCTGCCACACGCTGACCAACGAGTACCAGGATGAGCTGCACCGTCCGGCGTTCCCCTACAAGTTCAAGTTCAAGTTCGACGCCTGCCCGAACGGCTGCGTGGCTGCCATCGCTCGTTCCGACTTCTCCGTCATCGGCATGTGGAAGGACGACATCAAGATCGACCAGGAGAAGGTCAAGGCCTACGTGGGCGGCGAGTTCGCTCCCAACGCCGGCGCTCACTCCGGTCGTGACTGGGGCAAGTTCGACATCGAAGCCGAAGTCGTGGATCGCTGCCCGACCAGCTGCATGTCCTGGGACGGCTCCACGCTGAAGATCGACAACTCCGAGTGCGTTCGCTGCATGCACTGCATCAACGTCATGCCTCGCGCTCTGAAGATCGGCGACGAGACCGGCGCCTCCATCTGCTGCGGCGCCAAGGCTCCTATCCTGGACGGCGCCCAGATGGGCTCCCTGCTCGTGCCCTTCATCCCGGTCGAAGAGCCCTTCGACGAGATCAAGGAAGTCATCGAGAATATCTGGGATTGGTGGATGGAAGAGGGCAAGAACCGCGAGCGCCTGGGCGAGACCATGAAGCGCATGGGCTTCCAGAAGCTGCTTGAGGTTACTGGCATTGACGCGATTCCGCAGCACGTGTCCGAGCCCCGGAACAACCCCTACATCTTCTTCAAGGAAGAAGAGGTTCCTGGTGGTTGGACCCGCGACATCGCCGATTACCGCTCTCGTCACCAAAGATAACCCTAGGAGGAACGAGAAATGGCTTTCATTTCTTCCGGATACAATCCGGACAAGCCGATGGAAGATCGTATCACCGACATCGGCCCCCGGAAATTCGACGAATTCCTGCCCCCCGTCATCAAGAAGAACTTCGGCGAGTGGGACTATCACGAGATCCTCGAGCCCGGCATCCTGGTCCACGTGGCCAAGAGCGGCGACAAGGTCTACACCATCCGCTGCGGCGGCGCGCGCCTGATGACCACCTCGCACATCCGCGAGATGCTCGAGATCGCCGACAAGCACTGCGGCGGCCACCTGCGCTTCACCACCCGCAACAACGTTGAGTTCATGGTGGATGACGAAGCGAAGATGAAGGCCCTCAAAGAGGACCTCGCTTCCCGCAAGTTCGCTGGCGGCTCCAACAAGTTCCCCATCGGCGGAACCGGTGCCGGTATCACCAACATCGTGCACACCCAGGGTTGGGTTCACTGCCACACCCCGGCCACCGATGCTTCCGGCCCGGTGAAGGCCGTCATGGATGATTGCTACGAGCACTTCACCTCCATGGACCTTCCGGCTCCCCTGCGCATCTCCCTGGCCTGCTGCCTGAACATGTGCGGCGCCGTGCACGCTTCGGACATCGGCCTTGTGGGTATCCACCGCAAGCCCCCCATCATCGACCACTCCGTGCTCGACAACGTGTGCGAGATCCCGCTGGCCGTTTCCGCGTGTCCGCTGGGCGCCATCAAGCCCACCAAGACCGAGCTCCAGGGCGAGAAGGTGAACACCGTCGCCGTCAACGAGAACCGCTGCATGTACTGCGGTAACTGCTACACCATGTGCCCCGCGCTGCCCCTGGCCGACAAGGAAGGCGACGGTATCGCAATCATGGTTGGCGGCAAGATCTCCAACCGCATCTCCGAGCCCAAGTTCTCGAAGGTCGTGGTTGCCTACGTGCCCAACGAGCCGCCTCGTTGGCCCACCCTCACCAAGACGGTCAAGAACATCGTCGAGGTGTACTCCAAGAACGCTCGCAAGTACGAGCGCCTGGGTGACTGGGCAGAGCGCATCGGCTGGGAGAAGTTCTTCGAGCTGACGGGCATTCCCTTCACCCACCACTGCATCGACGACTTCCGGGATCCGGCGTACTACACCTGGAGACAGTCCACGCAGTTCAAGTTCACCAGCCACGTCAAGTAGCTGGCGACCTGACATTCCAACCGGGCGCGGCCATTGTCGGCTGCGCCCGGTCAACCTTCAGCCTGAAGGGGCTTCACAATGGACGAAGATAAGCAAAAAGTTATCGAATTCCTTGAAAGCAAGAAAGGCAAGACCAAGTTCTACTTCAACGACTTCGCCAAGGCGCTGCCCGATAAGAAGCCTCGCGAGATCAAGAAGGTGCTCACCGCCCTCGTCAACGATGGCAAGCTTGAGTTCTGGTCTTCCGGTTCCACCACCATGTATGGTCTCACGGGCGCTGGCAAGCAGGAAGAAGGCTAAGCCGCGCCGCGGTCTTCCGCTATACGCGCAAAGGCCGTCGCCTGGCGGCCGCCTGAGAAGACCGTATGAACTCGCCGACTTCGTCCGGGGCTGTGACTCTGCCGCGGGTTATCGTTTCCGGCCTCTCCGGAGGCGCGGGAAAAACGCTAGTCTCCCTCGGACTCTGCCGCGCCTGGGCGCGAGCCGGCTCAATAGTTCAGCCTTTTAAAAAGGGTCCGGACTACATCGACGCCGCATGGCTCGCCCTTGCAGGACGAACTGCCGCGACGAATCTGGACCCTTTTCTCTTTCCATCCGACACTCTCGTCTCCCTCTTTCTCCACGCTGCCGCCGGACGCGAAATCGCCGTCATCGAAGGCAATCGCGGCCTCTTCGACGGCAAGGATGAGGACGGCTCCGCCTCCACGGCCGAGCTGGCGCGCACCCTGCGCTGCCCCGTCGTTCTCGTACTCGACATCACCAAGATGACCCGCACGGCCGCTGCCGTGGTCGCCGGGGTCAAGGCGTTCGAGAAGGACCTGCCCCTGGCCGGCGTGATCCTCAATCGCGTGGCCGGCGAACGCCATCAGAACCTCGCCACACGCTGCATCGAGCGCGACACGGACGTGCCGGTGCTCGGCGCGCTGCCCAAGCTCCCGGGCAACCCCATCCCGGAGCGGCACATGGGCCTGGTGGGCGACCGGGACATGACCGCGTCTGACGCCATCCTCAATTCCCTCGCAGATATCATCGAAGAGCACTGCGATGTGCCGCGCATCCGTGAGGCGGCCGAGGCGGCAGGCCCCATCGACAAGCCGGACAAGCCCTTCTTCCTCGACGCCGAACCGGCCGGCAGCAAGGTGCGCATCGGCGTGGCCAAGGACGAGGCCTTCTGGTTCTACTACCCGGAGAACCTCAAAGCCCTGGAGCTTGCCGGCGCCAAGCTTGTGGAGGTCGATCTGCTCCGTCCGGCCGACTGGCCCGACCTGCACGGCCTCTACATCGGCGGCGGCTTCCCGGAGCTCAAGGCCAAGGAGCTGGCCTCCAACAACATCATCCGCCAGCGCGTGCGCGCCCTGGCCGAGATGGAGCTGCCCATCTACGCCGAGTGTGGCGGCTTCATGTACCTGTGCGACGCCCTGGTGGTGGATGGCCTGGAGTTCCCCATGGCCGGTGTATTCCCAGTGCGCACGGAGCTGTGCGGCAAGCCGCAGGGCCTGGGCTACGTGGAAGCGAAGGTGGTTGCCAAGAACCCGTTCCACGATGAAGGCGCCGTCATCAAGGGCCACGAGTTCCACTACTCCCTGTGCAGCGCGGCCGACGGTACGGTGCTCAACTTCGCGCTCAAGATGAACCGCGGCCACGGCATCCTCGCCGGCCTGGACGGCCTGCTCTACAAGAATACCTGGGCTTCCTACACGCACCTCCACGCCGTGGGCGAGCCGCACTGGGCAAAGCGCTTTGTGGCCGCGGCCATCGCCTACCGGCGCGCCGTGGAAGGCAAGCCTGCCGGCCGCAGCGTCTGAGCTATACACCTCCCGCAATCGTTTGCTATGCATGGCCGATGCTGATCGCCGTGCTTTCGGATATCCACGCGAATCTCATGGCCTTCCAGGCCGTCCTGGCGGACATCGACGCGTATGACGTGCGCGCCATCTACTCCCTGGGCGACAACGTGGGCTACGGCCCGGAGCCGGACAAGGTCATCAAGCTGCTGCAGCAGCGCGCCATTCCCTCCGTGCTGGGCAACCACGAGCTCGGCCTGCTCAGCGCAGACCAGCGCAGCTGGTTCAACAGCCACGCCAGGCAGGCCCTGGCGCGCACGCGCGAGCTCCTCTCGGAAGAGTCCATGCGCCACATCAGCCACATGCCGCTGGCCATGGTCAAGTACGGCTGCCGCATGGTGCACGGCTTCCCGCCGGAGTCGGCCCTCACCTACCTCTTTGTCATGGAGGATACGGACCTGGCCGCCAGCTTCCGCCGTATGCGCGAGCATATCTGCTTCGTGGGACACACCCACGAGCTCGCCCTGGTCAGCTGGGACGGCCGCACGGTGGAGCATTCCGAGCTTGAGGAGCACACGCAGTTCGCGCCCACCCGCCGCTACATCGCCAACATCGGCAGCGTGGGCCAGCCGCGCGACGGCGACAACCGCGCCAAGTACGTGCTCTACGACACGGTGCGCCGCGAGATGACCCTGCGCAAGGTGGCTTACGACATCAAGACCACGGCGGAGTCTATTGTGGAAAAAGGACTCCCCAGGCAATACGCGGACAGGCTCTGGTAGAATGCTGATCGGTCGCTACGAAGTTCTCGGCCTGCTGGGCAAGGGCGGCATGGGCGCGGTGTACAAGGCGCGGCTGCCCGAGCTGGGCAAGATCGTGGCCCTCAAGCTGCTGGCCCCGGTGGAGCAGCTCGCCGACCTCGTGGGCATGGACGCGCTGGAGAGCCAGTTCGTGGCCGAGGCGCGGCTCATGGCGCGGCTCAATCATCCCAACCTCAGCGCCGTGTGGGATCTGGATGAGGACCAGCGCGGCCGGCCGTACTTTGTGCTGGAGTACGCCTGCCACAACCTCGGCGGCGTCATGGGCGAGACCTACCGCGTGGAGGAGCCCAGCCGCCGGCTGCGTCCGGAAAAGGCGTTCCGCTACACGCGACAGACCCTGCACGCCCTGGCGCGCATGCACTACGCGGGTGTCATCCACCGCGACATCAAGCCCTTCAACCTGCTCCTCAGCGACGAGGACACGGTCAAGGTCATCGATTTCGGTCTGTCCAAGCTGCGCGGCGAGGTGGACCCCAACCGCCACCCGGGCGTCAAGGTCGGCTCGCCGTACTACGCGGCCCCAGAGCAGGAGGACGACCCGGACTCGGCAGGGCCGCCGGCAGACCTCTACGCTGTGGGCGTCACCCTGTACCGCATGCTCTCGGGCCGGCTGCCGCATGGCGATGTGGGCGCGTGCGGGTTTGGTCTGCCACAGGGCAAGGAGCCGGACGCCGGTGACGAGGACGGCCTCTCGCGCGAGGCGCCGCTGGACTCCACCGTGCTCAGCGACGCGCTCTACAGCCAGTGCGAGGCGTTCTTCCGGAAAGCCCTGGCCCCCAACCCGGCGGACAGGTACCAGACCGCCGAGGCCATGTGCGCCGACCTCGACGCCTTTGAGGCGCGCTGGCGCGAGGAGGTGGAGGCCATCTGTGCCGTGCCGGAAAACTGGCTGGATGAGGCGGACGAGCCGCAGCCCGAGCAGGTCGCCGTGCGGAGCGAGCCCATCAAGACAGGCCCGCGCTTCGAGCTGGAGGCGTTCGGTCTGGACCACCTGGGCCGGCCGGCAGCGGGGCGTCGGCCAACCTTTGAGCCGTTGGGCGGCACCGTGCGCGACCCGGCCGCCAGGCTCGTCTGGCAGCGGTCCGGTTCGCCGTATCCCATGGGCTGGGACGAGGCCAAGGCGTACGTGGATGCGCTCAACACACAGAATTTTGCGGGCTGCAATCGCTGGCGGCTGCCCACCGTGGCCGAGCTGTCCCGGCTGCTGGACCCGGCCGGCGAGGTGCGCGACTACTGCATGGACCCGCTCTTCGACCACGAGCAGCGCTATCTCTGGAGCGCGGACCGCCGCACCTTCACCCAGGCGTGGATGGTCAACGCGGTCATGGGCTACGTGGACCGCGCAGACATGACCTGCCGGCTCTGGGCGCGCGCCGTGTGCACGGAGGAGGACTGATGGATCTGGTCTGCGACCGCTGCGGCGAGTGCTGCCGGCGCTCCACCCCGGCCCTGCATCAGGAGGACCTGGCGCTTATCGGCGGTGACGGCGGGTTCGATCTCGTGCATCTGGTCACCTTCCGCCGCGGCGAGCTGGTGCACGATCAGATCCGCGGCGAGCTGGTGCCGCTGGAGCAGGAGGTGGTCAAGCTGCGCTCCCTGCCGGGCGGCTGGGCCTGCATGTTTTTGTTGGAGCCGGAATCCGGAGAGGTAACGGCCGGCTGCGCGCGCTACCAGGCCAGGCCCCTGGAGTGCCGGTTGCTGCTGTGCAAGGACCCAGAGCCCCTGGCCGCGGCCTACGACACGGGCCGGATCACCCGGCATGACATCGTGGGCGCAGAAGGGCCGATCGCCGAACTCATCGCGGCGCACGAGGCCCGGTGCGGCTACAAGGACCTCGCACAATGGGCGCGGCGGCTGCATGCGGATGCAACCGATACGGCTGCGCAGGAGGCCATTCTCGCGGCCGTGCGCTTCGACGCCGGAGCGCGGAGCATGCTCCTGGAGCGGCTGCCGGCAATGGACGATGCGGACAAGGCGGCCGTGGCAGCCTGCTGCCTGGGCCGGCCGCTGACAGAGACCATCCCAGCCATGTTCGGCCTGGAATTGCGAAAGAGCGCCGACGGCGCTATCCACTTGGCGGCGCGCGGCGTTATCCACCATCCGGCCGCGCGGCCGTAAGCGAACCTCAGCGAGCAAGGAATCACCATGTATATCGTCACCGGCGGCGCCGGCTTCCTGGGCAGCGCCATGGTCTGGCAGCTCAACCAGATGGGCGTGCAGGACATCATCGTCGTGGACAACCTCGGCAAGAGCGAGAAGTGGCGCAACCTGCGCAACCTCGCCTACACCGATTACTTCCACAAGGACACGTTCATGGAGATGATGCTCCACGGCGAGGAACCGTGGGACGCACCGCAGGCCGTCATCCATCTCGGCGCGTGCTCCTCCACCACGGAGCGCGACGTGGACTACCTCTGGGAGAACAACCTGCGCTACACCCAGACGCTCTGCGCCTGGACCCTGGAGCACGGCGCGCGCTTCATCAACGCCTCCAGCGCCGCCACTTACGGCGACGGTTCCCAAGGCTTCAACGACGATCCGGATGCGCTGGACGACCTGCGGCCCCTCAACCCGTACGGCTACTCCAAGCACCGCTTCGACCTCTGGGCCAGGAACGCGGGCCTGCTCGAAAATATCGTCAGCCTCAAGTTCTTCAATGTGTTCGGGCCGAACGAGTACCACAAGGGCGAGATGCGCTCCATGGTCTGCAAGGCGTACGAGCAGATTGCGGCGCACGGCTCGCTCAAGCTCTTCCAGTCCCACCGCGAGGACTACGCGGACGGCGGCCAGAAGCGCGACTTTGTCTACGTGAAGGACTGCGCCAGGGTCATGGCCTGGTTCCTGGAAAACCCGGAGGCCAACGGCCTGTTCAACGTGGGCACGGGCAAGGCGCGCACCTGGAACGACCTGGCCGAAGCCGTGTTCGCGGCCATGGATAACTTCATGCGTGTCGAGTACATCCCCATGCCCGAGGCCATTCGCGACTGCTACCAGTACTTCACCGAGGCGAGCATGGACCACCTGGCGGCCGTGGGCGCGCCGGTGCCAGGCACCTCGCTGGAAGACGCCGTGGCCGACTACGTGACGCAGTACCTGGCTACGGATGACAGGTACCTGTAAAGGAAATTATTCCAAAGTGTTTCAGAGATTTCTGTCTACAAAAGTAGGCAAATAAAAATCTTTGGAAAGGGGGTCCGGGGGAAGAACCTTTCTATAGAAAGGTTTGCCCCCTGTTTTCTTTTCTTAGACAGCCGGCGGAGATTTTTGGACAGCCGTCAGCCGCGGCGTTTGAAAAGCTTGGCAAGATCGTCCGGGCTCCAGGAGATGAGCACGGGCCGGCCATGGGGGCAGTAGTCGCGGTCCTCGCAGCCGGCCCAGGCTTCGAGCAGGGCCATGGCCTCGTCCGGAGCCAAAGGCTCGCCGGCCTTGAGCGCCATGCGGCAGGAGAGCATGGCCCAGACGGCCGAGAGGTCGTCCACGCGCTCGGCGAGGCAGGACTGCAGAAACTCGCGCGCCTTGGCCGGGGAGAGACCGCCGGGAACGGCGTGGATGGAGAGCTTGGCGCCCTCGGACACGAGTGAGAAGCCGAGCCGCTCCAGCTCCACGGCAAGCTCCATGAACCGTTGCGCCTCGGACGGGTGCAGGGGCAGCTCCATGGGCACGGCCAATGGCCGGGAGCCCGCGTCCCTGGCGTTGCGAAGCTTGTCGAAGAGCACGCGTTCGTGCGCGGCGTGCTGATCCAGCACGGCCAATCCGCCGTGATCCAGACGCAGCAGCAAATAGGTGGCAGCCACCTGCCCGAGGTACTCGAACCCGCGGCCGGCAGCGCCGGGCCCGACGTGGCTCGCGTCACGCACCGCAGGGGCCTCTGTGGAAGAAACCTCGGCAGGGGCAAAGGGCAGCGGCGCCTGGGAGCGATCCGGCTGCGATGAACGCGGCGGCGTGAGCGGTGGCGCGCTGCGCGTAAACGGTGGCGGCTCCGGCGTGGTCAGGGAGCCGGCATAGCTGGCCGAGGACTCGTTGAGGGCGGCCGGTCGACGCTCTGGCGGTTGGGCGTGGGGCTCGCGACGTTGCTCCTGCGGGATGTCTGGCGCCGAGGATGTGGCTGCGACGCCCTGGGAAGAGGAATCTGCGGCAGGTGTGTGCAGAGGACGGTCGCCCAGGGCCGCGCCGGGCAGGGAGCCCTCCAGCCCGTGGACAATGGCCCGCCGCACCAGGGAGAAGACGGCGCGTTCGTCGCGGAAGCGCACCTCGGCCTTGGCCGGGTGCACGTTCACGTCCACCTCGTGCGGGTCGAGCTCCAGAAAGAGCGCCACCTGCGGATGCTCGCGCGAGAGCAGCCGGCCGGAGTAGGCGTCGCGCACGGCGCGCAGCAGGAGCTTGTCCTGCACCGGCCGTCCGTTGACGGCAAAGAGGATGCGGTCGGGCCGGCCCTGGGCCGATCCGGGGTGGCCGATGAGCCCGTACACACGGCGGCCGTGCGCCGACTCGTGCACCTGGATGAGCCCTTCGGTGACGGCAGGCGGCCAGACCACGGCCAGCCGCTCGCGCAGGGTCTGCCCGGCCAGGAAGCGCAGCACCTCGCGGCCGCCGGATTCCAGCCGGAAGTCGACCTCGGGCCGGGTCAGGGCCAGGCGGGTGAAGATCTCGGTGCAGCGGCGGTTCTCGGTGGCCGGGGTCTTGAGGAACTTGAGCCGCGCCGGGACGTTGGTGAAGAGCTCTCGCACGGTGATGCGCGTGCCGCGTTGCATGGCTACGGGCTTGCTGGACTCCAGCCGGCCGTGCACCACCTCCAGGGCGTGGCCCGACTCGCCGTCCGGACTGGAGGCGATAGTGAAGGTGGAGACCGAGGCGATGGAGGCCAGGGCCTCGCCGCGGAAGCCGTAGCTGCCCACGGCCAGAAGCTCCTCAAAGGTGGCCACCTTGCTGGTGGCATGGCGCATCACGGCCAGCTCCAGCTCCTCGGCGCCCATGCCGTGGCCGTCGTCCTGGACCTCCACGAGCCCCTGCCCGCCACGATCCAGGGTAACCGAGATGCGCGAGGCCCGCGCGTCCAGGCTGTTCTCCACCAGCTCCTTGAGCACGCTGGCCGGGCGCTCCACCACCT